>CANLJW010000080.1:0-3059 GCA_947491605.1 Actinomycetota bacterium | reverse complement strand
ACTTTCCTGAATCTACCCCTTGGGTGATCGATGCAATTTCTGGCTCTGGTGAAGATTCGGCGAAAGCAACGGCTTCTTCAATTTCCTTACGAACCGAAGCGCGCAGTTCTTCGACTTCAGCTTGAGTAGCAAATCCAGAAGAGATAACTACTTCAGTAAATTTATCGATTGGATCTTGAGTGGTTCGCCATTGAGCGATTTCTTCTTGAGTTCGGTATTGCCCTTTTTCGCCTACGTTATGGCCGTAATACCTATATGTAAGTGCATTTATGAAGGTTGGACCTTCGCCAGCAAGTGCACGCTCACGGGCTTCGGAAACATACTTACGAACTTCAAGAACATCTTGACCATCAATGTTGTAAGCAGGCAATCCGAATCCAGATGCGCGTTTAGCTAAATCGCCACCGCCGGTTACTCGACCTACGAAAGTTTCCACCGCATATTGGTTGTTATCAACCAAAATAATTAACGGGAGCTTCCAAATCGAAGCCATGTTAATGGATTCCCAAGTTCTACCGGTGTTCATACCACCGTCACCAACGAAACCAACCGCAATTTTCTTATCGCCGATATGTTGAATACCAAGGGCAGCTCCCATTGCAATTCCAACCCCAGCGCCAACAATTCCATTGCCGCCGAAATGGCCTTCCGTAACTTCAGCTAAGTGCATCGATCCACCGCGACCATGTGAAATTCCAGTTGCTTTAGTGAACAACTCAGCCATAACAGATTTTGCTGAATAACCTTTTGCAAGAGTGTGGTGATGAGATCTATGGGTTGTGGCAATAACGTCGTCTTTTGCAATCGCAGACAAAGTACCAACCGCGACCGCTTCTTGGCCGGAGGAGTTATGCATTCCGCCCGGAACTTTTCCGCGCAAACATAATTTATCGGCGGTCTCTTCGAAATCTCGGATCACCATCATCTGACGCAATAGCGATAACGCAGTGCTCTTATCTAGTTTTGACATTAACTACTCCACTTCGCCAGGTGCGAGCACCACAGCAATTGTATTTCCGACAGGCACTTCTTCATTTGCGGCGTATCTATGTTTTCCGAGCACTCCTGATGTTTCAGCAGGTAAATCTAAAGTTGTCTTATCAGTTTCAATTACGGCGATTACATCGCCGGCGTTTACTACATCGCCTGGCTGTTTCAACCATTCGAGCAACATCGCGTTATCCATCGCCATTCCAAGTGCTGGCACAAATATCTCTTCCATTTACATATCTCCTTTATTCCTAGAATGGGCCAGCTGCGAATTTGCCATTACTAATCGTTTGTTTTGTAATGAAATTTACAGCGTCCATTAATCCCCATTCGACTAAGCGAGGGCCTGAACTTTTCGAGTACCAAGCTATATGTGGCGAAAGCAGTAAATTCTTAGTTTTTCGAATTGGTGCATCTTCGGCTAACGGTTCCTTCTCGAATACATCCAAACCAGCTCCATCTAAGTGGCCGCTTTCAAGTGCTTCCATTAACGCAGCTTCGTCAATCAATCCACCGCGCGAAACGTTAACTAAAATTGATCCTTTTTGCATAAGCGCTAATTCGCGCTTGCCGATCATGTGATGCGTTGATGGCATATATGGAGCATGCATGCTTATCACTTTGCATTTTGTTAATAGCTCATCAAGATTTTTTGTCATGGTTACGCCAGGAATAGCTTCAGTAACTGCAGGATCAAATCCAATTACATCTTTTACGAATGGTTGCATCTTCTTAATAAATGTTTGACCAATTCGACCGCATCCAATTACACCTAGCGTTGAATCTTGCAAAGATGTAATTTCGGCGATTTGAGTTGCTGGAATCCATTTACCATCTCGCGTAGTAGTGGTAGCTTGATAAATTCCTCGATGTAGCGCTAGCGCCATCGCGGCGGCATGGTTAGCTACTTCGTTATAAGCATAAGTTGGCTGGAAAATTACTGGCAATTTAAATTTGTTAGCAGCTACTAGATCAATGCTGTCTAAACCCACGCCAAGCCGGCTAATGCATTTAACCGATTCCGGCATTTGCGAAATTTTCTCTTCGGTCATTTTATGAAGTGCAACCACAACCACAGCACAATCTTTTGCAGTACTTTGCAATTCGGCCAACGTATCCACCGGACCAAAGACGACCTCAAAATTAAATTTTTCAGCAATTGAAGTTGCCCAAGTTGGGTCAGCAAGTGCACCTTCGGCAATGGCAATTCTGACTTTTGGCATCAATTTCTCCTTGGATACGCTCAGGGGTTTACTGTATACAATTTGCCATCTGAGGGGTAGTCTTTCGACCTATTCAATTTTGCCAAGCCCACTAGAGAGGAATAATCATGAATTTGCCACTTCCTATGCCTGGAAAAGTCATTGCAGTTGGCTTGAATTACAAAGATCATGCAAAAGAAGCCGGAGTGCCACTTCCGCTAGCACCAGTCCTATTTACAAAATGGACCACCTCTCTTATCCCGAATGGTGCAAATATCACTTTACATAAAGGTGTAACTCAACTCGACTGGGAAGCTGAATTTGCAGTAGTTATTGGCAAGCGGGCATCACACGTTTCAGAGAGCGATGCGCTTAGCTATGTATCTGGCTATACCTGTATGAACGATGTGACCGACCGTGAAGCTCAAGGTAAAGATGGTCAATGGGTGCGCAGCAAGTCATACGACACCTACGGCCCAATCGGACCAGTAATTGTGCCAGCGAGTCAGATTCCAGATCCACATAATCTCAAAATAGAAGCACGGTTAAATGGCAAGACCATGCAAACTAGCAATACCAGCAATTTGATCTTTAACGTGCCATATCTGATTTCATATATCAGCCAACGGATAACTTTAGAAGCCGGTGATGTCATAACTACTGGCACACCGCATGGAGTTGGAACTTTCTATAAGCCACCTATCTTCATGCAAGATGGCGATGTAATTGAGATCGAGATCGAAAAAATCGGAATTCTAAAGAACCAAGTGGTAGCTGAGAAGTAATGAGCTACAAAGGTTCAAAACGTAAGCTCGCATTAATTACCGGTGGCGCTAATGGAATTGGATTAGCGACCGCCGATAATTT
>CANLJW010000079.1:0-3098 GCA_947491605.1 Actinomycetota bacterium | reverse complement strand
CCAAACTCTGCTGGCGTAATCATTGACGCGCTCCGTTGCGCAAAAATTGCGCTCGACCGAAAAATTGGTGGACCGTTACTTTCGCCATCGAGTTATTTTATGAAATCACCACCAGAGCAATATTCAGATGAGACTGCAAGAGTTAAAGTCGAAGAGTTTATTGCTGGAACTATCGCTCGATAAATATGTAATAAAGAAACGGACCTGGGCAATTACCCAGGTCCGTCTTTCTTATTCCCTCACGGAGAGCAGAGGGAGCTATACTGTCGCATCCTCAGGAGTACGACGAAGGTGCATAAATCCCATGATTGAAAGAATCAAGAAGAGGATTCCTCCAATTAAGCATGCATAGGTGCCATACATTGCGATCTGCCCAATCTGCCAGAATGCAAAAGCAAATCCGAGCATTCCGCGAAGTGTCTCGCCTCTGAATAGCGTTTGCACTTGGCCAGCAAGAGCTGCATCAGTGGGGTTTGCACGAGATAGTTCGCTAACTTGAGAATAGGTTTTCCCACCAGCTATTCCTTGCAGGTGAACTGCAATATATTTGTCAGCATAAGCTTTCGCTTGTTTTCCAGTTGTTAATTGCATGCCAGCATATTTCTGGATATCGGGAAATTTATCTGGGCTAAAGGCTGGTGACCCTACTGCCGGGAAGAAAATCTTTTGTGAAGTGAGTTGATCTGTCACCTGGCTATTTGCGAATGTATAACCCCAGTTCATGAGCCCGGCTGCAACAAGAAGTAATATTGCTAATCCGAATCCAAGCAAACTGGCAATTCTGTCGAAACTTTTACGCTTCATGATCTCTTCTCTCCAAAGTCTTTGTTTAGTTGTATTAAGTTGAAGGCTCTATTTCCTTCGTGCTAATCAAACCCGTTATTGATTAGTCGGGATTGTGAATGCACGAGTGCCACCCCCAAGTAATTTTTTGGGAGTGATGGCACTTACTGGTAGGTCACATATAATATTTTTAGGCGCTTTGAAACTTTTGAAGTGGTTAAGTCTGGTAACTATCCCAAATTAGCTATTCAATATGACGAGAACATACCTGTTCGCCATTTGGTCCGAGAACCATGTGACCGCATGCAACATTCAATTTATCAAAAGCTTTATCACCAAAATGCGCACGATAAGCAAGTGCAATTAAAACTCGAATATTTATATCTGGCGCGGATTTAACTCCGAGGGCTTTAGACATTCTCGAAACAGTATTCTCAACGACTTTCTCAGTATGCGCGGTCTCTCTAGCAATTGCTGAATTTGATAAGCCGTCACACAATAAACCCGCGACCAGGTGCTCGAAGGGGGTAAGTTCTCTAGTCAATATTGTCATGTGTTCCATGGTGGCTCTCCGTTGCTCATTCATGAAAATGTTGTATTCATTATGTCGCGAATCTGAGCAGCCTGGTTAAATCGACGCTATGTTTGAGTTCACATTGGGTTGCATTACGATGCCCACGTGAACGAGATCTTGAGTGGGACTGTTGATGGAGTGCTAACACTCACTTTTAATCGCCCAGAAAAGCAAAATGCAATAACTCGAACAATGTATACGGCTTTGGCAGATGCGGTTAATGAAGCTGCAGGGGATTTCAGTATCCGTGTTTTAATCTTTGCCGCTCAAGGTAAACATTTTACCGCAGGCAACGACATCGGAGATTTTTTTAACGATCCACCGCTAGAAGAGAACTCACCGGTGATGCAGTTTTTATCGGCAGTTCACAACTTCCCGAAACCGATAATTGCTTCCGTACATGGAAATGCGGTTGGAATCGGAACTACGCTCTTACTTCATTGCGATTTAGTGGTATCAGCACCAGATACTAATTTTTCTATGCCTTTTGTAACTCTTGGTTTAGTCCCAGAGTTCGGCTCTAGTTATCTTTTTCCAAAACTTGTGGGGCATCAACGCGCATCAAAAGTATTCTTGCTCGGTGAACCATTTGATTCTAAATTTGCACTCGAGGTTGGCCTAGTAGCCGAAATTTCAGAAACCCCGGATTTAGTTGCAGCTCAATATGCAACTGCAATTGCAGACCAGCCACCTAGCGCAGTAATTCAAACTAAGGCGCTATTGAAGAGCGGACACCATGATGCGGTTACCGCTGTAATGCGTGCTGAGGGCGAACTTTTTAAATTGGCTTTGCAATCGGATGAGGCCCAAGCCGCCTTTATGAAATTCTTGGCAAATAAAACAGCGAAAAAATAAGGAGAAATATGTCACTGGCCGGCAAACGAATCTTTATCACTGGGGGATCGCGCGGAATTGGATTGGCAATCGCGCTACGCGCAGCGCAAGATGGCGCTTCGATTGCAATTGCGGCTAAAACAGCCGAACCGAATCCGAAATTACCCGGGACTATTTACTCTGCAGCAAAAGAGATCGAGGCAGCTGGCGGCAAAGCCTTGCCCATCCAATGCGATTTACGTGACGAAGCACAAATTAGCGCCGCGGTTGAAGCTGCTGCGGCACAATTTGGCGGCTTAGATATATTGATAAATAACGCTAGCGCGATTAATTTAACCAAAACTGAAATTACGCCTGCAAAACGCTTTGATTTGATGTTTGATGTAAATGTCAGAGGCACCTTTCTAACTTCACAAGCAGTGATCCCACATCTTAGAAAGAGCGCTGCCGAAGGTGGAAATTCCCACATTTTGAATCTTTCGCCACCACTTTCCATGAAACCAATTTGGTTTAAAAATCATGTTGCTTACACGATGGCAAAATATGGAATGAGTATGTGTGTTCTCGGAATGGCTGAAGAATTTAAGCGCGACAAGATTGCTGTGAATGCACTTTGGCCTCGTACTGCAATTGATACTGCAGCGCTGCAAATGATTCCTGGCGTCGATGTAAATGCTTGTCGTAAACCAGAAATTCTTTCGGACTCTGCCTACATAATTCTTAACCGTCTAGCGTCTGAGTGCACCGGAAATTTCTTTGTTGACGATGAACTGTTGGCTTCCGAAGGAATTACCGATTTAGATAAGTATGCAGTCGTGCCTGGAACTAAAGATTTCTTGCTCGATTTCTTTCTAGATTAAAACTACTCCGCCAATTTAATACTGGAGTGCTGGTGTTCAGTTTCGGC
>CANLJW010000078.1:0-3105 GCA_947491605.1 Actinomycetota bacterium | reverse complement strand
TTTCAGAACGCTTTGTTGGGATTGTGGTGTTGCGTTCAATGAGTTTTGTCATGATGCCACCCTTAGTTTCAATACCAAGCGAGAGTGGTGTTACATCAAGCAGAAGTACATCTTTAACTTCACCCTTGATTACACCGGCTTGTAAGCTCGCACCGAGCGCCACAACTTCGTCTGGATTTACACCTTTATTTGGCTCTTTTCCACCGGTAAGTTCTTTAACTAGCTCTACTACTGCAGGCATACGGGTTGATCCACCGACGAGAACTACGTGATGAATATTTGCAATCGGAATTCCAGCATCTTTAAGTACTGCTTGGAAAGGACGGCGGCAACGATCTAAAAGATCTGCAGTCAATGATTGGAATTGTGCGCGGGTGATGGTTTCATCTAAGAACATGGGGTTCTTCTCGGCATCAACTGTTATGTATGGCAAGTTGATTGAAGTTGATTGTGAGGCAGAGAGTTCGATCTTTGCTTTTTCAGCAGCTTCACGAACGCGTTGCATCGCCATTTTATCTTTTGCTAAATCGACTCCATTTTTTGCTGCAAAAGTTTTAACTAGGAAGTTAACTAACGCTTCATCCCAGTCATCGCCACCAAGATGGTTATCACCATTAGTTGCTTTAACTTCAACGACGCCATCGCCGATATCTAGAAGTGAAACGTCAAATGTTCCGCCGCCTAAGTCGAAGACAAGAATTGTTTCTTCCTTGTCGCTCTTATCTAAACCATAAGCGAGCGCTGCAGCAGTTGGCTCGTTGATAATGCGAAGCACGTTAAGCCCGGCAATTTCGCCAGCTTCTTTAGTTGCTTGGCGTTGGGCATCGTTAAAATATGCCGGAACCGTAATTACCGCATCGGTAACAGTTTCGCCAAGATAACTTTCAGCATCGCGCTTTAATTTTTGCAAGATACGTGCAGAAATTTCTTGAGCTGTGTATTTCTTACCATCAATATCCATGGACCAGTCGGTACCCATGTGGCGCTTTACGGAGCGAATGGTTCGCTCAACGTTTGTGACGGATTGGCGCTTAGCGACTTCTCCGACAAGTACTTCACCGTTCTTTGCGAATGCAACGATCGATGGGGTGGTGCGAGCGCCTTCCGCGTTAGCGATAACAGTGGCTTCGCCACCTTCTAATACGGATACGCAGCTGTTAGTAGTTCCTAAGTCGATTCCGACTGCTCTAGCCATTTTTCTGTTGCTCCTTGGTTTCTTGGTTTGTCTGCCTGGGGTTAATGGGGCCATTCTCTAACATTGAGTCCCCTACGGTCAAAAGATTGAGTCGAGGAGGCTCAAGGTTGCCCTCGGTCTAACCAGCGAGTCGCCAGATCTATTCCCCGCCTATTCTTTGGACATGCTCACCCTGCTATTAGCGCTGGTTTCCTACACGATCGCCGCAATTGCGATTGTTGCAATCACAGTCAAGGGGCGTGAGCTCTACCTGCGTATTAAAGCTGGGCAACCAGATCCAACTCGAAATAATCGGCGCGGCTATCGATTAGCTACAACGGTGCACGAGATTTTGTCGCACGCGAAGATGTTGAAATTCACCGGGACTGGAATTGCGCATTGGTTTGTGATGATTGGTTTCGGCGCTTTGATAGGAACTTTAGTCACAGCGTTTGGACAAGTTATTAACCCAGAATTTACGTTGCCGCTAATTGGGCACTTTGTTGGTTACGAATTATTTGTAGAAGCGATTGCTTGGTTAACTGGAATTGGCATCGTTGCGCTAATTGGCATTCGGCAAGCAACCAGATTTTTTAGGAAAGGAAGGACTTCGCGGTTTTTCGGTTCCGCTTCATGGAAAGCTTATTTTGTAGAAGGTGTGATTGTTGTAATTGCGCTCTGCGTATTAACACTTCGTGCACTTGAAGGTGCGCTCGCTGGCGTTACAAGTTGGAATTGGCATTACGCACTCTCCTACCCAATCGTTTCGGTATTTAGTAGCGCTTCACTATCGTCACTTGCAGTTGCAGTTCAAGTTATTGCGGCAATTAAAATTGTAATTTCTATGACTTGGTTTATTGTGATCGCTTCGAATCTAACAATGGGTATCGCTTGGCACCGTTTCCTTGCGCCATTTAATATATATTTCAAACGAAGCGCTGGTTCAACGCCGACACTTGGCGCGCTGCCAGTTATGTTATCTAAAGGTAAAGAAATTGATTTCGAAGATCCATCTGAAGATGATTTATTTGGATTAGGTAAAACTTCTGATATTTCATGGAAGGGCTTGCTCGATATGGCGAGTTGTACGGAGTGTGGCCGCTGCCAATCTCAATGTCCAGCTTGGCATACTGATAAGCCACTCTCGCCAAAGTTATTAATAATGGCGATGCGCGATCATGCGTTCGGGAAGAGCGAATGGGCTTTTAATGAAAAACAAAACGGCGAAGCGGTCGTAAAAGTAGGCGTGGATGAAGTAATTGTGGGCAACTCGATTTCGCAAGAAGTTTTATGGTCTTGTACTACATGTGGTGCTTGCGTAAACGAATGTCCGGTCGATATCGAACATATCGATCACATTGTAAATATGCGTCGCTTCCAAGTATTAGTCGAATCTGAATTTCCATCCGAACTTGGTGGCACATTTAGAAATTTAGAAAAGGCGGGAAACCCTTGGGGATCAAATCGTTCGGACCGTGAAGGTTGGATTGCAGAATGCGATTTCCCAATTCGAGTTGTTGAAGGCACTTTGCCGGATGATGTTGAATATTTATTCTGGGTTGGTTGTGCCGGTGCATATGAAGATCGCGCTAAGAAAACTACAAAAGCCGTTGCGGAGTTGCTTTATATGTCGGGTGTTACTTTTGCAGTGCTTGGAAAGAAAGAAACTTGTACTGGGGACCCAGCACGACGTGCCGGTAATGAATTTCTTTATCAAATTCTTGCCAAAGAAAATATTCAAACTTTTGAAGAAGTTTTCCAAGGGAGACCTAAGGGGAAGAAGAAGGTTGTAGTAACTTGCCCACATTGCTTCACCACAATTGGTCGCGATTACCGTCAAAGCGGATTTGAATTAGAGATGGTGCATCACACTCAACTTCTTAATACTTTAGTAAAAGAAGGAAAGTTAAAGCCAATAAATAAATCCACCA
>CANLJW010000077.1:0-3159 GCA_947491605.1 Actinomycetota bacterium | reverse complement strand
GAGTGAAATGAAATCTAAAAAACCAGAATCTATAATTGCATCAGATGAAATTGCGCTCGGTAATATTGCTGCAGAATTAGTTTTTGCAGAGCTCAAGAAATGTTATGACATTGGAAATCTTTTCGTACTGGGCTGCCCCGGTGGCCGCACTCCCCGATCAACTTATAGCGCGTTAGCGAATTTGATAAAGAGAAATAATCAGTCTTTAAGCCATGTGGTGATTGCCATGATGGATGAATATGCCGTTCAAGGTAAAGACGGATCATTTGACCATGTCGATATCGAATCTCATTTCAGTTGCAAGAAATTTGCTTACGATGAAATTAGAGATGTATTGAATGGGGATTTACCTAACAAAGATCAGATTCTCATGTCAAATGTTCTTATTCCCGATGCTAGAGACCCCAAAACCTTTGAAGATACCCTAATGAAATTAGGTGTTGATATATTTTTGCTAGCTTCAGGAGCAAGTGATGGTCACGTTGCTTTTAATGGATTTGGAAGCGGCAGAAATGAGAGAACTCGCATAACACCATTGTCAGTGGAGACACGCAAGGATAATTTAAAGACTTTCCCAGATTTTGCATCACTTGATGAAGTGCCCAATTATGGGGTTACAGTTGGTCCGGCGACCATCGTAGATGTTTCAAAGCAAGCAATTATGTTGTTGACCGGTAGTGAAAAAAACCGGGCTTATAAAAGAATTTCTATGGCAACTAAATATGAATCTGATTGGCCGGCCACAATTATCGCTGAATGCAGCAACGCGCTAATTATTGCTGATAATTTTGCCGCAACTTCTAATTAGTAACGCTATCTAAAGCATAAATGGCAGTACCTATTACTCCTGCATCTGAAACTGAGGCGCTTAAAATAGTTCCGTTGTAATTCAATTCTTTAGATATTTTTTGAAAAGAGGTGAGTACTAAATCACGATAAATTGCGCTACCCATCCAAAGTCCACCACCAATTACGATTACCTTAGTTAGCAATGAATTCGCAAAAATGGCAATTTCCCTTCCTAAAATTGCAGCTGCAGATTCAATAATTTCGGTAGCCAAACTATTACCTTGATAATCATCAAATAGCGACTTCGCATTAATAGTCTTATCTCCAGTAATTGCGCTATATCGACGAGCGATTCCTAGACCAGAAGAAAAATTTTCAAGCGGCATAATTTCACTACCAGTATCTATTTCAATTACGCCGAACCCGATGGCGCGTCCGTCAAAACCCGAAATAGGTTTTCCGCCAATGAAATGTGTGTGCGAGATGCCGGTACTAATAGTTATATAGACGAAATCAGATTCATTCTTACCACTACCCAATCGAGCCTCTGCGATTCCAGCACATCTAACATCAGATTGGATGGTCCAGGGGACTTTTAAAATTTGCGAAAAATCCAAACTCGGTTGTATTTTCCAATCAATTTGATCTCGGCTAGTTAAATTTCCTTCCAAATCAATGTACTCGGGAAAGCCGGCAGCAGCGCTGAAAATAGAGATTCCCTCTTCATCTGCAATTTTTTTCAAAGAATTTATCATCGTCTTAGTGCGTTCTAAATTTTGATCAGCCAATCCTGTGACGCTATCCCTGCTTGCAATCAACTCTTTATGTAAAATTTTAAAATCTTCATCAACAATTGCCCCAGATATTTTAGAAGATCCTACATCTATAGCTAAAACCGCTTGAATGTTTCTTACCATTTGCAGAACACTATTAAGAAATTACTTTCTGCCAGATTTTATATAGTGCATCCGCCGCCGCTGGAGTCGCAGTCATAATGCCACCAGTCTCTGGAAATAAGTTAACTTTCCCAGTTTCGTCATAAACGACGCCACCAGCTTCATGCACAATTATCACAGCTGCTAAATGATCAATCGGACTGAAATGACCAATAACTGCACCAACGCCACGATTAGCCGCTACTCCATTTACAGTTAAAGTTCCAGATCCCATTATTCGCATCGTGCAGAAGTTTTTTGCTAACTCGTCTAGAAGGCCAAGCATTCCGGGCCAAGGTTGATAGGCCGCTAATTCAGTAGCAACGATACGACTGCTAAGCGGATTTTCAACTCCAACTAAATTTTCAACTTTCAGGGGCTTTCCATTTAATTTCGCGCCTTTACCTTTTGCGGCTTCATAGAGTTCATCGCGCCATGGATCAATAACTATGCCGAGCAATGGTGTGCGATTAAAGGCTAACGCGAGTGAGAACGAACTCCACGGCATTCGGTTTGCAAAATTCGTGGTGCCATCAATTGGATCTAAATACCAAGCTGGTGTTTCGGCAAGATAAGTGCCACCCATCTCCTCGCCCACGAAATTATGGCCAGGAAAATTAGCAGAGATTACTTCTCGAACATGGGCTTCAATCATCACATCAATTTCAGTAACGATATCTGCAGGATTTTCTTTCAATTCAATCTTTCCTGGGTCCATCGATTTTGCTACCAAAATTGCCCATTTTCCAAGATCTCGCGCAACTATTAGCGCCCGATCAAGATCAATATCTGTCGCGCTTTCCTCATTTTTAGAAATTAAAGGCGGCTCACTAAGTACTCGCTGCAACAGCGCTAGTTCATTCGTAGTTACAGAATCAATTCCAATAGCTTTTGCCCAACGCATTGTGGCTTCATCATCAACAGTCCAAATTGATACTTTGCAGCCAAGCGCATGAATAGCCTCAACTTTGCTCTTGGTTACGAATGAATAATGGTAATTTATGAAAGTAGGTTTTAGTTCAGCAATATCAGCGGCGGTAACAATTGCATTATTATCCCACGGCATCCAGATATTCGCACTCTCCGAGAGCGAGCGAATTATTCGCATGCCTTCTAAGTCGCCGCACCAGTAAATCTTTGCGTTGCTCTTTGACGCAACTTCAAAAGCTAATTTTGCGGGACCACTCTCTCCCATATCTATCATCAAAACTGATTTAGAGTTCTCAAAGAGCGACAATACATCGGAGAGCAGCGGCACTTTATTCTCGCCTGCGCCAAGCTGAGAAATTTCCGACCAATTAACTTCGGAAACATTCCTATCTAAACCCCAAAGTCTTTCTAGGGTTGGGTCATGTATTACTACTACTTTTCCATCTTTGGAAATTTGAACATCAATCTCAACAACAGCTGCACCAGAATCAATCGCAGATTTAAT
>CANLJW010000076.1:0-3231 GCA_947491605.1 Actinomycetota bacterium | reverse complement strand
GTAAACAGCACCGTCAAAATCAATAACGTACTCATTATCAAGCCCGGCAAATTTGAGGTTACGCGTTCAGTATCGCCAAGTCGATGTGCAATGACGCTGGCCAACTCTGGAATCGCAACCAGAACTACAGCCCCAAGCATGCTACCTGCGAGGCTAGTTACGCCAGATAGAACCGCCCCTGTTACGAGCGCAAACGAGAGGCCAAGCCCAAATCCCGTTGGGCCAACAAAGCCAATCATGCCTAAAAGGGTGCCTGCCAGGCCGGCCACCCCGGCGCTGATCGTGAAAGCCAAGACCTTTGATCCACCTACTTGGATGCCAGAGAGTTGGGCCGCGACGGGATTACCGCGAAGTGCTTTCCAGGTTCGACCATATCTACTCGAGGTGATATTTCGAACGAAGAACATCATCAACATAACGTTTACTAAAACGATCCAAAAAAACCATTTATATAGAGTAAAGCTTTCGCCAAACCATGTTGGTGGTGTACCTGAAGTGTAATCCAAACCGGTTTCACCATTAAGTATTGTAAATTGATTTGCAAGTGTAGGTAAGCCAACCGCTAGTGCAAGTGTTGCACCCGCTAAATATGGCCCCGATAGCCGAGCGGCACCGCCACCTAAGATTGCACCAGCCAGCGCTGCGGAAAACGTGCCAACTACAAAGGTAAAGAAGAGTGGCAGATGCCAATGAATTTGAGTTAGCGCTGCTGTATATGCGCCGATTGCCATAAAAGCGCCGTTACCAAGTGATACTTGTCCTGAGTAACCAGTCAATAAAACTATTGAACTAATACCCAGTGCGTAAATTGCAATTTGAGCACCTTGATAAACTCGGAGCTCTTCAATTTTTAGCGAGAGCGCAAGCAAAATCAAAGTTGAAAATATAAATAAGAAGAGTCGACGCAGGCTATGCATTTCGCGCCGCCTTACTGCCAAATAAACCTTGAGGTCGAATTATTAACGCCAGGGCTAGTACGACAAATGTCGCTGGAAAAATAAGTGATGTTCCTATATAAGTGAGAATAAACGAGAGTCCAATTCCAAGAGTTAAGCCACCAACCACAGCGCCAGTTAAACTTTCAAGTCCACCAATCACAGCAGCGACAAATCCAAATATTAAAAGCGAATCAAGTGAGTACGGTGTGATTGCATCATTAGGTGAAATTAGAATTCCGGCGACTGCACCGGCAGCTCCTGCGAAAATCCAGCCGGTTGTTCGAATCACGCCAACTCTTATCCCAGCTAATCGTGCAATTTCTGGTTGGAATGCTGCTGCACGAAGTGCTAAACCTAAATTGCTCTTCTGGAATATCAGAGTAAAGATAATCATTACCGTTGCAGCGCCAAGCACAATCAGCAGATTCATGCGTGAAAATGGGACGGTAGTGCTACCAAATGTGAATCCATTTGTGGAGACCGGTGGGAAAAATGGCTTTTGATCATTGCCCCACACCATTCCAATTATGCTTCTAATTAGCCCTAATAATCCAAGCGATGCAATCACTGGCGCTAGCGCTGCAACTGGCCCATCGCTCACATGTTTAAAAAGCGTTCGCATTAACAAAATTTCTACAACAGCTCCGACTAGTGCGCCTGCTAAGACACCGCCAATTAATGCCAAAATAAAATTATCGGTTCTAGTTACGATTTCATATGCAATATATGTAGAGAGAATTGCCTGGCCCGCTTGGGCAAAATTAATTACTCGAGTTGATCGCCAAACTAACACTAGGGCTAGCGCCATCAAACTATAAATAAATCCATTACTGATTCCAATTAAAAGTGCGTTAATAGCTTGTTGCATCAGTACCCCAAATACGCGGCATGGAGCGCCGGATTGTTGATTAATTCAGCTGCCGTACCAGTTGCTACAATTTTTCCAAGGTTAATAATGATTCCAATATCAGCTATTCGAAGTGCGCTCATAGCATTTTGTTCTACTAAGACTATGGTTAATCCTAATTTATGGCGAAGTTGATCGATAGTTTGAAAAATTTGTTCAATCACAAGCGGCGCTAGCCCAAGTGATGGTTCATCTAATAAAATTAATTTAGGTCGTGAAATTAGCGCGCGACCAATTGCAAGCATCTGACGTTCGCCGCCAGAAAGGGTGTCCGCACGTTGGCTTAATCGCTCGCCTAACCTTGGAAATAACTCCAAAACTTCTTTTGTGACTGCCGCTACATCTTTCTTATCTTTTCGCCAGATACCACCGAGCGCAAGATTTTCTTTAACGGTTAACTCTGGAATTACCGATTTGCCTTCAGATACATGTGATATTCCGTGGCGAACTAAATTTTCTGGTTTCTTTCCCAGAATATACTCGCCGCTCCATTGAGCGCTGCCGCTGCTAGCGTGCTTCAAACCCGAAAGTGTCCGCAAAAGCGTGGTTTTGCCAGCACCATTTGAGCCAATAACGGCAGCTAATTGACCAGGTTCCACGGTAAATGAAATTCCGTTAAGGGCAGTAATCGCACCATGATCTACTACCAAATCTTTAACAGTTAAACCGTTCATGCGCCACCTGCGCTTGTTCCTAGATAAGCAGCGATTACTGCCGGATCATTTCTAACATGTGAGACAGATCCGGAAGAAATTACTTCACCAAAATTAAGCACATAGATGCGATCACAAACTGACATCACCACATCCATATGATGTTCAACCAAAATAATGGCACAGATTGATTTTAAATTTGAAATAACACCATTGAGCCACGAAATATCAGCAGCACCAAGACCGCCTGCTGGTTCATCTAATAATAAAATTCGCGGTTGGCTAACTAACGCTCGCGCGATTGAAACTCGTTTTGTATCTGGGTATGAAAGCGTATCCGCGCGGCGATTGGAAAGTTCGCCAGCATAAACTCGCTCTAATGCTAATTGTGCACGTTCGCGTAGTTGGGATTCATCTTTATTAGATAAACCAAGTGCAGATCTAATTAGCCCGCTCTTTGCAAATTTATTAGCCCCAACCATCACATTTTCTAAAACAGTTAAATCTGGAAAAAGTCCCACTCCTTGCAAAGTTCTGGAAATTCCTAAATCAACTAACTGATTAGGTTTTGGCCAATTATGTTCTTTGCCATCAAGTGAAAGTTTCCCTGATGTTGCTTCCACTAATCCCGAGATGGCATTAAAAGCTGTCGTTTTCCCAGCACCGTTTGGCCCAATTAGACCAACTACTTCGCCTAGATTTAAATCCAAATAAACGTTTGAAAGCGCTTTTA
>CANLJW010000075.1:0-3472 GCA_947491605.1 Actinomycetota bacterium | reverse complement strand
TTCAATCTATTAGCTGCTGGTGCTATTTTGGCAGCCGCTCCCACAGTTATTTTATTCTTCGTTCTAAGAAAGCAATTCATCTCCGGCTTAACTCTCGGTTCCACTAAAGGATAAATATGAAAGCCATTCAGATCACCAAATTTGGTGGTCCAGAAGTTATGCAACTAACCGAACTCCCAGATCCAATTGCAGGAGCTGGCGAAGAGATCCTTGATGTAACTGCGATTGGAATTAATTATGCAGACACCCACCAGACCGAAGATAGTTACTTAGCTAAGCAAACACTTCCGTTAATTCCTGGGATTGAAGTAGTTGGTACTACTGCAGGCGGTAAGCGCGTTCTTTCGTTTGTCGGCCAAGGTGGATATGCCTCAAAAGTTTCGGTAGCAAGTGCGACTTTAATTCCTATTCCAGATGGCGTTAGCGATGGCGCTGCGTTAGCGATGGCGGTTCAAGGAACTACTGCATTTCATATTATTAAAACAGTAGGACATTTCAAAAAGGGCGAATCAGTTGTGGTACATGCCGGAGCCGGCGGAGTTGGCTCGATTGCAATTCAATTAGCAAAGTTCTGGGGCGCTTTTGTTATCGCAGTTACATCCTCAGATGAAAAGAAAAAACTTTGTATTGAGCTCGGCGCTGATGCTGTAGTTGATGCAAAGGCCGAAGATTTGAAAGGCGCGTTAATCGCAGCGAATAACGGCAAGCCTGTTGATTTAATTCTGGAAATGGTTGGCGGAAAAACATTCGATCAATCGTTAGAGGCGTTAGCGCCATTTGGCCGATTAGTTTTCTACGGGATGGCTTCCCGCCAAGCGCCACAATTAGTACATCCCGGTTCTTTAATGCATGGATCGCGAACTATTAGTGGGTTTTGGTTGATGAATTGTTTCGGTAAGAAAGAGTTATTAGTTGATGTATTAATTGAGTTATTTGGTTTGATTGTTGGTGGAAAATTAAAGCCGCATGTAGGCGGTACATATCCACTTTCAGCTGCAGCAGATGCACATCGAGCAATGTTGTCGAGAGCGACAACTGGCAAAATTGTGCTTGATCCCAAACGGTAATTTCTTACAACAGTATTAGTAGCGGTAAGATTTGCGGATATTCGCCCCCTTAGCTCAGTTGGTAGAGTGTTTCCATGGTAAGGAAAAGGTCATCGGTTCGATTCCGATAGGGGGCTCGGCGGGGTAGCTCAGCTTGGTAGAGCAAGCGGCTCATAATCGCTGTGTCGTGGGTTCAAATCCCGCCTCCGCTACTAGAAAGAAGTCTCGTACTCACCATTGAGTACGAGACTTTTCTAATTTTTGCCATCCACAGGGTGCTTAGGTATTCTCGCTCCCTCAATAACTTGTATATAAAGAGGAGTCACCATGGCCAGCAAGAGTGCGGATGTTCGCCCAAAGATCACTATGGCATGCGTTGACTGCAAAGAACGTAATTACATCACTCGTAAGAACCGTCGCAACGATCCAGATCGTATGGAACTCAAGAAGTTCTGTGCACGTTGCAACGCATCAACTCTGCACCGCGAAACTCGCTAAACCTTTCTTTCAAAGGTCTAACTGATGTTTAATCCCGATGCCGTCGGGAAGAGTCGTAAGAGTTCAACCACATTTAAAGTCACCCAAGAATCAATCTCTAATTTTGCGCATGCTATTGGCGAGAGTGAAATAATTAATTCTTCAGTTACATACTCGATCATGATTTCACTTGAGCCTTCCCAAGCGCTCCTTGAAGAGAATGGATTGGATTGGACTCGGGTAGTTCACGGGGATCAGAAGTTTCAAAACAATCGCCCGCTGCATGCCGGCGATGAAGTTACATGTACTTCAACAATTGAAACTTATCGAGCTGTTGCAGGTAATGAAATTGTTACAGTCCGGACTGACTTACATTGTGACGAAGAGTTAGCCCAAGTCCAATGGACCACTCTGGTGATGCGCGGATGAGAAAAGTAGAACTTGGGTATCAAATACCAGCCGAAACTTACAAGATTAATCGGGCAACACTTGTGGAGTATGCCAATGCTGGCGGTGATCAAAATCCAATTCATCAAGATGAGGAAGTCGCAAAAGCAGTTGGGCTACCTGATGTAATTGCACATGGCATGTTAACTATGGCGCTCGCCGGTAGATATGTAACGAAGTGGGCGGGACATAGCGCTGCTGTAACCGAAATATCGTCGCGCTTTACCAAGCCAGTTGTAGTTCCTGCTGGGGTCGATGTTGAAATAACTATAAGCGCCGTAATCGAAGAAGTATCGTCTCGGCAAGTAAGGCTAGAAATTACAGCTGAGTGTGCGGGTGTAAAAGTATTGGGAATGGCAAAAGCAATAGTTTCACTGCTATGAACGCCATAATTGCCGTTATTGCTGATGGTTTTCAAGAAGATTTAATTACTTGTATAAAATCTATTCGAGCGTATACCGACACACCGATTTACATTGAGACTTCTGGAAAAGAAAATAAAACTCTCTGCGAACCGTTGGCAGAATTTGCAAATCTGACGGCAAATTGGCAGAAAAATAAACTTGGTTGGGGTCATTCAGTTAATCAACTCTTAGGTCGGATTAATAGTAAGTATGTAATTTTGATGGATCCATCAACACAATTCACTGGTGATGCCATTCCGCCAACGATTGCGAAATTTAATGAAGGTTACAAAGCAGTTGGCTGGCGCGGTGGCTTGGTAAATCTGGCGGATGAATGGCGCAGTACCGAAGATAAAGGTGATGGAGAAGTTGACGTGCTCTTCTCTTACTTCATGGCCTTCGATCGAGAATTCATGGTGGCGGCCGGTGGCGCAAATCCAAGTGCAACTTATTATCGAAATGCGGATATTGAAATGTCGTTGGTGATTCGTGAAAACGGCGGAAATTTATTGCAAATTGATTTGCCGTTAACGCAAGGTCGACATCACGGGTATCACGATGTAAATCCGGAGTACCGGGATAAGAATTCTAAGAAGAATTACCAGCGTATTTTGGAGCGCTTTCGCGGACGCGAGGACATTCTCGCACCTCGCAGGTAGCCTTACGATATGGAAAATCTCTCGCAGTACACCAGCTTGCATGTTGGTGGACCCGCACAGAAGTTTGTGCACGCGACCACCGAGGTTGAATTGATTGCTGCTATTCAAGAAGCGGATAGCGCACGCGAACCGTTATTAGTAATTGGCGGTGGCTCTAATGTTTTAGTTGGGGATGCTGGTTTTAAAGGCACAGTAATTCGCGTTGAAACTAAAGGAAATACATATGAGGTAGATGCATGTAGTGGCGGCATGATTACCGTTGCTGCTGGTGAGGATTGGGATCAATTCGTAGCATGGATTATGGGTAAAGGTTTTGCTGGGCTAGAAACTTTAAGTGGGATACCTGGAACCGTTGGTGGCGCGCCTATTCAAAATATTGGTGCGTACGGCCACGAAATTTCCGAAGTTATTGCAAAAGTCCGAACTTTTGATAGAAAGA
>CANLJW010000074.1:0-3506 GCA_947491605.1 Actinomycetota bacterium | reverse complement strand
TCCCTCTCAAGCAAACCGAGCTTTATCGGGTTTGGTTTTACTTATGGAGCCCGAGGCGAGCGGCAGAACGCTCCTCGGTCCGAGCATCGCGCAAGCGCCGGAGCCGCTTAATCAACATGGGTTGGGCCAGTAGCGCTGCTTCTCGATCGATTAGCGCGTTTAATACCTCGTAATAGCGCGGTGGCGTTAAATCAAATAGCTCTCGAATCGAGCTCTCTTTTGCGCCGGAATATCGGAACCATTGGCGTTCAAAATCTAAAATCCGAAGTTCTAGGTCGCTCAAACCAGAGTTGAGTTGACCCGCCTCGTTATTAACGCCAAATTCCATATTCATATCTTATGGGGCGAAACCGACAAATCGGTGGAGGTTAACTGGAAGTTAAAGCGTTCCCAAAATCAGCGCTAAATCGCTCACTTTGGTCCATGGGTTCACAATCGCAAATCGCAAAATTGGCTCACTTTCGTGCGATGAAGGTGTAACAAACCCAATCTGATCGGTCAATAATTTTGCACTCCAATTTTGATAATCGATTGCTTTCCAACCTATTCGTCTAAAAGCAACAATTGAAAGTTCGGGCTCAATAATTAATTCTAAATTTGGATGCTCATTAATTAGCCGGGCACCTTCCCGCGCAACAAGCATGGTTTTATCCATAGCGGCTGCGTACTCATTCGTACCGTGTGCTGCCAGTGAGAACCAAAATGGTAAGCCGCGAACTCTGCGGGTCAAATGAATTGCATAATCAGATGGATTCCATTCTCCGGTCTCCACCGAATCTAAATAACCGGCATGTTGTGTGTGAACTGCTTTTGCAATATTTGGATTTCGATAAATCAAAGCGCAAGCATCGAACGGTGCAAATAACCATTTATGTGGATCAACAATTAAAGAATCAGCTAATTCAACTCCACCAAATAAATGTTTTACTAATGGTGAACAGAGCGCAGCCAAACCATATGCACCGTCGACGTGGTACCAAATTCCGCGGGCTTTTGCTGCGTTGCCTATTCCTAATAAATCATCTATCACACCTAAGTTTGTAGTTCCAGCAGTTGCAATAACAGCAAATATTCTATGTGTTGGATTATTTAAATGATATTCATCTAACGCTTTCGCAACTGTATCTCCCTGCAATTTATAATTCTCGTCTGGTTCAACTTGTAAAATGCCAACATCCATTACATCAGCTGCGGATTTAATTGATGAATGCGCTTCTTTCGAACATGCAATCATCCATTTGTGATTATCGGGATAACGTTTTCTTGCCTCAAATCGGGCAGCCACCAACGCTGATAAATTCCCAATCGTGCCGCCTTGCACAAATACGCCGCCGGCGCTTTCCGGCATTCCGGCTAAGTCACTAATCCATTTCAGTGCTTGATTTTCGGCAAATACTGCGCCAGCACCCTCCATCCATGAGCCGCCATATAAAGCGCTAGCGCCGACAACCAAGTCAAATAGGTTTGCATATTCACTAGGGGCAGATGGAATGAATGCAAGATTTCGCGGGTGATCAGTTGAGATACATGCTTTCGCTAATACATCTTTGAATAGCGCTAACGCGGCATGACCACCTAAGCCTTCTGGAGTGATTGTGTTTCCAACTTCGTTATATAAATCTTCCCAAGTTCTTGGACCATCAAGTGGTGGATCAGTTTTTAAGCGTACTAATGAATACTCAAGAATTTCGGCAGCTAACTTCTCAACTTCATCATTGAATTCGTGCACAGCTTATCCAAAAATAACTTTACGCTTTGCACTCCGAACAATATTGCGCAACATTGTAGGGAATACAAAACTATGAAGTGGGAGTATGGAGTACCAATACAGCTGGCCACCAAGTCCATGTGGTGCGAAAGTCGCCTCTTGAATTATTTTAGTTTTGCCATCAACTTCGCTTACTCGAAATTCCAGCCAAGCTTTTCCTGGAAGAATCATTTCGGCATAAAGCCTTAATACTTTCCCTTTCTCAATATTTTCAACGCGCCAAAAATCTAAACTCTCTCCAATTCTTAGAGTTTTCGGATCCCGCCGGCCTCGGCGTAACCCAACGCCACCAATCGCGCGATCTAATAAACCACGCATGAACCATAGAAAGTCTGCGCCATACCAACCATTCTCGCCACCGATCTGTTCGATTGATTCCCATACTTTTTCGATTGGCGCATCGGTAATCACTTCGCGGAGATCCCTTAAAATCATCTCGCCCGCCCACGCTGGGTCGCTCTGCGCTTTTTGCCACGGCGCGGTTGGGATTGCAGCATCAGACCAGCGAGTTTCTACGGCATTGGCAGAGATGCGGCTTAGCGCTAATTCAATTGCTCTAGTTACGTCAGTTAGCCCTTCTGGTGGCAGCGGAATAATTCCGTTCAAACTCTTTTTTGGATCTGCTACAACTTCATTTATTAATGAACCAACTAACGGTCGAGCCAGGGCTGTTGGTACTGGCGTTACTAATCCAATCCATAAGCTGGATAGTTTGGGAGTAAGTACTGGAACCTTAATTATCAATCGCTTTCGCAGTCCAGAAATTTTGGCAAATTTTTGCATCATATCGGCGTAACTCAAGATTTCAGGTCCGCCAATATCGAAAATTCCAGAGATTGGTTTTTCTAATTTTGCAATATGCGTTAAATACCAAAGTACATCACGGATTGCAATCGGATGGGTCCGATTTGCAATCCACTTTGGCGTTGTCATAATCGGCAATCTATGCGTTAAATGTCGGAGCATCTCAAATGAAGCCGAACCAGAACCAATAATAATTCCAGCTCTAATCTCCATTACTGGAGTTGAGCCAGTTGCGAGTTCACTTCCAGTTCGGGCGCGTGAAGCTAGATGCTTACTACTCTTGGCATCATTAGCAATACCACCAAGATAAACAATTTGTTTTACACCAGCGGTAGCCGCAGCCTTAGCAAAATTACGGGCCATCGCCGCTTCTATCTCATCAAAATTAGATCCTAAATTTATTGAGTGCAGTAAATAAAAAGCGGTGTGTATCCCAGTTAACGCCGTCAAAACTTCATCATAATTATTAGCGTTACCAGTTGCTATTTCTACTGCGCTTACCCATGGTTGGCCAGAGACTTTAGATTTCTCACGCACAAATATTCGTACTGACATATCTTCCTGTAAGAGTGCTTTTACCAATCGGCCACCAACATACCCAGATGCTCCGGTCACCAAAATTTTCCGCTGGTCGCTCATGGAATTAACAGTAGACTTTGCGTTATGAATAAGCCAGGCGAAAAGAAGCCACGGATTGTGATTCTTGGCGCAGGTTTTGGTGGACTAACCGCGGCTCGCGGGTTAGCGAATTTCGCTGAAGTAACTTTGGTCGATCGCCATAATTTCCAAACATTTCTCCCGTTGTTGTACCAAGTTTCAACAGCCGGACTTGCAGCCGATCATGTTGCTTATCCGGTTCGTGGCGCAATCCGGAACTCCGGCATCAAATTTCGAATGGGCTCGCCAATATCTATTAACCATCGTGACAACTCGG
>CANLJW010000073.1:0-3522 GCA_947491605.1 Actinomycetota bacterium | reverse complement strand
CCACCCTCGCACCACATTTAGTTAAGCCAGTCGGGTTTTTATACCCACTTCATGAAAAATTAAAAGAGCGAACTTATGTTGGTGCTGGCCTTGCGCTCTATGATGCCTTGCGTGGTTTTCAACGTGCGCTGCCGTGGCATAAACATTTAAGTCAAAAAAAGATTTCAGAGATAGCGCCTTCGCTTCGTCTAGATATTGTTACTGGCGGAATTCAATATTTTGACGCTCAAGTTGATGATGCTAGACATACGATGATGATTGCACGCACTGCCGCTAAACACGGTGCCGTAATTGCAACTGGGGTGCGCTGCCAAACTATTATTAAAGAAGGAAAGCGCGTGATTGGCGCAAGTGTAAAAGTTAATGAAAGTAATGAAGTTATTAATGTTAAAGCTAAAACTACTGTGATGGCCGCGGGAGTTTGGACCGACCCACTTTATGACGTAATGGGATTGAAACCAGGCTACCGAGTTCGGATGAGCAAAGGCGTTCACATAGTTTTGCCAAAATCTGCAATCAAATCTGAAAGCGGCATAATTCTCAAAACCCCTGTATCGGTCTTATTTATCATTCCATGGGGAAACCGCTGGATTGTTGGCACAACTGATACCGATTTTGTGGACGATCGAAATGAACCTTTAGCTAGCGCTGATGATGTGCAGTACATAATTGACCAAGCCAATCGTGTACTAGATCCAAAAATCAGAGTGGAAGATGTATTAGGAGTTTTTGCCGGATTGAGGCCGTTAGTTTCGACAACGCCAGACTCACCAACTACAAAACTTTCGCGCGAACATGTCGTTGATCGACCAGCTCCTGGATTTGTATCTATCGCCGGTGGAAAATACACGACCTATCGAGTGATGGCGCAAGATGCGGTAGATGTTGCGGTACCGGACTTGCGCCGAATTGTTCCAGAATCATGTACAGCCACGCTACCAATTGTTGGCGCGGATGGTTATCAAGTATTAAAAAATAAGGTCGAGACTCTTGCAGAAGAATATAAATTATCTAATGAAACGGTCACGCATTTGCTAGAGCGTTATGGCTCGCTGATTGAAGATATTTTTGAATTAATTATCGAAGATCCGCAATTGCGTACTCCAATCTCAAATGAAGCCTTAAATATCAAAGCCGAAATTGTTTATGCCGTAACGCATGAAGGTGCTAGAAGTGTTGATGATGTCATCTCTCGAAGAACCCGGCTTTCATTTGAGTTAGGAGATAATGGCGCGAGCATCGCGCAAGAAGTAGGTAGCCTGATCGCTCCAGTTCTTGGTTGGAGCGCTAGCGATCAAAAGAAATCTGTAAATCTATATCTAGATCAAATTTCTCGCGAAGTAGCTGCACTTAAAGCTGCAAAACCAAAGGCAAAAAGCAAAGCAAGTTAATTCTTAATCTGGTTCTTGCAACCATCTGTTGTCGGCGTAACTGGTTTTTTAGTCGCAGAAGGTTTTGGAGAAGGCGCTATTCCTTCTTCTAAAATAAATTGAATAATCTGTTCTGATTGAGCATGGGTTCCGGTTTGATCAACATAAACAATTTTCCCGGTGTAGCTTCCAGCACTTAGCCCATCGATCGAAAGTACCCATACACCAGCTGCATCTCGAACCACAGTCTGCACTGGCTTTTTTGCTAGTTCGGAATCAGATCTAAAAACAACTGTGCCCGTTACTACTGGGGTGCCTGTGGCTCTAATAACTTCAACTGTAACTTCAACAGATTTATAATTCGTAGTAGCTTTAATTGCCGTTATCCGCATGGTTGATGATTCATTTATGGGGAGTAAGTCACCGACTTGCGGGATCCATTCACCAGCTGCAAGTTTTAAGAAAGAATTTGCATCGCCGCGATATACATTCAAATCAAGACGGTTACTTGGTACGCCGTATTTGCTCGCAATTCCGCAAGATGTGTACTGCCAAATTTGCCAGAGCGATGTGCAATTTGAGGTACTCCATGAATTGACATAACATCCAGAAATTTTACGGCCAGGTTCTGCAATCGGATCTGCTGGGTTAATTGCGTACTGGGCCATCCAGAGTGGATAACCTCGCAATATTAAACTTCGATTCATGGCAGTTTCTAAAAATCCAGAATATGAATATAGGAATGGTTTTCTGCCAGTCTTTTCGGCAACCATCGCCAGCCAAGTTTCCGCCCACAAAGTAATATTTGAGCGAGTTGCATATTTAGTACAAACTTTTGATTTATTCATCTGGATACAGTTATTTTCTAAATCAAGCGCATAAGTTAAATCGCGAGTGTTATATCCACCGATACTGGCAAGGCGCCAAATTACTTTTTGAGCTTGGGCTTTTGCATCCCGTATGACCAGCGCAGGATCTGCCGTATTTGGCAAGTATGCATAATGATAAAAGCCGGTGTAAATACCGGCTGCCTGCGCTGCATTTCGATCAGTAAGTAAAAATTTTAATGAAGGGATATCAGCATCGTCTCTAGCATCCGAAGCTTTTATCATCACAAATCTAATGCCAGCGCCATACATTTTTGCGAAATCAATCGGCTTATCGTCTGGATGTTGCCAGCGACTTATATCCGCGCCATGAATCCGACCACCTGGTCCGGCCAGCGCTATTAATGAGGCAGCGTCTGCTTCGCCGATCGAAGGCGATTGTTTTACCGTTAAAGTCTTTATCGGAGTAGTAATCGTAGATTTTCCTACTTGAACTTGTGCGCGGTAAGAAACTTTTGCATTTAACGCAGTTGCATTCGCTTCAATTTTCCACGCCCCACTAGATGTTGAATTTGTGCGAAGCCTGGTATCGACCCATTTCTCATCTAATTTTACAAAAATCTTAACTACTGCATTCTTTAGCGCTGGCTTAATTACGCCATGAAAAGTTATTAGCGGCTCATTTGGGCTGGGCGTTTGGGAGAGGCTGAATGTTGATTTAAAGTTTGCGGCAAAAACTGGAATTGATTGCGTTGCAATTAAGAGTAGCGCAGTCAAAATTAAGATCGGGGCGCTGCGGTTTCTCACTCCTCAATCACCAAAATTTTCACGCCAGTTATTTCTAAGATTGCGCGCTCTAATTCGGCACGATGCAGCGGGTTCCGAGTAGTTGCAAAATCATGCGAACCAGAAAATTTTGCCGAATCCGAAAAATCAAGAGTCAGCTCAAATCCAACCAAAGAAACCAGCCGGGCATCAAAATAGGCTAGCCAAGCAACCCGATTTGAAGACTCAACGGTGTCTAGTATCTGATTCCAAGCGGCCTTGATTTCTGTTAGAGATATCGCATCAGGCACGGCGAAATTTTACCCATGAAACCTTAATATCGCTTATATATTCGATTAATTGGAGCATTTTCGATTTTGTCTGATTCAACTTTGGTGTTGCCTCTTAGTTAAAACCTTCTCGCTCTTATCTTGAAGAGATCGAAATTGTGTCTGAATTCGTGGTTGATGTTGTCACCGTGATTGTTACTCCATCAATGGTGACTGAATCACCTTGACGAAGCGCAGCATCAAGAAATTCTGGACTCGTCGAACCTGGGC
>CANLJW010000072.1:0-3645 GCA_947491605.1 Actinomycetota bacterium | reverse complement strand
CCATAATTGCTAATGCAGTTGAGGAATATTCGCCGTTCTGGTTTGAAGATCCAATTCGCAATGAGAGTACTGATGCGTTAATCCGTCTTAAAAATTCTATTAATTTACCGATTACGGTTGGTGAAACAACTGGTACTCGTTGGGATCATCACCGATTGCTTTCATCAAAAGCGGTTGACCACTTGATGTTAGATCCAGGATGGGTCGGCGGTATTACTGAAGCTTCAAAAGTTATAGCGCTAGCCTCTACCTATGGTGTTCCGGTTGCGCCGCATGATTGCACTGGCCCGGTCGTACTTACGGTTGGGACTCATCTCGGCGTGACTTATCCAAACGTTGAATTACAAGAAATGGTTCGCGCTTTTTATTATGGCTGGTACCAAGAGATGGTCACCGTGCTTCCTAAATACGAAAATGGATTCTTGACGCCACCATCTACGCCAGGTCTTGGTACCGCGCTGCAACCTGGCATAAATCAGCGGCCAGATGCGATTGTTCGATGGAGTCGCCTTGGCTAATAATCTAATCCTTGGATTAGATTTCGGCACTTCGTCAGTTAAGGCTATTTTTATCGACGATGCTGGCGAGATTTTGAAGCGCGTAGAAATTAAAATATCCACAGTTTCAACCTCTGTTTCACATGCAGAGCAGAACGCTGAAGATTATTTAGAAGCAGTTGTTGAGATATCAAAAAATAATTCAGATCTAATTTCTAAAGTAATTGCAATTGGACTCTCTGGGCACACACCTTCAGTTGTTTGTGTAGATAGCGAGGGCAATGCGCTACGTCCAGTGATGACTTGGCAAGATAATCGGGCAACTAAAGAAGCCGAAGATTTACTAGCCAAGTATGGAAATCCAATTGAAATTATTGGTACCTCTTTACCTTGGGCAGCGAGCGCTTGCCCAGCAAAACTATTTTGGTTAGCAAGGCACGAACCCGAGATTGTCAAAAAAACGCGGTGGGTATTACAACCAAAAGATTTTGTAGGAATGCATCTAACTGGTAAAGCTATTTCAGATCCTTGGTCTTCAAAAGGAATCTGTAATGTGCTAACGCGCGCACCAATTAGCAACTTATTGGAATTTATCGGTTGGGATTCAAAAATAGTTCCAGAACTTGGTGATGGTTACGAAAGTCGTGGTGGCGTCAGCGATGCAGCTGCTAAAAAATTTGGACTTCCGATCGGAATCCCGGTAAGTATTGGTTGGTCGGATGCTATGTGCGGCATGGTTGCTCTCAACGTTATGAGCGAGCCAAGTTCATTTATTATTACTGGAACTTCAGCAATTGTTGGCGCCTCAACCAGAACGCCGCCTAAAGATGGTGGCTCGCTCTACATAATTCCTAATACCTGTGCGCCACTTGCCATTACTTATGGACCAACTCAATCTAGCGGCAGCGCGGTTTCTTGGATTTCCACGCTTTTGGAAATCACGCAAGACGAGGCAATTGACCTGGCGGAACGCTCCCAAAGTACGGATTTACCGATCTTTTTACCTTATATATATGGTGAACGGGCCCCGCTTTGGCGCACAGATTTGCAAGGTGGCTTTTATGGGATCGGTGGCGAAACCAATAAATCAGATCTAGCCGCATCGGTATTAGAAGGTATCTCCTTTGCTGAAAAGCAAGTTATTGAAACATCTGAAAGTTTAAACGGTTCGATAAACCCCCTGATCAAACTAGGCGGACATGCTGGGAACGATCTACGGTGGGCGAAAATAAGATTGAAAACGCTGGGGCGAGAAATCTCCCGATATGAAGATATTGATACCACTACGCGTGGATCTGCAATTTTGGCGCATGCTTTAATTACCAAGAATTTGAGCGAATCCACTAAGCGATTAGGATTTAGTTCGATAAAATCTGAACCATCGGTACTTCAAAAAAATTATTCAGCGAAGAAATTTCAAGAATTTCTGCTAGCGCAAACGGAAGCTTTGCGGCTTGCGGACTACAAAAAGGGACGAGGGTAGAGTTTTGAAAAAGAGTAATCGTTTAAATAATTTGAAACAACTTTTTAACATTCGTAAGCCTGTTTTATCACCAAAAAAACGCCGAGTCCAACGTTCTAACACAATCTATGATCTTCGCTTAGCGGCAAAAAAAGCAACACCTCGTGGACCTTTTGATTACACCGATGGCGCAGCCGAACAAGAAATTTCGTTAAATCGAGCACGCAAATCTTTTGAAAATATTGAATTCTCGCCGCACATCTTGCGCGATGTTTCAAACGTTTCTTTAGAAACAAAAATGCTCGGTGTTAATTACAAAATGCCGGTTGGAATAGCGCCTACTGGTTTCACTCGCATGATGCATACCGATGGTGAAAAAGCTGGTGCATCTACTGCAGCAGCATTCGGTATCCCGTTCACGCTCTCAACAATGGGTACAACTTCCATTGAAAAAGTGAAAGAAGCTGCGCCTAATGGAAGTAATTGGTTCCAGTTATATTTATGGCGAGATCGCGATCGAAGTATCGAGTTGATAAAAAGAGCGGAAACCGCTGGTTATGAAGGCCTGGTATTAACTGTTGATGCCCAAGTAGCTGGCGCAAGATTGCGTGATATTAGAAATGGCTTAACGGTTCCACCAACACTTACTTTAAATACTTTTCTAAATGCACTTCCACGTCCTGGCTGGTGGTGGAATTTTCTAACTAAAGAACCGCTAAATTTTGCAGCACTTGAATCTTGGAACGGTACCGTTGCGCAATTAATGGACACAATGTTTGATCCATCAATGACCTACGATGATTTGAAATGGATTAGATCTATTTGGAAGAAGAAATTAATTGTAAAAGGTGTGCAACGCTTAGATGATGCTATCAAGTGCGCTGATTACGGCGTCGACGCTGTCATTCTTTCTAATCACGGCGGTCGCCAATTAGATCGAGCTCCGGTTCCATTTGAATTGCTTCCTGAGGTAAGACGAGAACTTAAATCAAGCATGGAATTACATATCGATACTGGGATCATGCATGGTGCGGATATTGTTGCCGCTAAAGCCCTAGGTGCGGATTTCACTTGGGTTGGGCGGGCTTACTTGTATGGTCTTATGGCTGGCGGCAAAATCGGTGTTGAACGCACCCTCACAATTTTGCAGACCCAAATGGTGCGGACTTTAAAACTGCTTGGTGCTAACTCTTTTGCCGAAGTCGACGCTTCCATGATTAAATTTTTAAAATAGTTAATAATGAAAACGGTATTAGTCCCAAAAAAGAGTGAAAAAACTAAAATTCAAAAGCTGGCTTTTGCTTTAGTTGAAAAATTACGCGAAGGTGGCGTCGTAGTTATCGCTATTGAGAGCGCTTACATTGCGATTGCCGATCCTGCCAGTAGGGATGGCGTTGCAACTTTTAGGTCTTTAAAAGATTTAGATGCGGATATTTCGTTTCCAGTCTTTGTTAACGAAATTAACGATTTACTTTCATACCTGCCAGAAATTTCAGATCGCGACCGGTTATTAACTTCCGCCTTTTGGCCAGGGTTACTAAATATTGAATTCAAAACTAGCGAGGTTCTCCCTTGTAATTTAGGCGCAGATTCCACCCCAGCCTCTGTTATGGCTCGAAAGCCAAGCAATCTCCTCTTGAATGTGGTCTCCAAGCTTATGGGTCCCGTTATTTATACGGCGCTCCA
>CANLJW010000071.1:0-3735 GCA_947491605.1 Actinomycetota bacterium | reverse complement strand
AAGTTGAATTATTAACTGACATCATCCCGGCAGATACGCCTTCACGATAAGTCCAAATTGTTTTTGGGTCGCTACTATAAATTGCACAAGAGAGGCCATAGCCGTGGCCATTGGATAGTTCGATTGCTTCTTCGATTGTTTTGAATTTCCCGACAGTTACTAATGGGCCAAATGTTTCGGTGGCATAAAGTTCATCATCTTTAGTTATGCCTGCAACGATTGTTGGATGCACAAAAACGCCAGCTTCTGGATCTCCCACAAAACCAGCCCGCGGATTCTCTTTTGTAATCCGGCCAACACCGGTAGAACCAAGCACGGTATGGTGTTTTTGAATCATTGCTAAATTCTTAAGATGATTTTCTAAGTATTTTTCGCTAATCATGGGTCCGAATAGAACATCTTTCATCGGGTCGCCAACTTTTGCATTAGCAACTGTTTCGGCGTATCTAGCTAAGAATGCATCGTAAATAGATTCATGAAGCCAGAGCGTTCCAAGTGATGTGCATCGTTGTCCGGCAGTTCCGAATCCGGCGAAGAGTGCGCCTTCAAGAACTAAATCTAGATTTGCATCTGGCATTACGACCATTGGATTTTTGCCGCCTAGTTCAAGGCATGCGCTTTGAATATATTCGCCAGTTTTTGCGCCGATTTTTCGACCAACTTCAGTTGATCCGGTAAATCCAACTTTATTTATTAGCCCTAAAGATAAACATTTATCCATCGCTTCAAATGTTGCGGCGCCTTCCGCAACAAGAGTGATCAAAATATCTTTTGGTACACCGCCAGCGTGAAAAATTGCGGTGAGCGCGTTGGCAACGGCTGGCGTAAATTCTGCTGGTTTCCAGATAACGGAGTTGCCAGTTAATAACGCTGGAACGATGTACCAAGATGGTACGGCTGCTGGGAAATTTCCAGCTGTAATAATCAGTGTGCTACCAACCGGCATTCTGAAAGTAAATAAATTCTTATTAGGCATCTCACTTGGTACGGTTTGGCCATACATGCGTCGACCTTCGCCTATGAAGAAATCACAGGTATCGATAACTTCTTGTACTTCACCTAGCGCTTCGGCATAAACTTTGCCCATTTCGCGAGTTACTAATTTCGCAAGAGATTCTTTATTAGCTTCAACAAGTCGTCCAACATTTGCAATTACTCGACCGCGAGCTGGTGCGGGCATTGCTGCCCATGCTTTTTGCGCTGCCTTTGCACGTTTTGCGGCGGCGACAATCTCATCCGAGGTAGCAGCTGGAAGTTCGACAATTACATCGCTTAGATTTGTGGGATTTTTCGAAACTATGTTGCTCATTCTCTTCCCTCTTTCATATCGCGGTATTGTCGCCTCATGCCTGAGCATTCCACTACTACGTTAGCTGGCGCCATTTTAGATTTACTCTGGCGCGCAGGCGTAAAAGAGTGTTTTGGAATACCTGGTGTACATAATCTCGCATTTTGGAACGCGCTAGATACCAATCGTCCCAGGATTGTTGGAGTTAGACATGAACAAACCTCTGTTTACGCAGCGGATGGCTTAGCTCGAAGCACTGGAAAGTTAGCGGTTGCACTTACTACCACGGGGCCAGGAGCGGCAAATACTTTAGGAGCCTTCGGCGAAGCAGCGATTAGTGGATCCCCAGTTTTAGTAATTTCTTCAGAAGCACCAATCGGAAAACGTCATAAAGATGGATCACGTGGTTTGTTACATGAGATGAACGATCAAAGCGCACTTTTTACCCCACTTGCGAAGATTAGAAATGGTAAAGCCATGTCGGTTAGCGTCACTGATGCTAAAAGTGCAATTGCTGCAGTTATTGATTTCATATCTGGTTTAACGAACGCGCCAAGTGGATCTGGATATATCGGAATTCCGGCAGATTTATTAGGAGCAGAGTTTGTTGGCGAGATTCCAACTGCATCGAAAATTGAATTGGCTATTCCAGATTTGGCGCTAGCTATCAAAGAGCTCTCTGGTAAATCAAAAATTGGAATTTGGGTTGGTGGCGGTGGTATTGCAGCAGATAGCAAAATTGGCATACTTGCTACACATTTAAGCGCTCCGATTTTTACATCATTTGCAGCGCGCGGAGTTTGCGCAAGTAATTCGTTAACTTTACAAGCCCCAATTCATGAACCTGAAATTGCAAATTTAATGGCCGAATGTGAAGCGCTAATCGTTATTGGGAGTCAATTAGATGGCATGAACACTAAAAATTGGAATATTCCTTTCCCTAAATCAATAGTTGTAATTGATGTGGATCCAACCGTTGTGTTACGCAACATATCTCCGCAAGTAGTAATTCAAACCGCGAATCTAAGTTCCGCGCTAACTCAACTTGGCCAATTGAAAGTGCTGAGTAAGTGGGCAGATGTTTTTGCGCTAAATCAAAGAGTTAGATCTCGGTTGATAACTGAGGAAAAAAGCGCAAGAGGTATCGCACTAGTGGCGGCGATTGAAGATAATTGGCCGAAGGATGGTGCAATTGTCTGCGATATGGCAGTAGTTGGTTATTGGACCGGCGTTTATGCAAAACAACCGCGTCCTAGAAGACTTTCTTATCCAGTTGGTTGGGGCACCCTCGGTTTCGGATTACCAGCTGCCATTGGTCCTGCGGCATCTGGCATTAAAACTCTTGCAGTCTGCGGAGATGGTGGAGTTGCATTTGCACTCGGTGAGTTAGCAACAATTGTGCAAGAGAAGTTGCCATATACCTTGCTAATTGTTGATGATGGCGGTTACGGGATGCTCCGATACGACCAACAAGTAGCGGCCCATCCAGAACGCGGCGTTGATTTGTTCTCGCCTAATTGGGAATTGTTAGCGGCTTCATTCGGCTTGGCTTTTACTGAAAGTACAATTGAAAAACTTGGTGACGCACTTCAACAAGATACTCCAGGAATCATTCTTATCAAGGAAACGCTATATCCACCAAAAAGCACTAGCCCAAGATGGAGCGAGTAGTTACTTAGTTATTGCTCTAACGCCAGCATCGAAAACGTTCAAAAATAGATCAACGTCAGTTTTGGTGATAATCATTGGCGGTTTAATTTTCAAAATATTATTATCTGGACCATCACAGGATAGGAAAACTCCAGCATCTTTTGCATACTCTATTAAATCTGACATCTCTGCAGTTGCTGGCGTATTTTCATCGCGCATTAATTCAACGCCAATGAATAGCCCGGACCCGCGCACATCTCCGATTATCGGATGAGATTTGCTTAGCTCTTTTACGCCATTTGAAAGATAACTACCTATCTCAATCGCGTTTGCTTGCAGATTTTCATCTTGCACAACATCTAAAACTGCTTGACCGATGGCAGCGCTTACCGGATTGCCGCCGAAAGTATTGAAATATTCCATACCGTTATGAAAGGCGGCCGCGATTTCAGGTGTCGTAACCACAGCAGCTAGTGGGTGACCATTTCCTAGCGGTTTGCCCATAGTTACGATATCTGGAACAACGCCATGTAATTCAAATCCCCAGAATTTTTCACCTACTCGACCTAAACCAATTTGAACTTCATCACTAATGCAGATTCCACCGGCAGCACGAATTTGCGCGAAAGCGCTCTTCAAAAAGCCTTCAGCTAATCGGATTTGGCCACCTGTGCTAACAATTCCCTCACAAAAAAAGGCAGCAAGTGGTTCTTTCAAATTAGAAATTACATTTGCAAAATCAGCAGCATATTTAATTCCGGCGCCTTCGCCACGGTACTGACCGCGGAACGGGTCGG
>CANLJW010000070.1:0-3735 GCA_947491605.1 Actinomycetota bacterium | reverse complement strand
CCGACCCGTTCCGCGGTCAGTACCGTGGCGAAGGCGCCGGAATTAAATATGCTGCTGATTTTGCAAATGTAATTTCTAATTTGAAAGAACCACTTGCTGCCTTTTTTTGTGAGGGAATTGTTAGCACTGGTGGCCAAATCCGATTAGCTGAAGGGTTTTTAACTAGCGCTTTCGCGCAAATTCGTGCTGCCGGTGGAATCTGCATCAGCGATGAAGTACAAATTGGTTTAGGTCGAGTAGGTGAAAAATTCTGGGGATTTGAATTACATGGCGTTGTTCCAGATATCGTCACAATGGGCAAACCGCTAGGAAATGGTCACCCGCTAGCTGCTGTGGTTACGACACCTGAAATCGCGGCCGCTTTTCATAACGGTATGGAATATTTCAATACTTTCGGCGGCAATCCGGTAAGTGCCGCGATCGGTCAAGCAGTTTTAGATGTTGTGCAAGATGAAAATCTGCAAGCAAACGCGATCGAAATAGGTAATTATCTTTCAAATGGCGTAAAAGAACTTAGCAAATCTCATCCGATAATCGGAGATGTGCGCGGGTCCGGGCTATTTATTGGCGTGGAATTAATGCGCGATGAAAATACGCCAGCAACTGCAGAGATGTCAGATTTAATAGAGTATGCAAAAGATGCTGGAGTTTTCCTATCCTGTGACGGTCCAGATAATAATATTTTGAAAATTAAACCGCCAATGATTATCACCAAAACTGACGTTGATCTATTTTTGAACGTTTTCGATGCTGGAATTAAAGCAATAACTAAGTAACTACTCGTTCCATCTTGGGCTAGTGCTTTTTGGTGGATATAGCGTTTCCTTGATAAGAATGATTCCTGGAGTATCTTGTTGAAGTGCGTCACCAAGTTTTTCAATTGTACTTTCAGTAAAAGCCAAGCCGAATGAAGCCGCTAACAATTCCCAATTAGGCGAGAACAAATCAACGCCGCGTTCTGGATGGGCCGCTACTTGTTGGTCGTATCGGAGCATCCCGTAACCGCCATCATCAACAATTAGCAAGGTATATGGCAACTTCTCTTGCACAATTGTTGCTAACTCACCGAGTGCAAATGCAACTCCACCATCTCCGCAGACTGCAAGAGTTTTAATGCCAGATGCCGCAGGACCAATGGCAGCTGGTAATCCGAAACCGAGGGTGCCCCAACCAACTGGATAAGAAAGTCTTCTAGGACGCGGTTGTTTTGCATAAACGCCGGTCCAATAACCAACTACTGCCATATCGCAGACAATTGCACCATCCTTCGGCCAATTATCTTCAATCGCCGCCACTAGTGCGATACCTCTTGCGCTTTTTTCCTCAGTTATCAACCGAGATCTAACTCTTTGATTTAGCGCAAAAACATCTGCCCACTTACTCAGCACTTTCAATTGGCCAAGTTGAGTTAGCGCGGAACTTAGATTCGCGGTTTGAATTACTACTTGCGGAGATATGTTGCGTAACACAACGGTTGGATCCACATCAATTACAACTATTGATTTAGGGAAAGGAATATTCCAATTTTTAGTGTTCATGCCATCTAATTGACTCCCAATAACGATTAGCGCTTCACATTCGGCCATTAAATTTGCAATTTCAGGTTCATGAATTGGGGCTTGTAAAGTTAACGAATTACTTGCGCAAACTCCGCGCGCTGCAAATGATGTAAAAATCGGAGCGCTTAAATGTGTAGCAAGTATGCCAATTTTGCTATCTGCTGCAATACCACCGCCACCAACCCAAATTCCAATTTTTGATTTACCAGAGAGCTCTTTGATAGCTAGCGCCAAATCTGGAATAGCCAATTCAATTTTCGATGCAGTTGGAATCTCGCCAACAAACTCTGCTCCTAATAAATCTGCCGGAATTCCGATATATCCAGATCCACTTGGCGCGTTCGTTAAACCAGATATGAAATCAATAACTGCAGCAATTGCACTTTTAGCATCAGTGACGCTAACCGACATGGCTTTACCATTTCTAATCTTCGCAAGTGGGGTAAAAAGTGCGCTTTGATCGTTCATCTCATGTAACAAACCACGTGATCCATCTTTATGACGTTTTCCGATTGGTGCTTCTGAAGAAATTACTAAAACTGGGGATCCACTAATCGCTGCTTCGCCGAAGGCTCCTAAAGTATTTGCCGCTCCTGGCCCCGTGGTAGTAAGTGCAACCGCTAACTTTCCAGTGCTTCGAGCTAAGCCATCCGCTGCGTAAACAGAGGTTTGTTCATGTCTAACTCCAACAATCCTGGGACGATTGGTATCTAGCGCGTTCCAAAATGCGAGATTATGTACACCAGGTATTCCAAAACACTCTTTTACGCCTGCGCGCCAGAGTAAATCTAAAATGGCGCCAGCTAACGTAGTAGTGGAATGCTCAGGCATGAGGCGACAATACCGCGATATGAAAGAGGGAAGAGAATGAGCAACATAGTTTCGAAAAATCCCACAAATCTAAGCGATGTAATTGTCGAACTTCCAGCTGCTACCTCGGATGAGATTGTCGCCGCCGCAAAACGTGCAAAGGCAGCGCAAAAAGCATGGGCAGCAATGCCCGCACCAGCTCGCGGTCGAGTAATTGCAAATGTTGGACGACTTGTTGAAGCTAATAAAGAATCTCTTGCGAAATTAGTAACTCGCGAAATGGGCAAAGTTTATGCCGAAGCGCTAGGTGAAGTACAAGAAGTTATCGATACCTGTGATTTCTTCATAGGCGAAGGTCGTCGAATGTATGGTCAAACCGTACCAAGTGAGATGCCTAATAAGAATTTATTTACTTTTAGAATGCCGGTTGGTAGCACGCTAATTATTACAGCTGGAAATTTCCCAGCAGCCGTACCATCTTGGTACATCGTTCCAGCGTTATTAACTGGTAACTCCGTTATCTGGAAACCAGCAGAATTTACGCCAGCCGTTGCCAGCGCGCTCACCGCAATTTTCCACGCTGGCGGTGTACCAAAAGATATTTTGATAACTCTTGTTGCAGAAGGCGCTGCAACATTTGAAGCGATGGATAAATGCTTATCTTTAGGGTTAATAAATAAAGTTGGATTTACCGGATCAACTGAAGTTGGTCGAAAAATCGGTGCAAAAACTGGTGAATATATTCAAAGCGCATGCCTTGAACTAGGCGGCAAGAATCCAATGGTCGTAATGCCAGATGCAAATCTAGATTTGGTTCTAGACGGCGCACTCTTCGCTGGATTCGGAACTGCCGGACAACGATGCACATCTCTTGGAACGCTCTGGCTCCATGAATCTATTTACGATGCATTCTTAGCTAGATATGCCGAAACGGTTGCTAATGCAAAAGTTGGCGACCCGATGAAAGATGTTCTATTCGGACCAATGATTAGCGAAAAATACTTAGAAAACCATCTCAAGAATTTAGCAATGATTCAAAAACACCATACCGTGCTTGGTTCTACCGGTGTTGGCCGGATTACAAAAGAGAATCCCCGCGCTGGTTTTGTGGGAGATCCAGAAGCTGGCGTCTTTGTGCATCCAACAATCGTTGCAGGCATAACTAAAGATGATGAACTTTATGCCACCGAAACATTTGGCCCATTAGTAACTGTCGGTAAATTCAAAACAATCGAAGAGGCAATCGAACTATCCAATGGCCACGGCTATGGCCTCTCTTGTGCAATTTATAGTAGCGACCCAAAAACAATTTGGACTTATCGTGAAGGCGTATCTGCCGGGATGATGTCAGTTAATAATTCAACTT
>CANLJW010000069.1:0-3792 GCA_947491605.1 Actinomycetota bacterium | reverse complement strand
CAGTTTTTTTGCTATCCCTACCAAAAGCGCGATTACATAACACATATTTTTCGAATTGAAAGTTAAGGAGGATTTCCTTGCAAAATCAAAATGTTGGCTTAAATAGGGCATCGGAAATTCCAACTCCATCGAAAAAATACGAATCGCTACAAAACCTACTCGACGACCCAGAGATAGAAGAAATTTGGATCAATGCACCGGAGCGAATATTTGTGGCCAAGAACGGTAAGAGCGCACTAACTAATTTGATAATGACAAAAGAGAGCGTTACTGCATTTGTAGAAAAAGCTTTAATGTGGGGTGGTCGGCGCTTAGATTTATCACACCCATTTGTGGATGCAAGGTTGCCAGATGGCAGCCGATTACATGTAGCAATTCCGGAAATAACAGCGGAACATTGGGCGGTAAATATAAGGAAACACTTAATCCGTGATAAATCCTTAAATGATTTATCTAAATATGGAGTTATGTCCGAAGAGATTGCAAAATATCTAACGTTGCAAATTCGCTCCGGGAAAAACATGTTAATTAGCGGGTCAACCCAAGCTGGCAAAACCACGCTCTTAAACGCTTTGGTAGGTGAGATTCCTAAGAGCGATCGAGTGATAACTATTGAAGAAGTATTTGAGTTAAAACCAAATCTGCCCGATTTAATCGCCATGCAAACTCGTAGTATTAACCTCGAAGGTTCAGGCGAAATATCTATGCGCAAATTAATCAAGGAGTCGCTAAGAATGCGCCCTTCTCGTCTAATAATTGGCGAGATTAGAGAAGCAGAATCCTTAGATTTATTGATTGCGCTGAATTCCGGATTACCAGGCATGGCCACAATTCACGCAAATTCCGCAAAAGATGCGATTAGAAAATTGCAGACCTTGCCGTTATTGGCTGGCGAGAATATTTCGCATCACTTTGTAACGCCATTAGTAGCTCGCTCAATTGACTTAGTGATACAGATTGCGATTGATAATGATGGATCTCGGAAGATCACTGAAATTCTCCAAGTAACAAAACGAATAGAAGGCGAACATATAGAGACAGATCCAATTTGGACTTTGAAAAATGGTGTTTATCATAAAGGAGCGCTGAAAATTTCATGAAACGAGAATTTCTAATCTATTTTACAACGCTTACGCTATTAAGTGGCTTCTATTTACTCTTTAAAGATCAACCCATAAATGCGCAGGTAAAGTATAAAGTTAAGAGAAAGCTGGTACAAAGAATTTTTCCATTTTTATTAGTTTTTATCTTTGGCTACTTAGTTATCTACACCATTATAAAATCTGTCGAAATTTCATTGGCAATTGCGCTCCTCTTTCTATTTATTCCATATTTACAAGAGAAATCTCGGGCTAGTAAGCGGAGTAAATCAATCAGGAGCGCGTGGCCAGAGATGATTGACCAATTAGTGACTGGAATTCAATCTGGCGTCTCCTTAACTGAAGCTCTGCTGACCATGCGGACTCGTGGTCCAAATCCACTAAAACCATTTATTGAAATCTTGAGCAAGCCACTTTTAGATGGCGACAATTTTGAGGTTGCAATTAGAAAGATGAAAACGGCGTGCAATTTACCTGAAGCTGATCAGATTGCTGAAACGCTAATTTTGGCAAAAACTTTGGGGAGTAAAGATATTGGAATTGTGTTACGCACTCTCAGTCAATTTCTACGCGAGGATTTAGCGATTCGGATTGAGATAGAGGCTAAGCATGGCTGGATTAAGAATTCTGCAGTACTAGCAGCAGTAGCCCCTTGGATCTTGCTATTAATTCTTTCGACGCAGCCAGAGACGATCGCAGCATATTCAACCGGGATTGGCTTAACAATTCTTCTTGCTGGCGTTTTTTTAACAGTTATCGCTTTTTTTTGGATGGAGAAAGTTGGCACGTTACCAATTCGAAACCGAGTGCTCGGAGTAAGAGTCTTGGCGGCAAGCTACTCATGAAAATCAATAACTTACTGATTTTCATAATTATTGCGCCGACTATTTACTTTGCTGGCAGATTGATATTTGCAGACTATTTTGATCCTGATGCACTCTTCTCAAAGGAATTTAAAGTTGATTTGAAAAAGAAATTGAATTTACTAAATTCCAATAAGCGCCAGATGCAGAGCAAAAAATTAGATTTTGAATTCTCAGAGATGATAGAGATGTTTGCTTTAGCAACCTCAGCCGGCGAGAGCTTGCTTGGTGGTTTTAAATTTCTAGCAAGTTTTCCAAACTCTGGCCATGCTCGACTATTCCATGAAGTTATTGCGTTTAGCGATAACGGAATTTCACTTATGCAAGCAGTTGATTTAGTCGCAGAACGAAGCGGCTCGGAATCATTTAGAAAGTTTGCAAATACCGTGCTTTTAGCTTTAGAACGAGGATCGCCATTAAGTGCTGTGCTACTCAACCAAGCCGCAGAATCTCGGAGCAGTTATAAAGCTGATCTACTGGCACTAGCTGGGCGAGCCGAGATTGCATTACTTATTCCGGTAGTTTTCCTAATATTGCCGCTTTCCGTGATCTTCACACTATGGCCATCATTTCATTCAATTCTCGGGATCCTGTAGTTATTTAGTTCTAGCTGCCCAACTGTACTTACCGAACTTACCGCGATGCTAATGAGTTTTGCACACCCGCTAACGCTCCACAATTACAAATAAAACCCATATCGCTACTTATTTCATAGATGAAGATTCGAGTACTCACAATTTTGAAATGGGAGATCAAATGAATATAACCAAATATCGAAAATTGAAGTTCCTCATGAGCTACCGAGTAGTTGCGTTATTAATTTTAATTGGAAAATTAAAGCGGAAGGTTTTAGGAAAAGTAGCTTCTGAGCGCGGTGATGTACCTGGATGGGTATTGGTGGTCTTAATGACAACTGGATTAGTAACCGCGATCTGGACCATTGCAGCACCAAGATTAAGTGCGATCCTAAGAAACTCTCTTGATGCCATGAACAACATCAAGTGATTTTGTATGAAGAAGTCAAACCAAATTAAACGAGTTGCAGCCCCTTTAATCAAATCTGAGCGCGGCAACGTGGAGTCATTCTTGGTGATGCTTCCACTAATTATTCTTTTCTTAATAGTTTTTCAATTGGTGGTTGCGCTCTATCAAAGAAATATTGCTACATATGAAGTGCAGAACATCGCAAACCGAATTGCCATAAATGGGAGTTTAGATAATCGAGATAGCACTCAGCAAATCCGAAATGATTTCGAGAGATCATTACATAATTCCGATGCCAATATCGAAGTAGCAAATTTAGTACTGCCAGGCGGAGGGGTATTGGTTTCAGTAAACAAGTATGTAGAAATTCCAATCTTTACCGTACTTTTTCGTAACACAAAACTTGGCAAATTCTTTCGGGTGCGGTCGCTTGCCTATTCAGAGATCAATTAGGAATTTATGATGTCGCATTTACGACTGCTAAATAAATGGATACTTACCCAAGTAATCCAGCCATTGGCACGCGAAAATGGTTCGGCTTTGGTCGAGTTTGTAGTTTTCACGATCCCGCTCTTTATTCCATTGGTTTTTTTCATTAACTCTTTTACAGCGCAATCATTCGCCGAAATTGCGTATCAAAATATTGCTAGACAATCGTTAAGGGCATTTGTAGCCAGCCCTGATTTTGAAACTGGGATTCGAAAAATAGAATATATTTTAGATAATTCAGATTTGACGCCAACTCCAAAATACATAATCTCCTGTCCGCTTGCAAAATGTTTTACCCCTGGGACTGTTGCAAGCATTGAACTTCTAGGATCGGTTACAGTGCATAAAGGTATAGG
>CANLJW010000068.1:0-3857 GCA_947491605.1 Actinomycetota bacterium | reverse complement strand
TATAAACCTCATCTGGTTTTTTTAGCGTAATTAAATTAAGAATTCCTTCAGTATCGCGAATATCCGCATAAATTATTGAAAGATTTTTTTGATCAAGAGATTTTAGAGCAGGAGATGTTGAATCGAGATGGCGCGTTGTGCCAATAACTTTATAACCATTTTTCAATAATAACCTTGCAAGGAAATATCCATCCTGACCTGAGATGCCAAGTATTAAGGCTGTTTTCAAGTTAAGTGCTTTCGGGTCTGCCATTCTTTAATAAATTCAATCGCTACCGGAATCAAACTCAAAATAATGATCACGCCCACTATTGGCAATAAGTATTTATCAACTGACCCACTTAATTTTTCACCTAGCGTGAAACCAGCGAGAATAATTCCATCAGTCCAAATAATTCCGCCGATAAAATTCCAAATCGCAAACTTCGCCGCCGGAATACCAACAATGCCGCAAAGCGGGTTAATCAAAGTGCGTACGACCGGGATGAAGCGTGCCAAAATCAAAGCTTTACCTAATCCGTATTTCGAAAGCCATTTCTCAGTACGTTGAACTTTGGCTTGGCTAAAGATGCGACTATCGGGACGGCTAAATAACTTCCGCCCATATGTGGCACCAAGTAGGTGTCCAAGTTGCGATCCTAAAATTGCAAAAATCGGTGCCGTAAAAAGAAGTATCGAGATTGGAAGTTGAATCCCAAAGGTTTCCATTGCTGTGGCGGAAGCTGCGACACCGGCGATAAAAAGCAAGCTATCGCCCGGTAAGACCAAGCCGATTAGCAGCCCAGTCTCAACAAAAAGGACGGTGAGAATCCCGACCATCCCGAGAGTTGTGACGATGTAATGGGGATCGAGAATGTTCATGGGGGGAGCCTAACCACTCAAACCCTGCCAAATTAAGGCGCTTACCTTATTTATTACGCCTGCTAGCGCTCGCAATTAGGTCGAACCGGGGGGTTTGCGCTTACACTCACGCCCAAGTAACCATCACTTCGAACCGATTATGGGTTCGACCTGACTCTCCAACGGAGGAGATATGAGAGCCGAAGCGGCCAACTCACTCGTGCACGTCGCGGGTAATAACTTAAATATCGTCTATGTAATTCTCGGAGTCGCCCTAGTGGCGCTCGCCATCGCCTATGCCTTACGAGCCCAAGTGCTCAGCGCTAGCGACGGTACTGAAAAAATGCGTGAGATCGCTGGTGCAATTCAAGAAGGCGCCGCCGCTTATCTTGCTCGCCAATTTAAAACACTTTCCTGGTTCGTCGGAATTGTTTTCTTACTTCTATTCGCACTACCTGGCGCAACCGATATCAAAATCGGCCGTTCCGTATTCTTCTTAGTCGGCGCTGCATTCTCTGCATTCGTTGGTTACCAAGGTATGTGGCTCGCAGTTCGCGCAAACGTTCGTGTAGCTGATGCAGCTCGCGCTAAATCTGCGGAGAAAGCAGTCCAGATTGCTTTCCGTACCGGCGGTGTTGTTGGAATGATGACTGTTGGTCTTGGTCTATTTGGCGCTGCACTTGTTGTAGTTATCTATCGCGAAAACGCACCATCTGTTCTTGAAGGCTTTGGTTTCGGCGCTGCAATGCTCGCGATGTTCATGCGCGTTGGCGGCGGTATCTTTACAAAGGCAGCAGATGTTGGTGCTGATCTTGTTGGTAAAGTTGAAAAAGGAATTCCAGAAGATGACCCACGTAACGCTGCAACAATTGCAGATAACGTTGGCGATAACGTCGGTGACTGCGCTGGCATGGCCGCTGACTTATTCGAATCTTATGCAGTAACACTTGTAGCTGCGTTAATTCTCGGAAAAGCTGGCTTCGGTAACGCTGGCTTAATTTATCCACTGATTGTTCCTGCAATTGGAATTCTTACCGCAATTATCGGAATCTTCATTACAAAACTTCGTCCAACCGATAAATCTGCGATGGGCGCAATCAATCGTTCCTTCTATCTCTCTGCAGTTATCTCTGCTGGTCTAGTTGGATTCGCAACTTTCACTTACCTTCCAGATTCATTCAAGATGCTTGAAGGAATTTCGCCAGAGCTCGCAACTAACACCGCAAACCCTCGTATTTTCGCACTCGGGGCAGTGTTAATTGGCATCGTGCTTGCTGCAGCAATTCAAATGCTTACTGGCTTCTTCACTGAAGTTGGCAAGCGTCCAGTAAACGATGTAGCAGCCTCATCTCAAACCGGCGCTGCAACTGTAATTCTTGCTGGTATCTCCATTGGTTTTGAATCTGCGGTTTACTCAGCAATCTTGATCGCATCTGCAGTATTCGGCGCATACCTACTTGGTGGCGGCACCATCGTGCTCTCACTATTTGCGGTTTCACTTGCAGGTTGCGGACTTCTAACCACCGTTGGCGTAATCGTCGCGATGGATACTTTTGGCCCAATCTCCGATAACGCGCAAGGCATTGCTGAAATGTCTGGCGATGTTAAGGGCGAAGGCGCAAAGATTCTTACCTCACTTGATGCAGTCGGTAACACCACAAAGGCAATTACAAAAGGTATTGCAATCGCAACTGCAGTTCTCGCTGCTACTGCGCTCTTTGGTGCATTCACTGATGCAATCAAGAATTCTGTTCTTGAAAAAGGAAAAGCAATCGCTGATCAAGCGCTGCAATTCCAAGGCGTACTCGATGTCGCAAACCCACGTAACCTTGTTGGTTTGATCATCGGCGCAGCAGTTGTCTTCTTATTCTCTGGTCTTGCTGTCAACGCGGTATCGCGTGCTGCCGGCGCAGTTGTGGTTGAAGTTCGTAACCAATTCAAACTGCACCCAGGAATTATGAAAGGCACTGAAAAACCAGAGTACGGTCGCGTGGTAGATATCTGTACTCGCGATTCACTCCGTGAACTTGCAACCCCAGGAACTCTTGCAGTGATGGCTCCAATCGCAGTTGGCTTCGGCCTCGGCGTTGGCGCACTTGGTGCATATCTTGCTGGCGCAATCGGAACTGGAACTTTGATGGCAGTATTCCTATCTAACTCAGGTGGCGCATGGGATAACGCAAAGAAAATGGTGGAAGACGGTAATTACGGCGGAAAAGGCTCTGATGCTCACTCCGCAACAATCATCGGCGACACTGTTGGCGATCCATTTAAAGATACTGCTGGTCCAGCAATCAACCCACTAATCAAGGTGATGAACCTTGTTGGTCTCTTGATTACGCCAGCAATCGTTGGATTCGCACTCGATGGCAAGACAACTATCAGTACCGCTATTTCGTTATTAGCGCTTGCGATAATTGTTGGTTCATTGATTCGTTCTCGACGTCAATCAACTTCAATCGCTTAAGACTCCTAAATAATTACTTACGTTAGGAGTTTGGGGTGACGAAATCACTCAAGAAATTGGTGATTGTCGAATCTCCAGCGAAAGCACGAAAAATTGGTGGCTACCTCGGCGACGATTATGTCGTCGAGGCATCCATCGGTCACATCCGAGATTTACCACAACGCGCTGCCGATATCCCAAAAGAAGTTAAGAAATTTCCATGGTCGCGTGAAGGTGTAGATATTGAAAATGATTTTGCACCGCTCTATGTAATTAACCCAGATAAGAAACAAAAAGTTGCTGAACTTAAAGAACTTTTGAAAGACGCGGAAGAGCTAATCCTCGCAACAGATGAAGACCGCGAAGGCGAAGCAATCGCTTGGCACCTAATGGAAATTCTTCGTCCTAAAGTTCCAGTCCGACGAATGGTCTTCAATGAAATCACTAAAGAAGCAATTCTAAAAGCTGTAAATGAAACTCGCGATATCGACCAACAATTAGTTGATGCCCAAGAAACTCGCCGGGTGCTAGATCGCCTCTTTGGATATCGCCTCTCGCCAGTTCTTTGGAA
>CANLJW010000067.1:0-3997 GCA_947491605.1 Actinomycetota bacterium | reverse complement strand
CTTCACCAGCAAAAGCCACCGACAGAGTTTCACCTTTTGAATGCGGTCCCATCAAAAATATTGCTGGATATTTCATCGTAACTTTTGAACCGATGTTTCCGTCGATCCATTCCATGGTTGCGCCTTCAGCACATGTGGCGCGCTTGGTCACTAAGTTATAAACGTTGTTAGACCAATTTTGGATTGTTGTATATCGCACTCGTGCATTCTTTCGAACGATGATTTCAACAACCGCTGAATGCAGCGAATCTGATGAATAGATTGGGGCGGTGCAACCTTCTACGTAATGCACGTATGAATCTTCATCAGCGATAATCAAAGTCCGTTCGAATTGACCCATGTTTTCAGTGTTGATGCGGAAGTAAGCCTGTAACGGGATGTCTACATGAACTCCTTTAGGAATGTAGATGAAAGAACCGCCAGACCAAACCGCAGTATTTAACGCAGCAAATTTATTGTCTCCGACTGGGATAACAGAGCCGAAAAATTCTTTGAAAATATCTTCATGCTCTCTTAACGCGGTATCGGTATCGAGGAAAAGTACGCCCAACTTCGCCAAATCTTCACGGATGGAGTGGTAAACAACTTCAGATTCATATTGCGCCGCAACGCCTGATACCAGGCGCATTTTTTCAGCTTCCGGGATCCCTAATCGATCGTAAGTATTCTTAATGTCATCTGGAAGTTCATCCCATGAAGTAGCTTGTTTCTCAGTTGAGCGAACGAAGTATTTAATAGTGTCGAAATGAATACCAGAGAGATCTGATCCCCAATTCGGCATCGGCTTCTTATAAAATAGCCCTAACCCTTTTAGTCGAAGATCTAACATCCATTGTGGTTCATTCTTTTTGGCAGAGATATCGCGCACTACCTCTTCATTAAGACCACGACGGCTATTTGCGCCAACGTCATTCTTATCGGACCAACCGAATTCATATTTGCCTAATCCTTCAAGTTCTGGGTGTGCTATTTGTGTCATGCGCGTTTTCCAACTTTCTCTGTAGTTGTTTTCTTCGTTAATTTTGGAATAAATGTGGTGCAAACGCCATCGCCATGCGCGATAGTTGCTAGCCGTTGTACATGCGTCCCGGTCAATCTAGAAAATGCAGCTGTCTCAGCTTCGCAAAGTTCTGGAAATTGTGCGGCGACGTGTGCAATCGGACAATGGTGTTGGCAAAGTTCTTGGCCAATGCCTTGATCGTGAATATTGGCGGCAAAACCTTCACTGCTAAGAAATTCGGCAAGTGCTGTGAATTTTGCAGCGTCGGTCTTTGCTTTAGCCATAAACGGTTTCGCTTTTCGTTCCAGATCTTCAGCGCGCGCATTCGCAAAACCCGCGACCATCGCTGCGCCAGATTCGGAGTTCATATATTTAATCGCTAAGAGGGCGAGATCGTCATAAGAATGTTCAAATTCTTCGCGGCCAATTTCAGTCACCACGAAAACTTTTGATGGGCGACCACGTCCCCTGGTGTTTGAACTGTGTTGATATGGCTCCCGCGCTTCTAGCAATCCATCTTTTACTAAAGCATCAAGATGGCGGCGCACCCCAGCCGGCGTTATATGCAATCGCTCCGCCAGCGCTACCGCGGTCGAAGGGCCAGCTTCTAAAATTGCCCGGGCTAACCGATCTCGGGTTTTTAGATCTTCGCTTGGCAGCGTCTGAGTGGAGGTCTTTTTCACAACAGTAGTGTTGCGTAATTCGCCCTAAACCGCCAATCCAACCTCAGCTCTTCAAGGCCGTGTCCACAATAAGGTTCGGGTATGTCCCGAATTGAACGTTTCTTTCTAAGCCTTTTGGTCTTATTTCAAGCAGCGATCGTCGTTACTGGCGGCGCAGTTCGTTTAACTGGTTCGGGCCTTGGGTGCCCAACTTGGCCAGAGTGCACACCGGGTTCAATCACTCCACTACCTGATCAAATTGAAGGCAAGTTCCATTCCTGGATTGAGTTCGGAAATCGCCTTCTAACTTTTGCGCTACTTCTTGCAGCGTTAGCCGTAATTGTTATCGTGATTAGACGCCGAGCAAAAGAATTACGGTGGCTAGCGCTCGGTCAAATCGCTGGCATTTTTGGTCAAGGAGTATTGGGTGGCATCACCGTACTGACTGATTTAAATCCAATTCCAGTTGCTGGCCACTTCTTACTTTCAATTGTATTAATAGCTGGTGCGCTTTCATTACGACAACGAGCGTTGGGTAAAGATCTTAAAATTCAATTACGTTCGACTACTAAGAAATTAGCGCAGGCTGTCGTTGCGCTTAGCGTTTTAGTTATTGCACTTGGAACGATCGTGACTGGAACTGGGCCGCATGCCGGAGATGCGCAAGCTAAACGTTTTGATTTTGATCCAGAATTAATATCACGGATTCATGCTGAGGTCGTAATTATATTTGTTCTGCTCACTATCGCTCTTTTTTTCACAGTTCGAATGAGTGAAAGTACGGAAATACAACGCAATTTTGGCCGAAAAGTTTTATTACTATTAACGGTTTCACTTGCTCAAGGTTTAATCGGATATGTGCAGTACTTCAACGGAGTGCCAATAATCTTGGTTGGCTTTCACCTATTAGGGGCTACGCTAGTTTGGATTTCTGCTTGGAATCTAGCCATTACTGGAAAGGTATTCTCGCGATGACCGTGCCATTAAATAGAGTTCCATGGAATAGCGTTGATGATGCCGCCGTCAAAGTGGCCCGAGCGCTAGCTATGGATGCCGTACAAAAGGTTGGGAATGGCCATCCTGGTACCGCAATGACGCTCGCTCCCGTTGCATATACCCTTTTTCAAAGATTCTTAAAGCATGATCCAAGTGATCCAAATTGGTTAGGTCGCGATCGATTTATTCTCTCTTGTGGCCATTCATCATTAACCCTCTATATTCAATTGTTATTCAGTGGCTACGGTGTAGAACTTAATGATCTAAAAAATTTCCGCACTTGGGGTTCGTTAACACCTGGCCATCCCGAATATGGACATACTGCCGGAGTTGAGACAACGACCGGACCGCTAGGCCAAGGTGTTGCAAATGGTGTTGGTATGGCGATGGCCGCTCGATATGAACGCGGTTTATTTGATTCAGAAAATTCCGGAGTTAGCCCCTTTGATCACAATATCTGGGTTCTTTGTTCAGATGGAGATCTCCAAGAAGGTGTTAGCGCCGAAGCTTCCTCACTTGCAGGGGTACAAAAACTTGGAAACCTTAAAGTAATTTATGACGACAATCGAATTTCGATTGAGGGCGACACTCACTTAGCTTTCAATGAAGATGTTTCGATGCGCTACAAATCTTACGGCTGGAACGTGATTGAAGTAGCCACAATGAGCAATGGCGATGTTGATCGAGATGCGTTAGAGAAAGCAATGGATGGTGCAGTTTCTGAAGAAGATAAACCAACTTTGATTAGATTGAAAACGGTAATTGCATGGCCCGCTCCGGCTTTGCAAAATACTGGTAAGAGCCATGGCTCCGCGTTGGGAGCAGAAGAAGTTGCTGCCACTAAAAAAGTTTTAGGTTTAGACCCTGAAGTTGACTTTTACTTCCCAAGCGAAGTTGAAAGCCATGTTCGAGCTGTCAAAACCCGCGGCGCTGCTCTAAAAGCGGAATGGCAGAAAGATTTTGATCTCTGGCGGAAAAATAATCAAGAACGCGCAAACCTATTACAACGGCTACAACTAAAAGAATTACCCGTGAATTGGGAAGAGACGCTCCCAACTTTTGCAATTGAAAAAGAAATTGCAACTAGAAAAGCATCGGGCGACACTATCCAAGCGCTGGCAAGCACGTTCCCAGAATTTTGGGGCGGTTCAGCAGACCTTGCTGAGAGCAATAACACCACTATTGAAGGTGGCGGATCTTTCTTGCCGTTAACTAGCGGGCTCAAGAACGCAAACCCCTACGGTCGAATTATTCATTACGGAATTCGTGAGCACGCTATGGGTTCAATCATGAATGGCATCGCACTTCATGGGTTAACGAAAACTTTTGGTGGCACCTT
>CANLJW010000066.1:0-3999 GCA_947491605.1 Actinomycetota bacterium | reverse complement strand
GTAGTTCCAGCAGCTCCAGTAGAAGCCATGCCACCAATAGTTGCATCCGCTCCTGGATCAACTGAGAAAAATAAACCTTCGCTAGCAAGCCGATTATTAAGCGCAACCCGGGTTAAGCCAGCCTCAACTCTTACAACTAAATCCGCCGGTGAAATTTCGATGATCTTATTCATCTCAGTCATGTTCATACTTATTCCGCCTCTAAGCGGCAGAACATGGCCTTCCAAAGATGAGCCTGCTCCAAATGCAACAACTGGAATTAAATTCTGATTGCAATAGCTAAGAATCTTTGAAACTTCTTCAGTGTTATGTGGATATATAACTGCTGAAGGTAAAACCGGAGGGAATGCTGATTCATCTCTGCTGTGTTGAACTAGAACCGATTCATTCGTGGTGAAGCGCGCACCAAAAATTGATTTCAACTCTTCTATCTGTTTCGAGTTGAGATCTACTCGGTTTACTGTTGACATTGTGGAAGTATAAAGCCATCAGGAGCAATCTCCACAAATGGCTTTTGGATCGGATAAATTGAGCATATCTGCGCACTTTAATTAAATAGATAGCGGTTCAGATGCAGTTCTACGTGGAGATAACGTTTCGGATCTCTGCAAGAAATCAAAAACTACTTCTGAATTAATATCTCATTAAGTGGCTTGCGCACCAAATCGGGTACTTCGCAATTTTCGGCTGGATAACCAACTGGAAAGAGAATATATGGGCGCTCTGTAACGGGGCGCTCGAATATTTCGTTTAAGAAACCCATCGGATTTGGTGTATGTGTCAGTGTAGATAACCCCATTGAATGCAGGCTCGCAATAAATAAACCACAAGCTATCCCGACAGATTCGCTTACGTAATAATTTTTCTGCAAGCTGCCATCAGGTAGTGGTGTGGATTTTTGCGCGAACGCAACCACAATCCATGGCACTACATCTAAATAACTTTTATCCGAATTAGTTCCGATGTGCGACAACGCTTGGCGCCAGGCTGGTGGCAACCGACCACCTTCATAATTTTCGCGCTCCTCTATTTCCGCAGCGACTCTAATTTTATGTTTTACCTCTGGGTCATTTGTTGCGACAAAAGTCCAAGGTTGTTGATGTGCACCACTTGGTGAAGTGTTCGCAGTCAAAACTGCTGTTTCTATAACCTCTTTAGGCACGGGTTCATCTGAGAACATTCGCACGCTACGACGGCCATCCATCAATTTATAAAATTCTTCGCCGCGTTTTAGACCTTCAGTAATTGGAATTCGTTCTGGTTGATAGCGCATCGTGTGAGGGTAACTAAATTATTTAGAGCAAGCAACAGTTATTGCGGCAGTAATTCCCTTAACCATCTCCGATAAGGGCATGGTAAATAGGTTTGGGAATTCTCCACTCTGCTCTGTCATTAAAGGCACGTGGATGAACCCGCTTTTTATATTGGTATTGAAGAGCGCGTGCTGCAGACTATAAAAAATATGGTTGCATACAAACGTTCCGGCAGATAATGAAGGCGCTGCTGCAATACCGTTAGCAGAAATAGCAGTGACAATTTCTTTTACTGGAAGCGTTGAAAAATAAGCAGCGGGTCCGCTATTAACAATTGGCCGATCCATCAGAATTGCGCCGCTATTATCAGCAATTCGTGCATCATCTAAATTAACTGCGACTCGCTCCGGAGTGATCTGGGTTCTGCCTTCTGCTTGGCCCAAAGAGATAACTACATCTGGCTTTTCTGCTGCAATCAATTCCAATAACTTTTCGCTAGATTTTCCAAAAAGAACTGGGAGTATCGCGGTAATTATTTCGATCCCAGGAATATTTATCTTTGCTATTTCATTAACGATTTCCCGTGAAGGGTTAAGCGAAGAACCGGCAAATGGTTCGAAGCCCGTCAATAAAACTTTAGTATTCAACGCGCCTCCCGTGTGTAAACAGATGCTATTCCATTACATTCGCGGTAACCTATCCCCGAAGCTATAACGAACCACAGATTGCTAGATAAAGATCTGCGTTATGGGGGCGGACTCCGGAGGACCCGGGCCACTCATTGATTTAGTAAAGGGGTGAATCCGGTCAAGGCCGGATATTTCGATGGCCCCCATCGACCCATTCATTCTTAAACATTTAGCCGATCTGCAACCAGCACTTTATTGGTTGGATGCCGACCCGCTCGAACCAGATTCGCACTCAGCACTTATCGGTGAAATTACCACCGACCTCTGCATTGTTGGCGCGGGTTACACCGGTTTATGGAGCGCGCTCCTTGCAAAAGAAAAAAATCCTAATCGCGAAGTTGTAATTATCGAGCAACGCGAAACTGGCGCTGGCGCTTCCGGGCGTAACGGTGGTTTTTGCAATGCTTCGCTAACTCATGGATTCGTTAACGGTTACACGCGTTTTCCAGACGAGATGGCAACGATTGATAAGTTGGGTCGAGAAAACCTTGATGCCATTGAAGAAACCATTAAGCGATACAACATCGATTGTGATTTTGAGCGGACTGGTGAATTAAGAGTTGCGGTTGCGCCATGGCAATTTGAAGGGCTAAAAGAAGAAGCGATACAACGCAATAACACCGGCGACCATGTTGAAGTATTAACTAAAGCAGAAATTCGTAATAGAGTTAATTCGCCGTTGTACGAAGGTGGCCTCTTTGATGCCGATGGAACCGCGCTAGTTGATCCAGCTCGTTTAGTTTGGGGTTTAGAAAAAGCCTGTCTTTCACTCGGTGTGAAAATTTATGAAAATTCACGCGTGGAAGAACTTGAAGAAGATGGCGAGCAAATAATTGTTCATACTGCTTACGGAAAAGTTCGGGCAAATAAAGTTGCACTTGCCACTAATATTTTTACACCACTCATTAAAAGTTTACGTAAGTATGTAGTTGCAGTTTATGACTTTCAATTAGTTACTGAACCTTTAACCCCGGAACAATTAGCAAGTATTGGTTGGACTGGTCGTGAGGGTGTTTCTGATGCTGGTTACCAATTCCACTACTACCGCTTAACTAAAGAGAATGAAATTCTTTGGGGCGGTTATGATGCTATTTATAACTATCACGGCAAAGTTCGACAGGAATATGAATTTCAGCCTGAAACTTATGCAAAGTTAGCTGAAAGCTTCTTAAAGACATTCCCGCAATTGACTGGAATTAAATTTACTCATGGGTGGGGCGGTGCAATTGATACCTGCAGTCGTTTCTCGCCATTCTGGGGAACTGCGTTTAGCGGCAACGTCGCATATGTACTTGGCTATACCGGTCTTGGCGTTGCTTCTACAAGGTTTGGTGCATCAACCATGTTGGATCTCTTGGATGGAAATGAAACTGAAGCAACTGAATTACAAATGGTGAAACATAAACCGATTCCATTTCCACCAGAACCTTTTAGATTCTTATTTATTCGGCTTACGCAATGGTCGATTAACCGAGCTGATCAAAATGCTGGGCATCGCAATATCTGGTTAAGGATTTTGGATCGAGTTGGATTGGGCTTTGATTCTTAGATATCTGAGTGCGCTGCTTAATCTATTAAATTATTAGCTTATCGCTCAGGACAATGGGCCATACAGATCGCCGATATTTGGCATTTGCGAACTGTAACGCCATGACAAAGCTCCCAAAACGTATGTAATAATTGAATAATCTTGGCTTAATCCTTCCTAAAATCTCTAATAATTGATAGTTTTATTGAATGCGGCAACGAACACTCGCGATATTGAGCCTGCTTCTGCTCCTATTCGCACTCTTGCCATTACAAGTAGCAAACTCTGCAAGCATTGCTGGAAAAAGTTGTAGTAAAGCTGGAATAACAAAAATAAATAGCGGCCTTAAGTACACTTGTATTAAAAGTGGGAAGAAACTAATTTGGAATAAAGGGGTAGCCACCAAGCCAGTGGCTGTAGCTCAGCCACAACCACAACCACAACCACAACCACAACCACAACCACAGCCACAACCACAGCCACAACCACAGCCACAACCACAACCACAACCACAGCCACAACCACAACT
>CANLJW010000065.1:0-4082 GCA_947491605.1 Actinomycetota bacterium | reverse complement strand
AGTTTCCGAGCGAGCTAAATTTAAAGTTGTACTTTTAGATGAATATCAAGACACTTCACAGAGCCAATTGACTTTGCTCTCTAATTTGTTCGGTTTTGATAAGACCACTGGCGCAGCAATTGCCACCAGCCACCCGGTAACTGCAGTAGGCGATCCGTTCCAATCCATCTATGGTTGGCGCGGTGCGAGTGCCGATACTTTGGACTCGTTTCCCGCTTATTTCCCGGGGGTTTCGCCGCGTTATTCGCTCTCATCAAGTTGGCGGAATGACCATGTAATTCTCGATTTAGCTAACAACGTGATTAGTTATATCAACGATAGAACTAGATTGCGGGATCAAAAACGTGTTGAAGTTGCAGAGTTAAAAGCTAAAGCGAACGCTGGCCCTGGCGAACTTGCTTGCGGAGTATTCGAAACAAAAAGTTTGGAAGCCCAAGGAATTGCGGAGTATATTGAAAAACTTTGGTTTGACCCTAAGCGAGCCGCAAAGTTAGAGAAAGATCGTTCATCATTTGCGGTATTAGTTCGTAACCGAAAACAGATTCCAGATATTGAATCAGCCCTTCGCACGCTACGAATTCCAGTCGAAGTGGTTGGCGTAGGTGGTTTAGTACACGTGCCTGAAGTTGCAGATGTAATCGCAACTCTAAAAGTTTTGGCATTCCCCGATAAAGGCAGCGCATTGATGCGATTGTTAACTGGACCAAGATTTGCAATCGGCGCTAAAGATATTGCAGCGCTAGGTGAGTTCTCTAGAAAGCGTGCAGCTTCCGAAAAACGAGATAGCCGTGCGTTAGTCAAGTTAATCGAGGCTGGCAACCCAAGTAGCGCAGAGAACGATGATATTTTTATGGGAAGTATTGTGGATGCACTTGATGAAATTGAAAGCGCTTTGCCAACCGATTTTTCACCTGTAGGTTATGCAAGATTGGTAAAAGCGGCGAGAGAATTTAGAACGCTTCGATCTCGAGTCGGTACTTCAATTACAGATCTAATTATTGATATTGAAAGAGCGCAACATCTAGATGTTGAAGTTTTAGTACGAGATGGGGTGGCGCATGGTCGTCGCCACTTAGATCGATTCTTAGATGAGGCTGCAAAATATCAACGGACTGGCGGTTCGCTATCGCAATTTTTAAATTGGTTGGAAGCTGCAACCTCGGAGGAGGGCGGATTGAAATCCGGATCAGTGGATGTCCGTAGAGATGTGGTTCAAATCCTCACTATTCACGGTGCAAAAGGCGCGGAATGGGATGTTGTTGCAGTACCTGGGCTAGCCAAGGGTCAATTCCCAGTTGAAGGAAAGCGAGTTGATAACTGGTTGAAAGATGAAGGTCAAATTCCATTCTCACTTCGGGGCGATGCTGATCAATTACCTAAATTCCGAATTGAGAACGTTATGGATATGAAAGGCGCGAAAGCAGAGCGGATTAGATTCGATGAAGAGTGTAAAGATAAACATCTCGACGAAGAATTTCGATTAGGTTATGTTGCATTTACCCGCGCTAAAACTCATCTACTCTGCACCACTTCATGGTGGCGCGATGGTGAAAAACCGGTTCCACCAAGTGCGCTATTTGCGCAGGTTCTTACGATCGCCAATACAAATCCTAAAGCTGCAAAATTTCTTACTGATATTGGCGAGCATCCACTTGATGAAAATAATCCAAATTTAGCGAAACCAAAATCTGAAATCTGGCCAAGAGACCCACTTGGCGATATGCGAACTATTTTTAATGAATCTGTATCTCAAGTGGTTAGCGCAAAAAGTTTTGATCGAGCCCAACTTGTCGGCGAGATTTCTAAATTACCTTCCGAACCAGCTTCATGGGCAAGAGATGCAATCGCACTACTTGATGAAATTGCCCGATCTCGTAACCCGCAAGTTGTATTTTTACCGCAGCGATTATCGGTATCAACGCTCTTAACGTTGCAATCAGATCCAAGCGAATTAGCGCTTCGAATTCGGCGCCCGATGCCATCACATACAGATATCTATGCCCAGCGCGGCACAATTTTCCACTCTTGGATTGAAAAACATTTCAAGTTACCAACTCTTTTTAGCGATGATGAAATTGCACTTGAAAGTGGCGGTAGTGACCTGGAACTTGAGATATTAAAGCAGCGTTGGTTTGAAAGTGATTGGGCGAAATTAACTCCTTATGAAGTTGAGACGCCATTTGAGACAGTTCTAGGCGGGGTCTTAATCCGAGGTCGAATGGATGCTATTTATCGCTTCCAAAATGCGGAAAAAGATCAACTACCAGGTAATGAATTTAGGTATGAAGTCGTGGATTGGAAGACCGGAAAAGTTAAAGACGGTGATGACTTAGCAAACGCCACCATTCAACTTGCAGCTTATCGACTAGCTTTTTCTAGATTAACCGGAGTCCCAATTAACTTAATTAGCGCAGCATTCCATTATGTAGCAGAGAACCAAACCCTTCGCCCAGCAGATTTGATGGCTGAAGCTGACCTAATTGCGTTAGTAGAGAACGTTAAAGTATTTCAATAGAAAGCGGCAAGTGATCGCTAATTATCTGTGGCGTTGGCGTGATTGCGCGAACGTCGCTAGCAGTAAGCGAATCTGAGAGTAAATAATCAATCTGCAAGGCGGCCTTCCAGGAAGGGTAGGTCTTTGCAATTGAAAGTGAATTCCACCGAGTTAATTTAGCGCCAAGGCCCCAAGGTAAATTTAAATCGCCCATTAAAATATGTTTGCCAGGCAAACTTTTTAGCCAAGCTTTACTCTTAAGTAGTTGGTAAATATTTCCACCTGGCGCAAAAGATAAATGGGTATTTGCGATGGTGTAACCGTTTTCTAACTCAGCTGCAATCACAGCTCGGGGCTCATCTTTTAAATACATAAACTTGACGCCGCGCTTTGCCGGAATCAAAATCCAGTTTCCGTGGACCACGCGCCTTAGCGCTAGGACATGCCATTTAACTACTGGGATTTTTGAGAGCATTGCAATTCCATAACTAGTTGGCAGATCGCTAACTTTTGAATCAAAACTCGTGTAGAGATTTGGCTCGCCAGATTGCAATTTTCGCCACTGCCCACCCGGAGTGCCCATCAGCGATGGTGCAAATGCCCAATATTTTGCACCTAAGAACTCTGCAATAACTTCAACTTGATTCACCTTGCCAGATCTAACTTGGCTGCAATCCAACTCTTGCAAACCCATTACATCTGGGCTGAAATCTTTGGAAAAATGAGCAAAACCATCGAGGAGCAATTGCTTTGGATTTGGTTCGTCATCTTTAGGCGGGATTCGAGCGCCGTGGAGCAGATTCCACGAGGTGACCTTCATTGGGGCAGGCTAGTAGGGTCGGCTCTATGTCCGCAGAATCTGGCTTCCAAGAGCTTGACCTCGCACTTTCGCGGAGCAAATTAGATCGCGCTGCCCACCTTCGATTAGATCAGAGCGTGCTCGATGAAATGTGGAATCGCGCTGAAATTGCGCAAATATCTGGAGATAGATTCCGAATTTTAAGTAGCGATGAGGGCAAGCGAGTTTCATTGGAATTTAGATCTGCTGATCAAATCAAGGATCAAGTTGGCGAACGTTATTTTCTGGGAATTTTAGAGAGTGATAAACCATATTTTCTCTGGCATACCGAATTTAATCAGAACGCTAAACCAACTTCTGGAACTTTTAAATCCCTGCGAGAAATTGGGGCGCTACTAAATGATTTAGAGATTGGAATCGCAGCGCATGGGTTAGCGCTTTCGCAATGGCACGAAACGCATCCGATGTGTGCAAAATGCGGCGCTAAGACCGAATCAGTACAAGGTGGTTCGGTAAGAGAGTGCGTAGTTGATCGGAAACAGCATCACCCAAGAACTGATCCGGCAATCATTGTTTTGGTAAAGGATTCGCAAGATCGAGTTTTACTTGGCCATCAGAAAATTTGGCCCACAAATCGGTTTTCAACGCTCGCAGGTTTTGTGGAGCCAGGTGAATCTTTTGAACGATGTGTTCGCCGAGAAGTTTTTGAAGAAGCTGGCGTCAATGTAGTTTCGATGAACTATTTAGGCTCACAACCATGGCCATTTCCAGCCTCAATAATGATTGCTT
>CANLJW010000064.1:0-4186 GCA_947491605.1 Actinomycetota bacterium | reverse complement strand
GCTAATGATCCAGTGCTTGTATGTTCCCATTTACCGGCAATTTGATTTTTTACATACTCTGGAATAAACCTTAATTTTGCAAGCATTAAAGCTAAGGCCAGTTCGGAAGTTGAATGATCATGAACGCCTTTGGCATTAAATAACGTTAGCCCAGGTCGCAAATAAGCGATGGCATCGTCGTACCCCGCATTAAGAAGTTGAACAATCTTCAAGTTTGGCATTTTTGGTATCCAAGTAAGAGCCGCCGAGCCAGCCATATATTCCGGCACATAAAAAGTAATTTCGGAGAGTTCAGCTTCGCTTAAAGTAGCTAGTGGTTTACTGGTTAACTTAAATCCATTTGGAATAGTCAAATCTGGCCATTGGCACCAAATGTTCTCCGTCATTAATTTACTTCCTATCTCTATTTATTTCTAGAAATTCCTATTGCGTGCGTTGCGGCTTTAAAGATTGAGTCTGTGTCAAGTAAGTTTGCCTTATAAAGATCGGGAATTGTGCCGGATTGCCCAAAGACATTCACCCCTAAGGAAATTTGACGTACGCCAAGAGCGGAGCCGAGCCACGCCATCGCATGCGACGATGCATCATGAATAGAGACAATTGGCGCGTTATTGGATATCAGAGTCTCCAAGTAGTTTCGACTCTTTATTGCTTTGATGTCTTTGATTGCGCTAGATAGCGAGCTCTGCCAATTGTGATAGATCCGACTTGGACTTACTACATCAAACACATTTGCAATTATCCCGATATTTGCTAAAGCCTCGGCAGCTGCTAAAACTTCTGGCGCTACAACCCCAGTCGAAACTAGATTAACCTTGGGTGCGAATTCTGATGATATCCCTAATACTTCTAGTGCAAGCCGACCATCAACTAATTGATAAGCACCGCTTATAACTTGGTTACGCAGGGCGGCATCGCCTACTTTGGCGCGTACACTCTCGAATACTTCTTGTAGGATCGATCGGGTTGATAATCGGAAGTAATAAACTAACTCTCTCTCGTTCTTTGTAGTTGGCTTTGCGACGCCAGAAATCGCATCGCATAAGAGCCAATCTAAGGCAGTCGCGAATGCCGGTTCAATTAAAACCATGCCAGGCAGCTCTATTCCAACGGATGCAGTTATCGAAGATTGATGTGCGCCGCCTTCGGGGGCAAGTGTTACTCCAGAGGGTGTCCCAGCAACAATAAATCGAGATCCGGAGTAAACCCCATGCACAAGTGAATCTAAGCCTCGTAAAACAAATGGATCATAAACAGTACCCACCGGAATCAATTTTTGATGAGAATGAATGTCAGATAACCCGAGTGCGCCTAGCAACATAAAGAGATTCATCTCGCTTATGCCAAGTTCAATATGTTGGCCGGTAGGTCCTTCCGCCCATTTTAAAACTGGATCCACATTCCAAGCACGTTTTTCGGTTGGGGAATAAACACCAACGCGATTTATAAATCCGCCAAGATTTGTTGAAGTAGCGACATCAGGAGCAGTAGTAACAATGTATTTAACAAGTTCAGGGTCTCTAGACAGAGTAGTTAATATCCGCCCAAAAACTTCTTGGGTTGAGTTACTCGCTTTAAATTGGAGATCAGTTTTCTCAGGAATCGGACACTCGATGTTAGAAACCTTATTATCTAATTGCAACTCAGATTTGCGAAGTTCGCATATCTGACCTGATATAGATTTAGAATTGAAGCGATCCCACTCTGTATCTAAATCTAGTTCAAGTTCTTTTCTGAATTCATCAATCTGAGTTGAGCTTAGTGATGCGCTGTGATTTCTTGGATTTCCGGCTAACGGTAAACCCCAACCCTTTACCGTATAAGCAAAAATCACACTAGGTTTATCTGTAATTTTTTCGCAATTAACTAACTCTTCTAACAGGGCCGCGAAATCATGACCACCCAAGTCAGTTACTATTTCTAAAACTTCGCTATCGCTTTTTACAGCAAAGTAATCAATAACTGATTGCGGGGCGCCTTCCAGGAAGCGATTTCTAGCCGCTGCCGGGTCCAACCCAAATATTGATTGATACTGCTCGTTCGGAATCTGATCTAGCCATTTTTGGAAACTTTCACTATTTGGCTCTTTAAAAGCGTTCTTTAATTTCTGACCATATTTTACTTCCGCAACGTTCCAACCCGCCGCTTCAAATTGTTGGCGCCATTGATGAATTCGAACACCTGGGATCACGCGATCTAATGATTGCCGATTGAAATCTACAATCCAAAGTACATTTCCTAAATTTGTAGTTGCAGGATCTGAAACTGCTTCCCAAATATTTCCTTCATCTAGTTCGGCATCGCCAATTAGTGCGATGAACTTTGATTTTGGACGCTCTCCGAAGTGAGAGTCGACATACCTTCTAGTTGCCCCACTAAAAAGTGGCGCAGCTGCACCAAGCCCTACCGAGCCAGTTGAAAAATCTATTCGACCAGGGTCTTTAGTTCTTGATGGGTATGACTGCAGCCCGCCAAAGGAACGAAGTTTCGTTAAATAATCTTTATCTAAATTTCCCAATAAATAATTGATGGCGTGCAAAATTGGTGATGCGTGCGGTTTAACACTTACTTGATCTTCAGCCTTCAAATATTTAAACCAGAGCGCAGTCATCACTGTAACTAGCGATGCGCTAGAAGCTTGATGTCCACCAACTTTTATACCGTCAACGTTAGGTCTTTCATTATTCGCATAGTCAATCATTCGAGTGGCTAGCCACAGGACTCTCCGCTGAATTTGTTCTAGATCAGCGTAATCTTTCGCCACTTTTGTTACATCCGTGAAAGTGCTTGTGCTGCATATTCATACGCGGCTGCGATACTTCCGGTAGAAACAATCTCTTGCTTCCATAAGGCACCGCCCAAACAGACTCCTTTTACGCCTAATTTTAAATATTCTTTAACTTCTTCTGGAGTCGCACCACCTGAAACAACGATTGGTAAATCGGGAAGCGGTTCTAGAACGCTTCGCACATACTCCATGCCGCCTACTGCCCAAATTGGAAATATCTTTACAGCAGTAGCTCCCCATTTCATTGCTTGCACCATTTCAGTTGGAGTTACTGCCCCGGGCGTTACTTTCAATCCATGTTTAACTGCAGCTTCAATAACTTCGCGATCTGAGTGCGGCGATACAACAAAGCAACCGCCAACTTTCGCTACTTCATTAACTTGGGCAACGGTTCTAACTGTTCCAGCACCGACGCGCTCCACGCCTTCGCCTACTAAAGTTTTAATAACTTCAATTGCATTCGGAACGGTTAGCGTCACTTCGATTGAATCAACAACTGTATCGTTTAGCGCGCGTGCTATTAATAAAGCATCATCAGGATTATCAGTTCTTATTACAGCGATTACACCAGAGTTAAACGTTCTGGTCATACTGCAGTTAGCCCAGCATCCATTGAAAAAACTGAACCATTTACAAAGCGCGCTTCTGGACTTAACAAGAATGCAATTCCGTGTGCAACTTCTTCAGGTGTTCCCATTCGACCATCAAGTTGGCGAGCTTCCATTAATTTTCTAGTTGCAACTGGATCAGGTGCGTCGGAAAGAATTCGGCCAATCCAAGTTGAGTCAACTGTTCCTGGGGCGATTGCATTTACTCGAATTCCATCGAGAGCGTGATCGGCGGCGATACATCTTGTTAGGCCAACTACTGCAGCTTTAGATGCACAGTATGCAACGCGATTTTTTAAGCCAACCAGAGCGCCAGCGGATGCGACGTTAACTATTACGCCACCACCTCTTTTAACCATCTGCGGCACTATTACTTTGCACATAATGAAGGTAGCTTTGATGTTTACATCGAAAGTTAAATCCCATTCATCAAGCGTGGTCTGTTCAACGGTTCGCGCAAAACCTATCCCTGCGTTGTTCACAAGCGCATCTACCTCAAATTCAGCAGCTTTATTATTCAACACCTCTAAAACATTTGCACCGTCGGAGAGATCAAGGTTCAAGACTTCTACCGTAGTCCCGTGTTTAAGCAGGCTGGTTTTAGCTATTTCAAGATTAGACAAATCTTTATCAATTAAGAAAAGGTCATAACCTTTTTGCGCCAAATTATCGGCGGTCGCTAATCCAATTCCATTAGCGCCACCGGTAATTAATGCGAGCTTACGTTTTGAACCTTTGTAGCTCATTACTTCTCAGCTACCACTTGGTTCTTTAGAATTCCGATTTTTTC
>CANLJW010000063.1:0-4250 GCA_947491605.1 Actinomycetota bacterium | reverse complement strand
CTCGGACTTCGGTGCGATTAAAGAATCGTTCCGAATTTTTAACTTGATGTTCAATTCCGGCGGCAATAAAAGCTTTTTCTAAAAGATCTAATTGCGAATTAGTTCGGGCAAGAATTGCAATATCTTGCGCAACTACACCGCTCTCTAAATCATTCTTGATCGCGCTAATTATTGCGGCCGCTTCCTCTTTATCGCTGGCGAACCTATGAACTGTTGGCCGATCACCATGATCGTTATGCGCTGATAACTCATGGCCAAGTAGCGAGTTACGTAAGATTGCGTTTGCAGTGTTAATAATTTCCGGTGAAGAACGGTATCCGCGACTTAATCGGATTACTTCCGCGTCTGGATATCGGCTCGTGAAGTTCAATAAGAAGGCTGGAGTGGCACCAGCAAAAGAATAAATAGTCTGAGCTGGATCACCGACTACACATAAATCTCTTCGGGCGCCGACCCATAAATCTAAAAGCCGTTGTTGCAACGGCGATACGTCCTGATATTCATCAACAGTGAAATAACGGTATTGATCCCGCACGCGTTCTCGCACATCTCGATCTTCTTCGAGCATGCCAACTGTCAATAAAAGTACATCTTCAAAATCAACTGCGCGCTCTTGTTGCTTTAGTGATTCATAAGCTTGATATATCTTGGCAATATCCTCGGAATAGAAGCGATTTCCGCTGACTTTTACCGAGCGCGAGTAATTATTTGCAGCCTCCGGATATTCCGCTGGCGCAAAGCCGAGAACTTTGGCCCATTCAATTTCACTTGCAATATCGCGCATAAGTGCATTGTTCTTCGGTGCATTTACTTCAGCCCGGTTTATTGCTTCGGTAATGAAACCAGTCTTAGAAGTTAATAGCGATGGAAAGCGACCACCTAATACATGGGGCCAGAAATACATTAATTGTTTTAACGCGGCGGAGTGAAAAGTTCGCGCCGCAACATTTGGAATTCCAAGAGTTCGAAGTCGGGCCCGCATTTCACCGGCTGCGCGGGCTGTAAAAGTTAGCGCTAAAATTTTATTAGGGTCAACAATTCCGATATCGACTGCATAGGCCAATCGATGGGTAATCGCGCGAGTTTTTCCAGTTCCGGCACCAGCAATTACGCAAACTGGTCCATGTACCGCAAGTGCAACTGCGCGTTGTTCTTCATCTAACGCCGCCAATATCGTTTCTGCTAATTGCGCCAAGCTTCACCGCCGATTAAATCTTTCGCAGCATCAGGACCATACCAACGGTTGATCATGGCGCGGGCGACGCTAATTGTGGGTGGCAAAATAATGGCATCAGCAGCAACTGCAGCTTTCATCTCCGCTCGGCTAAACCAGCGCACTTCCTCAATTTCTTGGCCATCACCCTTGGCGGCTTGGGGATTATCAATTAACGCCTCATAAGCAATCATTATTGAGGCTGGAAATGGCCATGGTTGTGAGCCTAAATAGTTCATCGAAACTACATTGACGCCAGCTTCTTCAAAAACTTCTCGGCGAACACATCGTTCAAAAGATTCACCTGGCTCGACAAAACCTGCGAGCGTTGAAAACCGATTTGTGGGCCAAATTTTCTGATGGCCAAGCAAAACTCGATCTGAATTATCTTTAACTAAAACAATAATTGCTGGGTCGGTGCGCGGGTGATGTTGTTTCCGATCAACTACGCACTCTCTTACCGAACCCCCTTGCACTGATTCAGTTTTAGCACCGCAGATTGCGCACATTGGGTGGGCATCGTGCCATTGCGAAAGCGCTAACCCATGTGCTGCGATGCCTATCTCTAAATCATTTAAGAAGGAGCCAATCTCTCGGAGCCCTTTAAATATTCCGGAAGTTGGTTTGGCGCTTTCATTAAATGGTGTGTGCCAGAGAAAATATGGTTTACCACTCTCTGCGATTCCTAGAAAATATCGTTCGCCAATCTCTTCCTTGATTTGAGTTGCGTTTAAGAACTCTAATGAAATCTTCCGGCCATCTTCATCAGTCAATATTCGAAAACGATCTCCCGAAATTTGCGCAATCTCTGCACGTAGCCACATCTCATCTAACGCGTTTTTATCTAAACGTAGATGAGCTGCGCGATCTAATTTAGTTCGAGAGAGCGCGAGGTCGAGCTCTTTGAAGCCAGATTCTGCAGACATAGAGCCGACCCTACTAGCCTGCCCTTATGAAGGTCACCTCGTGGAATCTGCTCCACGGCGCTCGAATCCCGCCTAAAGATGATGAACCAAATCCAAAGCAATTGTTACTAGATGGTTTTGCCCATTTTTCGAAAGATTTCAAGCCAGATGTTATAGGTTTGCAAGAAGTGGATTGCAGCCAAGTTAGGTCTGGCAATGTAAATCAAGTTGAAGTTATTGCAGAGTTCTTAGGTGCAAAATTTTGGGCATTTGCGCCATCTTTAATGGGAACCCCTGGTGGCGAATGGCGAAATTTGGAACCGGGCGAGCAAAATCTTTACACAAGCCTTGATTCAAAAATTGGCAATCTGCCAACAAGTTATGGAATTGCAATGCTCTCAAAAATCCCGGTGATTAAATGGCATGTACTTGCCCTAAAGCGAGTTGTCCGCGGAAAATGGATTTTGATTCCGGCAAAACGAGGTCTCAAGTTTATGTACTTAAAAGATGAGCCCCGAGCTGTGATTGCAGCTGAGTTAGAAAACGGTTACACCATCGCAAATACCCATTTATCTTTTGCGCCAGGTGGAAATATTTACCAACTACTTAAGAGTAAAGCTTGGCTAAAAAGTTTGCCTGGCAAACATATTTTAATGGGCGATTTAAATTTACCTTGGGGCCTCGGCGCTAAATTAACTCGGTGGAATTCACTTTCAATTGCAAAAACCTACCCTTCCTGGAAGGTTGCATTACAAATTGATTATTTACTATCTGATTCTCTAACAAAAAAAGCGGTCCGAGATATCACGCCAACGCCACAGATAATTAGCGATCACTTGCCGCTTTCTATTGAAATATTTTAACGTTCTCAACCAGCGCAATTAGGTCAGCTTCAGCCATCAAATCTGCTGGGCGAAGGGTTTGGTTCTCTGCAACATAATGGAATGCTGCGCTAATTAAGTTAATTGGGACTCCGGTTAATCTAGAAAAAGCTAGTCGATAAGCTGCAAGTTGAATGGTGGCGTTTGCTAACTCCTCGCCATCTTTTACTTTTCCGGTCTTCCAATCCACGACTTCATATCTAAATTCATTACCTGGTAGTTGATCTTTTTCCGCATTTTGGAAGCGATAAATAGCATCCATTCGACCGCGGATTAAGACCCCACCTAGAACTGTCTCAAATGGCGTCTCAACTTCATAAGGAGTTAATTTCGCCCAATCACTTTCAAACCAACGCTGCTTTAATATCTCAAGTTCCAGGTCGCTACCGCCGCTTTCAAGTGCAATTTCATCATCGCTAAAAAGGGTTGGTAACTTGAAATGTTTTTCAATCCAAGAGTGGAAAATTGTGCCACGCTGGGCATAGATATCGGTATGTGATGGCATCGGACGCCGAATTCGAAGCGCCAATTCGCTTGGATCTGATTGCAACGTTAAGAGCGTTGATACCGATAATCGCTGCGGTAAAAATATTACTTGCGGGTTACGAGATCGGGCGATTTCATCAAGTAGCGCGATTGCATCTCTCGCCCATGAAGCTGGTTCGGAAGGTAATTTAGAAATCTCGCCGACAAGTTGGGCTCGCTCAAAACTTTTTGCGCTAACCACTTGAGATACAGATTCATTAAAAATAGTTCGCATATCGCCAAGTGGGTCTCTTGGCCAGATTTCAGATTTTGGTTTCGCTAAATTTGGATTGTTTTCATCAAGTGGATGCTCGCCAATATCAGTAAGAAATTTTGCAGCTTTAGGATTTGTATTGGCGATTGTAAGAACTTGCGCAAATAGCGCACTTGGCGGAACCGGTTTTTCACCATCGCGCCACCATGAAGTGGTGCAGAGTAGATGAGTTTTAGCACGGGTAAATGCGACATAACCTAATCGAAATTCTTCGTCGAGATGTTTATCTTTACACTCTTCATCGAATCTAATCCGCTCTGCTTTCGCTCCTTTCATATCCATAACGTTCTCAATTCGGAATTTAGGTAATTGATCAGCATCACCACGAAGTGAGAATGGAATTTGACCTTCATCTTTCAACCAGTTATCAACTCGCTTTCCTTCAACTGGGAATTGACCCTTGGCTAGCCCAGGTACTGCAACAACATCCCATTCCGCGCCTTTTGCACCGT
>CANLJW010000062.1:0-4338 GCA_947491605.1 Actinomycetota bacterium | reverse complement strand
AAACATTCCTATCTAAACCCCAAAGTCTTTCTAGGGTTGGGTCATGTATTACTACTACTTTTCCATCTTTGGAAATTTGAACATCAATCTCAACAACAGCTGCACCAGAATCAATCGCAGATTTAATTGCAACGATTGTGTTTTCTCGGAAGCGACTTGAGTCGCCGCGATGTGCACAAATATTTGTTGAGTTAGTGGCCATTAAAATTAAGCAGTTCTTACTAGCTTGCCATCCCGATAAATCAGCGCTTTAGTGATGTTAGCAAAGCCGGCATCGCCAGCTTTAGGAACTTCACTTGATACAAATGCGCGTAGTTCTGCATCATTACGCTTTAAGTAAACTTCATAAAAATGTCCACGCGGCACAACTAAAGTAACGGTTGCAGCAACGCTGCCAGGTACTTGGTTTTTGCTAAAGAAAACATCTTCAGGTCGAATTCCAATGACATCACTACCAGCTGAAATCGCGCCGTTTTCATAGGATCCGGTAACACGATTGAGCGATCCAATAAAGTTCGCTACATATTCAGTTTGTGGCGCATCATAAAGTTCTTGCGGTGTACTAAATTGTTCAATCCGACCATCGTTCATAACTGCAATTCGATCTGAGATTGAAAGTGCTTCATCTTGGTCATGGGTCACAATTACCGTAGTAATGCCAAGTCGACGCTGTAGTTCACGAATATCTTCTCTAACTTTAACGCGAAGCTTTGCGTCAAGATTCGAAAGTGGTTCATCGAGCAAGAGAATGTCCGGTTCTTGAACTAAAGCTCGAGCGAGTGCAACACGTTGTTGTTCGCCGCCAGATATTTGAGCTGGGCGCGAATCTTTATGGTGCATTAGGTTCACCATTTCAAGGACATCGTGTACTCGTTTTTCAATCTCAGATTTCGACATTTTTCTTACCTTTAGCGGATAAGCAACGTTCTTAAAAACTGTCATGTGTGGCCAGAGCGCATAATTTTGGAAAACCATTGCGCTTGGACGCTTCTCTGGTCCAATTTCAGTTACATCTTTACCGGCTAGGAAAACTCTTCCAGATTCCGGAATTAAAAATCCAGCAATCATACGAAGTGTCGTGGTTTTGCCGCAACCTGATGGACCAAGCAGTGAAACCATTTCGCCCTTGTTAACTACAAGGTTTAAGTCATCGATGATTACTCGACCACCTAATATTTTGCGAAGGCCGACTAGCTCGAGACCTTGTCCATTTTGATTCGCCATTGCTATCTACTCGCTTTCATCATTTGATTTGGAAACCTTCAGCCAATTGGCCACCGATGATGTGCTTACGTGCTAAACCTATTAGGAGAACTGATGGAATCGTTAAAAGTATCGAAAACACTGCAGTAACTTGAATTGGGTAAGTTTCGACAATCGCATACATCGCAGTTGGCATTGTATAAACCTGTGGCGCACCTACTAAATATGTGCCTTGTGCTTCATCGAACGAATAAATGAATGACATAACCATCGCAACTAGAATTCCAGGCATTGCCATTTTCAACGTGATGGTTCGGAAAACCCGGAACTTGCCGGCGCCAGCATCGCGGGCTGCCTCTTCTAAGGATTTTGGCACTGCTGCAAAGGCCGCAGCTGGGATCCAGGTCATGAAAATAATAGTCCCTAGTACTTGAACAATAATCACGCCAATATACGTGCCCATCAAATTTAAGAAGTAATAAAGCGTTGCAATTGTTGCGAAGAGTCCAATCTTCGGAAATGAATTAGATGCAAACATCATAATTAAGAATGTTCTACGGCCCCAGTAGTTATAACGTGCAGAGGCATAAGCGGCAGGTAAACAGATTACTGCTGAGACTATTACTACTATTGGAGAAATAATTAGCGAATTTTTTATTGCAGAAACAAGCGTTGGAACTTCGAATACTCTACGGAACCATTCCAAAGTCCATCCAGTTGGCTTGTAACTTGGGTAGAGCCACTCCACCGCAAAAGCATGAAGCGCTAACCAGATCAAGGGTCCGACAATTAAAAGCAACATAAAGATAGAAAAACCTAAGAGGATTAATTTTACACCAAATGACTTGGTGTGGAGATTAAGCGGCTGGACATCATTGGCCATCAGACTCTCCCATTCTCTTTCGCACTTCGGAAATTTGCCCAAATATAAGATATGGCAATACCGGAAGCGGCTGCGAAAACTATAAATGCCATGACGATCGATTGTTGTGGTCGATTGTAGGCAGTAAAGAAGTTAGTAATTTCCACGCCGAACATGGTTGGCTGATTTGGTCCTAAGAAGTATGGAATAGTAAAAGAACCTAACACTCCGATAGAAGTGAAAGTTGCAACGATAATTATTGGGATTAAGGCGAGCGGCAACATCACAGTTCTAATAATGGTAATAAGTCCCGCTCCGGCATCTTGTGCCGCTTCAATTAAAGCATTCGGAACCGATTGAAATCCAGATGTGACCATCAATATTGCAAATGGCAGCGAAGTCCAAATTGAACCGATAATTACTGCAAGCATTGTTGAAGTTATTTGCGGAATATCAAGCCCGAATGAGTTAAAAATTGTGCGATATAGGCCAGCACTGCCATAAAATGTATAAAGCGCCCATGATGAAATAACTACCGGAATAAATAGCGGTGTTAGCGAGAGGGCAGTCAACACTGAGGAAAGTTTTCCACCGCGGAGTCGTTGCAATAAACCGACTCCGATTGAAAATATCAATACCAATATAGTCGCGACAAAGGCAACTATTAGAGTCATTTTTAGATCTCCGGCAAATCGTGGGTCTGCAATTACATCTCTATACGCTTGCAGGGTGAATAACTTGCCTTCTCGGCTACGAACATCTTGACCGATAATTGAAATTATTTCGTTGAGGCCGCCGGTATAACCAATTGAGAGAAAGAAAGCTAAACCAATTGGAAATCCAATAAAGAGACCAAGCACCAATATCGGTGGCAAGGCCATGAAGAAGCCAAGAACAGAGAGCTTTGAGTCTTTCGACCCAAAGCTCTCGTTAGCGACTTGGTTTGTAGCCGCAGCGCTCAATCTATTTACTTACCAGGAACTTCAAGCGCCCATTGATTTTTGAAGTCAGTTGAGTTGCTTGATAGGTACCCCTGACGAAGTGTTGAGATATCTGTACCGGCGGCAAACTTGGCTTGGTTAGCTTCGCTCAACATCTCTACTGGAATTACTGGATAACCGTTAAGTGTGCCACCAACGATTATGTTCTGTGCTGCTGGTGAAAGCAACCAGTTAATTAAACGTTGTGCCGCAACACCTTGGCGAGAACCCTTTGGAATTCCCAGTATGGCTGGGCCACCAGTTAAGGCTGGTCCGGTGATTGCAGCAACTTTCCAATAGCTTGGAATAGTTCCATTTTTTATACCGCTAAGAAACTGATCTGACCAAACTGTTGCCATATCGACTGATCCATTAGAGACCAACGAAAGAGTTGCAGCATTGCCAGATGGGTAAGTTCCATTTTTGCCATATGTGTAAGGGTTTAGAGATTTGAGTAAATCAAATCCTGGCTTCCACTTAGTTTGCAGCGGTTTGTTAACTTCATTTACCAATGTCTTGATATCTGCATCGGTCATGAACGTATCGATAACAGACTGTGCGAATGCATATCCACTACCGCCGCCTGATGGCTGGTTGTATGTGAAACGGCCTGGGTTTGCTTTGATCCAAACAAGAAGGGCATCCATTGTCTTTGGTGGCGTGGTAACAACTCTTGAATTGTAAGCCAAGAGAACTGTTGAAGCACGATATGGAATTCCGCCCTTGCTCATCGTAATTAACGAAGCAGGTACTTTCGCTATATTTGGCACTCGAGAAGTTGTAGGAATAGTTAATAATCCTTTTAATCCAAGTTCCTGAACAAATCCAGCTTCAATAACATCAAAGCCTGCATCTCTCTTTAATTTGGCCGCAGCTATAATTTTCGCGAGTGTAAGCGCATCATTTTTTCCGTGAAGATCGAAAGAAGATACGTCAACGTTGTAATTTGGGTTTGCTTTTTCAAATGCAGGAATTAATTCTGTAAGCCACATTTTTTCAACGTTAGTATCTCCCGATACATACAAACGAACTTGAAATACTGCAGCGTGGCTTGTAGATGCAGTGAAGCCAAGAGTGGCGACTGCTAAACCAGCTACTGCAAGTATCGATACGAGTTTATTTTTACGCACTAAAAGTGCCTCCTCCAAGTAATAAGGAATAGACCGGATGTCGATTTCCTTCGAACAGGTAGGGTGTAAACTATCAGCACGTCAGGCATCGTCAAGGAGTTAGGCTCAATTCCGCATGAAATCCGCGCTAACCCTTAATGAACTTGTAGGGCGTCAAAATCGA
>CANLJW010000061.1:0-4469 GCA_947491605.1 Actinomycetota bacterium | reverse complement strand
TATCTTCGCGCTCTGGTTTAGCGCCGGTAAATAGAGCTCGAATCATAAGATTTCGCGGCGTGTGTTCGCCCCCGATAAATTCAATTACTTCAACCCGATAACCTAACAATTTAAGAATTTGCGCTCTAAATGTATCGGTGAGTAAATCCGAAAGCCGCTCTCGCATCAAGCCATACTTTGTCAGTAGCGACCACGGCTCTGGCGTCTCTTTTAATTGCTTCTGAATATCATGATGACAACATGGCGCGATCAACAATAGCTTTGCCTTACTTTTCACAGCCCAAGAAATCGCGTCATCAGTTGCGGTGTCACATGCATGAAGTGCAATCGCAACATCCGCACTAGTCTCAGTAGTATCTGAAATTGACTCAACTTTGAATTGAATAGTTTTAGAAATTCCTAACTTCTTTGCAATCTCAGAATTCTTTTCACGAAACTCAGGGCGGTTATCTACGCCTACAATCTGAATTGGAATGCTCTGTGAAGTTAAGAATTGATGGACTGCGAAAGTTAAATAAGCACTTCCAGATCCTAAGTCCACAATTTTAAGGGGCTGTTCCTGGCTAGGTTTTTCAATATGTCCGGAATCAATCGCAGAAGTAAGAGTTGGCCAAAGTAATCTCAGAAACTCTTCAACTTGCTTATATTTATCCTGGCGTGAAGGTTTAATTACGCCTTTGCTATCAGAAATTCCTACTTCGATTAAGAATGGATCTGATGACTTTAGCAACCGTGCTTTAACGCGATCATGGGTTAGTTCCGGTGTATTGCTTCCGGAACTCCGATGCACAATTGCCTTATCTTTTTTACTGTATTGAATCGTGATTGAACCAGCTAGATGCTCCACTAATATGTTTGCATATCCTTGATTCAAAAGGGCATCAATTTTCAATTCACCGGCTAAGTAATTCTTAGTAGTTGTTTGCCTACCATCATTTGAAAGAACTTGATAGTGTGGAATTTCTTTGAGTAGTACTGGGCGAATATCGATTCTCTCAAAGCTTGGTTTTGCGCCTTTTCTCGCTCCGGAGAGCACAACTCGAACTAATTCATCTAGTTTTAGTATCTGTAGAGCTACATCAGAAATTAAACCTTCAGCACTAGTTTCACCTTCATTCTTCACCCACGGAACTTACCAACTTTATCGAAAGTTTATGTAAATATCCTTGCCAGAAAGAATTTTTTGCCTTACGTTTTTCTTACTTACTTGCTCTGGAGGGGGCTTAGATGTTTAAGAAAAGATTGGGAATTCTATTTGCAGTAATCACGCTAATGATCACCGGATGTTCTAGCCCGGGTTCTGACACTGGAAGCAAAGCGAATACAGCAGATGTGATTAGTCAGCCGGTAACTGTTGAAGAGGTTGCCGCACTAGGAGATATCACGCTAGATGTTTGGGCAGATGCTGGTGAAGAAAAAACTATGAAAATACTTGTTCCTAAATATGAAGCAATGTATCCCAACGTTAAAGTAAATCTAACTTTAAAAGGTTTTGACGATCTTATGAAAACGGTTGTGCCGGCATTGGCGGGCGATCCTGCTCCAGACGTAGTTCAAGGAAACCAAGGCTACGGAGTAGATGGTGCGCTAGTTAAAGGTGGCTTGATTAGAAAATTGACTGATGTGTCTACGGCATACAACTGGGGATCTGCTTATAACCCCGATGACTTTGGACAATTCAGTTGGAGTGAAGATGGTTCCCAATATGGAACTGGGGAACTCTATGGAATGAGTCCGGTTGGAGAATTCGTAGGAGTTTTCTATAACAAGAAAAAATTAGCCAAGTTAGGAATCACCCTTCCTAATACTTTTGATGAATTTGCGACAGCACTTGAAAAAGCTAAGAAAGCTGGAGAGACCCCAATTATTCTTGGTAACTCGGATAAATGGCCTGCTACTCACGTTTTTGGATTAATTCAAGGTGCATTTACTCCAGCATCAGAAACTAAAGATCTAATTACTGGAAAAGCTGGTTCATCATTTATTTCTAGCACAAACGAAACAGCGCTAAATACAATGAGAGATTGGATCACAAAGGGCTACTTCACGAAGGGTTTTGATGGAGTTAGCGCAGATGATGCAACTGCAAAATTTGCCGCAGGTAATGGCCTCTTCTATATGGGTGGAACTTGGTTTGGTGGCACAATTGGTGAAGGCCTTGGCGAAGATGCTGGCTTTATGGCCAATCCGCCAGGTGCATCCGGAAAACATGCCGGTACTGGTTCATATGGACTCGGTTGGCACATTAGTAGCAAAACTGATGCACTTGCCGCTTCGGTGGCATTTGTTGCAATGATTATGGATCCAGCATTTGCACCATCACTAGCATCACTTGATCGCATTCCTTCCGCAAATGCAACTTTAGAAGCAAGTAGTCCATTGCTTAAAGATATGCAAGATGCAGGAAAGAAAATGTTCCAAGATGCTGGCTTAACATTCTACTTAGATTGGTCAACTGACACTATGTATGATGTTTATACCGCAAAATTGCAGGAATTTATGGCAGGAAAAATTAAAGCTGCTGACATCATGCAAGCAATTCAAGATAATTGGGATACTTTCCAAAAATCTAGAAACGGATAAAATAAACTAAATAATGCAAAGCGTCACATCAAAAAAAGAGGTATATTGAAAATGTCTCTAAAAAAATTGATGTGGCGCTTTCGTTATGCTGAATGGTCTTCATTATTTTTCATTGCTCCAGCAATCTTATTATTCTCAATTTTTGTGGTTTATCCTATTTTTCAAACAATTTGGCTATCGTTTTGGAAATGGGATCGAATTTCTCCCGGGGTATGGGTTGGATTAGATAACTACAAAAAAGTTCTTTCTAATCCAGAAATTTATTCAGCTTTTTCACATTCTTTAGTCTTTGTTTTGTTTTACAGCTTAATTCCAATAGCCGTTGGGCTACTAATCACTCTTCTTCTTTTACGGATAAAAATTAGAGGCGAATCCTTCTTTAGGGCAATTCTCTTTCTACCTCAAATAATATCCACTGTAGTAGTGGCAATTTCCTGGAGATGGATTTATGCAGCCGATGGTCCAATAAATTCACTCTTGACAAAATTTGGGGCGGAAAAAATTACAACTGCCTGGCTCGGCAATTTTGATACATCATTAATTGCGGTTGGAATAATCGGCACTTGGATAAATTATGGGCTTGCCATGATTCTTTTTCTATCTGGTGCTCAAAGAATTTCTCAGGACTTATTGGATGCAGATCGAATCGATGGTGCCAATATGCGACAGGAATTTAGATATATTCTAATTCCAAGTATAAAAGGAGAGATATCGATTGTACTGATTATTACTTTAACTTTTGCTTTACGCAATTTTGATATTGTTTGGAATGCTACTCAAGGCGGCCCAGGAAATTCTACCAATGTTCCCAGTTTATTTATTTATAAATCTGCGTTCGTCAATCGATATGTAGGCGAAGCTGCGGCTACCTCATTTCTGTTAGCAATAGTGATTCTTGCGGTAACTGGATTATTGTTACTAGCGCGAAAAGAATCTAATGATTAATATCAAAGAAAAAACTATTGCGTACTTTGTTTTAACCCTAGGTGCTGTAATCGCTATTTATCCACTCTTTTCAATTGTAAATCTTTCACTAACCAGTAAAAGCAACAATTCTAAAGTTGAAAATGAATTTCTTGGATTCTACCTAGGAAATTATGTTGAAGCTTGGCAACGTGGTGCTTTTAATCATGCAATGCTATCAAGTCTTCTCGTATCAACTTGCGTTGTTGCACTTACCTTGCTCTGTGCTATTTTGGCAGGCTACGCATTTGCATTGATGCAAGTTCCATTTGCAAAAACTATTCTGGTTTTATTGCTTTTCGGCTTGGTGATGCCGTATGAAGGTGTAGTAATTTCGCTTTATGAAATGATGCGTTCATTACATTTATTAAATACCTACTGGGCTTTAATCCTGCCACAGGTCGCGCTATCTATGCCATTTGCTGTTCTTTGGTTACGTACATTTTTTAGTACTGTACCGAAATCAATTATAGAGTCAGCAAGTCTAGATGGCGCTAACAGAATTCAAAGCTTAAGATTCATCCTAATTCCACTTGCTAAATCGGCTATTGGCACGCTTGCAACCCTGCTTTTTCTATTCACATGGAACGAGTTCCTTCTAGCCTTAGTTTTAATCCCAAGTAATACATCAATTCAAACTGTTCCACTTTCACTCTCCTTTTTCGCTGGCAATCGTAGAAATAGCGAACCGCCCGTAACCGCTGCGGCCGCGGTATTGGTAGCTTTGCCGGTACTTTTTGCTTACTTATTCTTGCAAAAAAGATTAATCAGGGGAATTATTTCGGGAGCCGTGAAGGAGTGAAATGAAATCTAAAAAACCAGAATCTATAATTGCATCAGATGAAATTGCGCTCGGTAATATTGCTGCAGAATTAGTTTTTGCAGAGCTCAAGAAATGTTATGACATTGGAAATCTTTTCGTA
>CANLJW010000060.1:0-4626 GCA_947491605.1 Actinomycetota bacterium | reverse complement strand
ATTTAAATAAAAAATGAGTTCCTTGGTGGAAGGAATTTAACCGACATCAACTTTTGTTACTAAGCCCACTTTTACGTATACCGTGACTCGGTTTATTCGGTAATCCTTAGTCAACATAAACAACTCTTCATCGCGTTCTGCAATTCGATATAGCCAATTAAGTTGCTTCGCGCATTTCTCGGCAGCGGCCTCATTCATGCCAATTAGCGCATTCGCGCGGAGTTGGGTAATTCCAGAACTTGCATCTGAGGTAGCAGCGCTCGGGCATTTAGTAAGACTTTCATAATCTCTAACTACCTGGCCTCGAATCTCTTTCTCACCTATAGCTAGCGTAATTGATGATTTTGCCTTTGATGTTATTGAAACTTTATAGATGCCTTCTTCAGCGGGACCATTAAACCGCGCGAGATAGAAATAATTAGTCTGACTGTAAGGTTCAAAGAACTTTGTGCGCTCATTAATTTTCATAGTTATTTTCTTGCCGGATGGTGCAGTGATCACAACAACTGGTAATTGATTGCTCTTCAAGGAATTTTCTGGCTTTTTGTCTACGATTAAATATTGCAGAGCTAATTGATCCCCTACTTTGAATTGCGCACGTAGCGCCTGTGTTTGACCAGTTTTAGTAAAAGAAGCTCTTACCGCAAATGAGATTGTGCCATCGATTAATAATGGTCCTTTTGCGGCCGTCGTATCACTCTGTAGCAGGATTACTGGCTGGTGCGCAACTGCTGTCGATGTGCTTAGCAGGCTAACCGCAATTAGGCTTGAAATTAAGAAGCGCATTGCTAAATAGTACAACTAGCAGAAATCCTTTGCGCAGGTAGAATATGCAAATGGGAAAAACAATTACAGCAATGAATCTTCGTAAGACAAATATCTACGCTGGTATTTTGCACCTGCTTCAAATGGCCGCGGTATTGGCCTTGAGCAATGACTTCGCGTTACCGGTTACCGCGACATATATGTCGGGCCCACCGGGATCATCATTTGCACCGCCGATAGTTTTGTTTAGCACGCCGGTCGGGTTAACTGTTGCGATCTTCTTAGGGTTATCTGCGTTAGCGCACTTTATTGTGGCCAGCCCGCAATTTTTCCCGCGTTATAGCGCTGGTCTTGCGGCACAACGAAATTACTTCCGATGGGTCGAATACTCGATTAGCTCATCAGTGATGATTGTTTTAATTGCCCAAGTAACGGGGGTTGCTGAAATATCGGCAATCATCTCTATCTTTGGTGTAAACGCTTCGATGATTTTATTTGGATGGTTACAAGAGAAGTATGAGAACCCAGGTAATGGCGGATGGTTGCCGTTTATCTTTGGATGTATAACTGGGATTGTGCCTTGGGTAGTACTAATGTTTTATGTTTTATCTATTGGTGGCGTGAGCGATACTTCAGCCCCTGCATTTGTTTACGGAATCGTCTTTACTATCTTCGTGTTTTTCAATTCATTCGCGCTAGTGCAATGGTTGCAATATAAGAAGGTCGGTAAGTGGAGCGATTACATGCGGGGCGAGCGCACCTACATCACGCTCTCGCTTGTTGCTAAGTCTGCGCTGGCATGGCAAATCTTCGCTAACACCCTAATCCCGTAACGGCTCGCGATGGGGTTAGCGGTAGTAAGTGGTGCAAGCCGGGGCTTGGGTTTTGAGAGCGCACGCGGATTAGGTGCGGCGGGCTTTGATTTAGCGCTGGTAGCAAAAGATGCGGACCGGTTACAGGAAGCGGCGGCGAAATTAGGGAGTGAGTTTCCTAATATCGCAATTAAAACGTTTCCGGTTGATTTGGCAGATAGTGAAGCAACTCGAAATGTGATTGCGCAGATTCAAAGTGTTGGCACCGTTGAGATATTGATGTTGGCTCATGGTGTGATGAGCGAGAAGATGTCGAAGACGCTTAAGACAACTGATACGGAATGGCGGCGAGTGCTTGCGATTAATTTAGATGCGGTTTTTACTCTGGTAAATGGGCTAGCTCCGGTAATGGTTGAAAATCGAAGTGGGCGGGTAATTATTTATTCGGCATGCCTTGGGCGGATGTCTGGGCCGGGTAATACGGGCGGGCTCGTGCCTTATCGCGTTAGTAAAGCTGGTGTAAATGCCTTGGTGCGAAATCTTGCACATGAAACCGGGCTAGGTTCACGCGGAGTATTGGTTGATGCGATCTGTCCTAATCATTCGCGAACCGATATGGGTGGTCCAGATGCGCCGCGAAGTGCTGCGGAAGGTGCAGCGACTGCAATCTGGTTAGCAACTCGAGAATTTAGCGCTGGCGATGTAACTGGAGCGCTCTGGGAAGATAACGCAGTAATCGATTGGTAAGAAGTTAAGTTAAAGTTTTTGCAATTCGGGTAACTGCTTCGGCAATTAATTCACGGCTAGTCGCAAAATTTATCCGGATAAAACCAGTTCCAGATGGACCGTAGTAATTACCGGGAGCAACTGCGATTTTTCCTTCGGAGATGAAGCGATTGGCGATATCCCCCTCTAAGTGAAGTTCTCGCAGGTCTAGCCATCCGAAATAACTAGCATCAGGCTCGCGGTATTTGATATTTAGCTTTGTCTTATCGATTAACTCTTTCAAGTACTTACGAGAGCTATCTAATTCAACAATTACTGCATCTAGCCATGGCCCGCACTCTTTATAGGCAACTGATGATGCAACTGCGCCAAATAGAGATGCGCGCGAATGTACAGCTAATGGCAAACGTTCCGTGATTTTTAACATTTGATCACTTTGCGCGACGATCTGGGCGCATTTCAAACCGGCGATGTTAAATGCTTTTGTGGCAGAGAGGAATGCAATTCCTACTTCGCGCGCAGTTTCGGATGCGGCAAGAAATGGCGTGAAAGGATTTTCCCGATAAACCAGCGGTGCATGGATCTCATCAGATGCGATTAGTACCCCGTATTTTTTAGCTAACTCCGCTAATTCTGCGAGTTCAGCTTTTGTGAAGAGCGCACCGACTGGGTTATGTGGGTTGCAGAGAATGTGAACCTTAACTCCGGTGGCATAACTTGCTTCGATAGCGGCAAAATCTAATTCATAGCGAAGGTTATTTTCTTTTAACGGCGCATCTACAAGTGTGCAATGGAGTTCGGTGATCCAATTGTAGAAGTTGTAATAGACCGGAGTATTGATCAAAATTTTATCGCCAGGTTTTGTAACCAAACGTGCAATTTCGATAACTCCGACGCCAACATCGGGAGCGATTTTTACTTGTGATGGATTGATATCCCATCCCCATCGTGCTTTCGCAAAATGCGCTAACCCTTCAGGAAGTTCTGGAATTTTCCCAAGATATCCAGCATCGGAATTTTCGATTAATGAGGTAAGCGTTGCTTTTATTGGCGCAGCTAATTCATAATCCATAACTGCAAATGGCATCGGGAGAATCTCTGGATCGAATGCACGCCATTTCTCGCTCCATCTGGATTGGAGTTTTGCTAGCGGCGGTACCGAGATTTTGATTTCACTCACACTTGAAGGGTAAAGAATTTTCATAAGTTTTACCAGTTATTGGAAAGTGTGCTGAAATAGCCTCATGGTTAATAGGCAACGGTTATCTGGTCACCCGATTTCATTGACTGTTTTGGATTTTGGCCTTTTCACAGTCCATGCAAATGGTCGGATAATTGGAATTCCTGGATTCTTAATTGTGACAAGTGCTGGTGAGAAAGTATTACTTGATACTGGTTTTGCTAAGAAGTATGCAGATGATGTTGAAGCAGCTTCGGCCGAAGATAACTTAGGCGAATTCGGGAAAGTATTGGAACTTACACAAGAGAACCAACCTGAAGCACAACTAGCAAAAATGGGGTTTCGTAAATCCGATTTAGATCTATTAATTATTTCGCATACCCATATTGATCATGTTGGAAATATCGGAGCTTTTCCCGGAGTTCCGATTTTGATTGGCGCTGGTGAGCGTGCGTTGCCAAAACCTATTTATTGGCGCGGCAAACAACCACTTGAATGGCCCGATAGCGAATACATCTTGGTTGATGAAGATTTTGATTTAGGTCCCGGCTTTAAAGTTTTGCATGCACCGGGCCATACCCCAGGTGAATTGGCGCTCTTAATTGACTTGCCTGAGACCGGATCGGTTTTACTTACCAGTGATGCAATTTCGCGCGAGAGTGAAGTTGCCGAAGGTTGTCTTGATTCAACAAATCCAGAAGAAGCGTTAGCTACTGCGCATCGAATTTTGAAATTAGCAAAGGATCGCGATGCTTTTGTAATTTACGGACATGGACCAGAACAATGGAAAGAGCTAAAGAAAGCGCCCGAGTCTTACCGTTAACGAACATCCCGTCCTTGGTTGAGGATGATCACATTCCCACTTGAGACATCGCCGGCGGGCGAGATAAGAAAGCCAACCCAGGCCGCGATCTCGGATGGTTTCATCGCGTGACCACGTGGCATTTGTGCAAGTGCTTTTTCTAATACTTCTTTACTTACAACGCTAAATAACGGGGATTCAGTCATTGCTGGTGCGATTGAGTTGACCGAGATTCCTTCGTTGGCATAACGACGGGCTAGGTCTTTAGTTAAAGTGTCTAAAGCGGCTTTGCTAGCTCGGTAATGCGGTGGATCAAATACATCGAAGTTATATGCGCCATT
>CANLJW010000059.1:0-4783 GCA_947491605.1 Actinomycetota bacterium | reverse complement strand
TTTTCTGTGTTTCTTCTAAAGTCATTCGGCGACCAATCCAAAATTCACCGTGTTTAGAATTTCGGTAGAACTCATCAGTGTTGCGAGGTGATCGAGGGTGAATAAATAGAAGAGCATCGTGCCCAGATGCATTTGGTTCCATAACTAGAACAGAATCTGGAACCGCGTCACTTGCTGTTATTCCGGTTAACCAAGAATAAGCAGAGTGCGCACGAAACCGGTAATCAGAATCATTACTTCTTACTTTTAACGAACCAGAAGGAAACACTAATCGCACACCAGCAAATTTCTTGGAAAGATTCTCTCGACGAACTTTGCAAAACGTGATTGCACGAGAAGGTGTAATTCCGGTTAGCGGTGATTCCGCCCACCCTTTTTTCATAAATTCAGTTAGCGCTTCAGGAGTTGGGATGTCGTGGGTTCGCAAACCTTTCTCCTTATCTTCAACAGCTTGTTGCTCTGGGCTTTTATCGAAGGTAGCACTACTCATGAATACAGGATAGTCATTTTAAAAGGCTATAACTAGGATTCAGCGTTACTTTTCAGTAATCTTACTTCTTAATAGCAACCCCTCGTTGCGATCCGACTATTACAAAGTTGTAAGAAAGGTAAAAATGAAAAAAAGTAAATTAATTTCGCTCAGCGCAGTCTCTGCGTTGGTGCTTTCATTAGTTGCGGTATTTACCGCTCCTGCAAATGCTGCAACAGACTTTAAAGGCGCAACTTGCGCAACCGAAGGTAGCGTAAAGACAATTAGTGGAGTTACCTATCTTTGTTCAAGGATAGATAACAAATTAGTTTATGGCGAAGGCCGTAAGTTAAGCGGAACGCTAAATGTGCTCTGTGGCGCTCAAGAACTTTGGTGTTCGACGATGACAACTGCATTCCAGAAAAAAACTGGAATCACAACTAAGTTTGTTAGATTATCTGCTGGCGAAGGCTTAACTCGATTAATTGCCTCAAAAAATAATCCAGAGTTTGATATTTGGCATGGCGGACCAAACGACACTTATATCGCGGGCCGTATTGCTGGTGTCCTAGATACTTATAAGTCACCAAACCGCGCCATGTTAATTGCAGCGCACCAAGATGCTGATGGATATTGGACTGGTGTATATACAGGCGCACTTGGTTTTTGCTCTAATACTAACGAATTGAAGCGTCTTGGACTTAGAGCTCCAACATCTTGGGCAGACCTATTAAACCCAAAACTTAAAGGTAACATCATGATGGCGCACCCTGGTACATCAGGAACTGCTTACACCGCGTTGTATACCCAAGTAATTCGTCTTGGCAGTGAAAACGCTGCGATCGATTACATGAAATTATTAAATAAGAATGTACTTTCCTATACTCGAAGCGGCGCTGGCCCAACCGGTCCACTTGGACGCGGTGAAATTGCAGTCGGACTTGTTTTCTCACACGATTGCACTGCAGCGAAACTTTTGGGTAACCCAGTAGTCGTCTCATTCCCATCAGAAGGAACTGGTTATGAAGTTGGCGCAGTTGGCCTAGTAAAAGGCGCTAAAAACTCATTAGCGGCCAAGGCTTACATCGACTTCACGCTCTCAGCCGAAGCTCAAAATCTTGGACCAGATAAGGCTCAGTCATTCCAAGTTCTAACAAATTCAAATGCAAAAGCCAATCGCAATATGGTTAATTTGAAAAAACTAGCACTTGTCAAATATGACGTAGAAGCCGCCGGGACTGCTGCCGTAGCGCTTAAAAAGCGTTTTGACGCAGAAGTTGCGCTAACTTCATCAGCAAAGTAGTTAACTGAAACAAAGCAGTTAAATAGAAGGGGCCCAAGATTTATTTCTTCGGGCCCCTTTTTAACTAAAGGTTTGAAAGGCATATTTTATGGAATCAAATCGCAAAAATGCGAAGTTTGATATCTTTACAAAAATTGCGTTAATTTTTGTAATTGCCATAATAATTCTTCTAGTTCTACTACCGCTAGCAAACATTTTTAAATTTGCAATGGATCCCGGTGGGCGGGTTATTTTTACGGACTTACCTAAATCATTGGTCGATCAAGAAATTGTTAAAAACACTCTAAAACTTGGCCTGACAGTCGGAACTCTAGGAACTTTACTTGGCTTCTTTCTTGCTTACACGCAGACCAGAATAGAATTTAAAGGCAAACGAATTTTGCATGTAATAAATTTAATTCCAATAATTTCGCCGCCATTTGCGTTGGCCACCGCGGTAATTGTTTTGTTTGGCCGCAGCGGTTTAATAACTAGAGACTTATTAGGATTGCGGCCAACTCTTTATGGTTATCCCGGTTTAGTAATGGTCTTAACGCTTTCATTCTTCCCAGTCGCTTACATGAATCTTCTCGGAATGATGAAAAGTCTTGATCCAGCACTTGACGAAGCGGGATCAATACTCGGCGCAAACAGATGGAAGGTTTTCAAATCAATTACAGTTCCTTTATTGATCCCTGGAGTCGCCGGCTCTTTCTTGCTGCTCTTTATTGAAAGCATTGCTGACCTGGCAAACCCATTAATAATCGGTGGCGGGTATACGGTTTTGGCGTCAAGGGCTTACATTTCAATTAACGGCGATTACAACATACCTGGCGCTGCTGGGTACTCCTTACTTCTTCTAATCCCAGCACTTTTAGTATTTTTAATTCAACGGTTTTGGTCGCAACGCAATAGCGTTATTTCAGTGACCGGGAAACCAACGGGACGAATAAATCCAATTAAATCTGGCCCAATAAAATATTTGTTATTAACCGTAACTTGGTTTGTTTCGATTCTAATCGCCGTAGTTTATTTAACAGTAATAATGGGAAGCTTCGCAAGTATTATCGGCGTGAACAACGCATTGACACTTGAACATTTCCGATATGTGTTAAGTGGATTTGGTGGTGATTCAGTAAAGACCACCGTTATCTTGGCTTTAATTGCTACTCCAATTGCAGGAATGGTCGGAATGTTAATTGCATGGCTAGTTATCAGGCGGGTCAAACGAGGTTCGCAGATACTCGACTTCCTCGGCATGTTAGGAATCGCGGTGCCTGGAACTGTAATTGGCATCGGGTATGCAATTACATATAACGATGCGGTAAGAATTGGGGGCTATACAATAATTCCGCAATTATCAGGCGGCGGCGCAATCTTAGGCGGAGCAATTGTTATCGTTATGGTTTATGTAATTCGTTCAAGCCCTGCCGGCCAACGTTCAGGAATTGCTTCGCTACAACAAATTGATCCATCAATCGATGAAGCGTCTTCATCTTTAGGAGCATCGGGTTTTAGAACATTTAGATTAGTTACTCTGCCATTAATCCGCGGCGCTTTCTTAACTGGGCTTATGTATGCATTTGCGCATTCCATGACTACGCTCTCGCCAATCATTTTCTTAGTCACAGCAGATACACCAATCATGACGCAAAAGATTTTGGCAGAAGCCGACCAAGGAAGATATGGAAATTCGTTTGCTTTTTGTGTGGTCCTGATAGTTATAGTTTTAACTGTGATGGGATTGATTAATCTTGCAGTTAGAGGAAGAAAAACGACAAGCTATAAACCGTTGGCTATGGTTAAATAAATGAACGAGACGAGGAAATAATGAAAGCGAAAACGGGTCGATTACAGCTCACGAACCTGACAAAAGAGTTTGGTAATGGGAGCGACCGAGTTATTGCTGTTAATAATCTCAACCTAACAATTGAGCCTGGTGAATTTGTAACACTTCTAGGTCCTTCAGGATGTGGTAAAACCACCGCTCTCCGAATGGTTGCTGGATTTGAAAATCCGACAACGGGGTCAGTGCAGCTAGATGGGGTAGATCTTGGTTCTTTATCTCCAGATAAGCGACCAATGGGTATGGTGTTTCAGTCATATGCTCTGTTTCCACATATGAGCGTATATGAAAATATTTCTTATGGATTAAAAGTTCAAAAAATGTCTAAAACCAAAATCCGCGAAGCTGTAGGGGAATTATTAGATTCAATGAGTTTGGAACATTTAGCTAACCGCGCACCAAATCAAATTTCTGGTGGACAACAACAACGTGTTGCGCTTGCTCGAGCGATGGTTGTACGTCCAAAAGTTTTACTCTTTGATGAACCGCTTTCAAATCTAGATGCAAAATTACGCGCTCAAATGCGTATAGAGATTAGATCAATTCAAAGAAAAATGGGAATTACAAGTATTTTTGTAACACACGATCAAGATGAGGCCATGAGTCTTTCGGATCGCATCGTAGTTATGCGCAATGCGGTAGTTGAACAAGTTGGGACCCCAGATGAAATTTATCGTAAACCTAACTCTGTTTTCGTTGCAGATTTTATTGGTCGATCCAATTTCATAAAAGTTGATTCAGCGAAAGCTAGAAAAGTAGGTGTGGCAAAAATTGTTGTAGCCGGTAAAGAGTTAGAAGTTGCCGCTCACGAGAAAGCCATCGCCTCAAGTGAGCCAGTTTTATTACTCCGCCCTGAATCAGTACAGGTGTCTGCAGCGAAAAAAACTTCTTCTGCCGGGGTTGGCCAAGGGAAAGTTAAAAATGTAATTTTCTACGGCCCACACGTTGAATACACCCTAGCTACAAATCAAGGCGAAATTACAGCAGTTGTCTCTGATCCAACATTTGAAGAAATAGTTCACATCGGCGAAACGGCAGAATTCACTTTTTCACCTGAGCGAGCATGGCTATTGCCGTCAGATGCTGAACATAATCAGGAGATTCATTAGTAGATAAACCTGTAAACTAAGCCCACCACTTGGAGACGTCGCATAGCCCGGTCGAGTGCGCCTCACTGCTAACGAGG
>CANLJW010000058.1:0-5289 GCA_947491605.1 Actinomycetota bacterium | reverse complement strand
GTGAAGAGCGGACCTACCCAAGTTACATCACCCGATTCAACCGATACTGCAGCAGGTGGGTACTACGACACTTCAACTATCGAAAAGACTATTTCAATTACGGTAACGGTAGCTTTTAAAACGAAGTAACTTATAACGGAATATTGCCATGAGCCCCACGTAACTGTGGGGCTTTTGCAATTGCTTGCGCAATTGCGTTTCGCGTCATGCTTGGTTCGATAATTTCATCAACAACGCCAATTTCAATAGCACGTGCCACGCCACCAGAAATCTTTTCGTGCTCAGCCGCTAATTCAAGTTCCATCGCTTCGCGTTGATCATCAGGAACATCGGCCAAAATTCTGCGATGGAGCACTCGAATCGCTGCTACCGCTCCCATAACTGCAACTTCAGCAGTCGGCCAAGCAAATACTTTAGTTGCGCCAAGTGATCTGGAATTCATAGCAATATATGCGCCGCCATATGCTTTGCGTGTAACTAGAGTTACGCGAGGAACTACGGCTTCGCCAAATGCGTGAAGTAATTTTGCGCCACGGCGCACAACGCCATCCCACTCTTGACCAACGCCAGGTAAGTAACCAGGTACATCAACTAATACAACAAGTGGAATACCGAAAGAATCACAGAGCCTGACAAAGCGTGCAGCTTTCTCTGCTGAAGATGAATCCAAACAACCACCTAGTCGAAGTGGATTATTTGCAACCACGCCAACTGTTCGGCCACCTAATCGACCGAGTGTAATTGTGATATTTGGCGCCCATTTAGGGAAAAGTTCTTGAGATTCTGAATCTTTATCTAATAAACCTTCAATTAGTGGATGCACGTCATAGGCACGTTTTCCAGATTCTGGTAATAGTTTAGCTAAATCAAGTTCTGGAATTTCGGTTGTAATTTTGCCTTGATTTCCGAAAAGTGAAGTTAATTTTCGGATCGCTTCGTAAGATTCAATTTCAGTTTCGGCGACAACATGCACAACGCCACTTCTGCGACCATGAGGTTCTGGTCCACCAAGACGGGCCATATCTACATTTTCACCAGTAACGCTCCGAACTACATCTGGGCCGGTTACAAATATTCGGCCTTCAGGTGCGAGCACAACAACATCGGTAAGTGATGGACCATATGCGCCGCCACCAGCAGCTGGTCCTACTACTAATGAAAATTGTGGAATCTTTCCGCTAGCTTGAATCATCGCTTGAAAAACTCGACCAAATGCATCTAATGAAAGCACGCCCTCACGTAATCGCGCACCGCCAGAGTGCCAAATTCCAACTATTGGAGTGTTATTTTTACGGGCGTATTCATATGCGCCACAGATAACTTTGGCGCCATCGTTTCCCATCGCGCCACCTTGAATTGTGGCATCGCAGGCAAAAACTGTTACCGCAACGCCGCTAACGGTGCCATGGGCTGCCAACATTCCAGATTTATCTTTTTCGGAAAGCGCTTTGAAAGTTCCAGAATCTAAAATTCTTTCAATTCTTAATTGCGGATCGCGTGGATCGATCGCTACTTCGCTCACTTACTTTCCTTCGTAAGATTTAAGAGCAAGAACTACATTATGACCGCCAAAACCAAAGGAGTCATTTAGCGCAGCAATCGGTCCGGCTGGCAATGGTCTAGCAACATTCATTACAACATCCAATTTCACAGCTGGATCTAATTCGTCAACATTTATTGTTGGGGGAGCGAGCCGATGATGAAGTGCGAGAACTACAAAGATCGCTTCGATAGCACCCGCGCCACCAAGTAAGTGTCCAGTCATTGATTTTGTTGCAGATACAGTCACATGTGAAATCTCATCACCGAATGCGCCAACTAAAGCGGAAGCCTCTGCGACATCGCCAGCGGGTGTGGAAGTGGCGTGTGCATTTAAGTGCACAATATCTTTGGTAGTTAAGCCGGCATCGGCAAGTGCAATTTCAATAGCACGTTTAACGCCGCTGCCTTCAGGATCTGGCGCGGCTATGTGATAACCATCCGAAGTTAAACCTTGTCCCGCAATCTCAGCATAAATTTTTGCACCACGTGCGATTGCATGGTCATACTCTTCTAGAACTAATACGCCGCCACCTTCACCAAGCACAAAACCATCACGATTAATATCGTATGGCCGAGATGCTTTTTCGGGTTCATCATTGCGAGTCGAAAGTGCTTTCATGGAAGCGAAACCAGCCATTGGGAGCGCATGTATTGCCGCTTCAACGCCACCAGCAAGAACTACATCAGCTCGATTATTACGAATCATTTCTAACGCATAACCAATTGCTTCTGCACCGGATGCACATGCGCTGACCGGAGTATGTACGCCAGCTTTAGCGCCGAGTTCTAATCCAACATTTGCGGCAGGTCCGTTTGGCATCAACATTGGCACTGTATGTGGACTTATCAGCCGTGCGCCTTTACTTTTCAAAACATCATATGCATCAAGAAGTGTGATTACGCCACCGATTCCGGAGGCGATCACAACTCCTAATCGCTCTTTATTGATATCTGGTTTTCCCGCATCTTGCCAAGCTTCGCGAGATGCGATCAGTGCAAATTGTTCTGAACGATCTAACCGCCGAGTTTCTACGCGATCCATAACTTCAATTGGTTCAACCGCAATTGGTGCGCCTATTGAAACCGGAATCGATGAAACCCAATCTCCTGCCAGAGTCCGTACCCCACTTTTGCCCGCAATTAGCGCAGCCCAAGTAGATTCGACATCTCCGCCAAGGGGAGTAGTAGCACCGAGTCCAGTTACTACTACGCGACGTTTGCTCATATCGGTTATCTAAAACCTAATAAATAGAGCGTTACTTAGCTGCGTTAACAATAAAGTTAACGGCATCGCCAACTGTTGCAAGTTCAGTAACTTTGTCATCTGGAATCTTTACGCCAAAACGCTCTTCAGCAGCGACTACAACTTCAACCATGCTGAGGGAGTCGACATCAAGATCATCGGTAAAGTTCTTACCAAGTTCGATTGATGCTGCAGGAATACCTGCGACCTCTTCAACAATCTCTTTAAGTCCTGCTAGTACTGCATCTGGTGATAGTGACATTTTTACATTCTCCTTATTTATTAGTAATTACTTATTACTACTTGCAGCTGGAAGTTCTATTGCCTGGGCGGCATAGACCAATCCTGCTCCAAATCCGATTATTAGTGCAGTTTTGCCATGTAAATCTGGGCGTTCTGTTAGTAATGAATCCATTGCAATTGGTACTGATGCGGCTGAAGTATTCCCTGAAACCTTTACATCGCGCGCTATCGCCACGGTTTCTGGCAGCTTCATAGATTTCGCCATCGAATCAATGATTCGCATATTGGCTTGATGTGGAATAAATGCATCGAGCGTTTCTGGCGTTAACCCAGCAGCTGCCAGGGCTTGCAAGCCAATTGGCGCCATTTGATAAACCGCCCAACGAAATACCGTCTGGCCTTGCATAGAAATATCGGGCCAACCTAAAGATTCAGGGTTCTTTAAATCTATCCATGAAGGTGTCATCAAGATTGCATCTCGGTTAGTTGCATCAGATCCCCAAATAGTTGGACCAATTCCGGCAGTTTCCGATGGACCGATAATTACTGCGCCAGCGCCATCAGCAAAAATAAATGCAGTGCCACGATCTTCCGGATCAGTAAAGTCTGATAATTTTTCTACGCCAACAACTAAAACATAATTTGCCGAACCACTTCGAATCAAATCACTTGCCATACCTACGCCATAACAAAAACCAGCGCATGCTGCTGAAATATCAAAGGCTGCAGCTTTTGGATTTCCTAACAAAGCGATTAATTCTGTTGCCGCACTTGGCGTTTGAAATGGATAAGTAATAGTTGCCACGATTACTGCATCTACATCTGCCATAGAAATTCCAGAACGAGTTAAGGCTTGCCTACATGCAGCTTCCGACATCGAAATAACAGATTCATCCGGCCCGGCAAATCGGCGAGATTCGATGCCAGAGCGTTCCCTAATCCATTCATCTGATGAATCAATTCGATCTACAATGTCAGAGTTTGGAATTATTCGCGATGGGCGATATGCACCAACTGCCAGAATACGTGAGTTACGATTTTTCGGAGTAAATTTTAAAGCCATTAGCGTTGCCCATTCGGATGTAAGCGAACAAGTGGTTGCCCAGGTGAAACTGGATCACCATCTTCAGCTAAGAATTCAATAATAGTTCCGCCATGTTCTGCAATTAAATCCACCTTTTCACGGCGATTTTCGACGTGACCAACTACAGTTCCAGCTTTTAAGTTTCCGCCAAGTTCGCTTTCAATAACCTTAAAAGTCCCGCTGAACGGTGCAATAACTAAACGCCAAGTTGGTTGATCATCAATCGAACTAGGTTTTCCATGTCGCGCAATTAAATCCATTGCAGCTGGAATATCTTCTGGTGTTTTTAGCGCAAGGGTTTCGACACCGGGCATCGCGCGTTTAATTAAACCGATTAGCGTCCCAGCGGGTGGCACTTCAATTACCGCAGTAACGCCTAAGTCCACCATGGTTTCCATACATAGATCCCACCGAACTGGGTTAGAAATCTGGCCAACGATTCGATCTAAAACTTCGCGACCGTGGTGAACAACTGCGCCATCTTTATTTGAAAGTAATTTAGTTCGTGGGTCTCGTACAGTGACTGAGCGCGAAAGCATGGTTAAGCGATCTAGCGCCGGCTGCATATAAGAGGTATGAAATGCACCAGCAACAGAGAGTGCACGAACCCGCGCGCCATCGGGTGGATTATCACCAAGTTTGGCTAAAGCCTTTAAATCACCAGCAGCCACAATCTGGCCGGCACCATTATCGTTGGCAGCTGTTAAGCCAAGGGCTGATATCGCAGAGAGCACTGCTGTGCGCTCGCCACCTAAAATTGCAGACATTCCAGTTGGCGTTAGCGCCGAAGCTTTAGCCATCTCTTTTCCGCGCTCGCGAACTATGACCATTGCGCTCTCGGCGGTAATTGCTCGAGCCCCAGCAGCAGCGGTTAATTCACCGACGGAATGTCCAGCTGTAACTCCGACCTTATTAAAAGCATCCGATGGATGTGGGAAGAGTGAAAGTGCACCAACTAATCCAGCTGCAACAATTAGCGGTTGCGCATTAGCGGTATCTTTAATTTCATCAGCATCTGCGGTAGTTCCTAACCGGATTAAATCAACTTCAGCTACCGCTGACCACCAAGATAAGAGGTCACGAACTCGAGCGCTCTCTACCCAAGGGTTGAGAAAGCCCGGCGTTTGCGCTCCTTGACCAGGAGCCACGATTGCTAGCACAGGCGTGAGTTTAGAGT
>CANLJW010000057.1:0-5305 GCA_947491605.1 Actinomycetota bacterium | reverse complement strand
CCCTCAGCTTCACCGATTGGTTCGTAATCTAAGGATGCATACCCCTTGGTGCGGGATTTCAAATTATCAAAGAAATCAAAGACAATTTCAGCAAGTGGGATTGTGTAACGAATTTCAACACGATCTTCAGATAGGTAATCCATGCCTAATAACGTGCCACGGCGTTGTTGGCATAACTCCATTATTGTTCCAATGAACTCTGCTGGCGCTAAAACAGTAGCTCGCACGATAGGTTCTGCAACCGTAACAATTTTTCCATCTGGGTATTCGCTTGGATTGGTAACTATTAATTCTTTTCCAGTATCTAAAGTAACTCGGTAAACCACGTTCGGTGCTGTTGATATTAAAGTTAAATTGAACTCGCGTTCTAACCGTTCGCGCACGATCTCCATATGTAATAGCCCCAAGAAACCACAACGGAAACCAAAACCGAGCGCTGCGGAAGTTTCTGGTTCGTAAACTAAAGCAGCGTCATTAAGTTGTAACTTATCTAGCGCTTCACGAAGCATTGGATATTCATCGCCATCGAGTGGATAAAGCCCAGAGAAAACCATTGGTTTCGGGTCGCTATAGCCGGCGAGTGCTTCTGTTGCTGGATTGTTATGGGTCGTGACGGTATCCCCAACTCGAGATTGTCGAACATCTTTCACGCCAGTAATTAAGTAACCTACTTCGCCAACTCCTAGACCTTTACTTGCCACTGGTTCTGGCGAGATTACGCCTACTTCCAACATTTCATGTTTTACCCCAGTTGAGAACATTTGAATTTGATCGCGAGGTGAAAGTTTCCCGTCAAAAACTCGCACGTAAGTAACCACGCCGCGATATGTGTCATAAACTGAATCGAAAATTAGCGCGCGAGCTGGCGCATCTGGATTTCCAATTGGATGTGGAATCTGTTTCACAATTTGATCAAGTAATTCACTTACACCAGCCCCAGTTTTCCCAGAGACTCGCAAACAATCTTCTGGTTGGCAACCGATTAGTTTTGCAAGTTCTTCCGCAAATTTCTCTGGGCGGGCTGCAGGTAAATCGATTTTATTTAGCACCGGAATAATGGTTAAGTTGTTCTCCATTGCAAGATATAGATTTGCAAGTGTTTGCGCCTCAATACCTTGGGCACAATCAACTAAAAGAACAGCACCTTCACTTGCCGCAAGCGAGCGCGAAACTTCGTAAGTGAAATCAACATGGCCCGGGGTATCGATCATGTTCAAGATATATTCATTGCCATCTATTCCAGAACGCCAAGGTAATCGCACAGCTTGACTTTTAATTGTGATGCCGCGTTCGCGTTCGATATCCATGCGATCTAAATATTGCGCACGCATATTCCGAGCTTCAACGACTTCGGTTATGCCAAGCATTCGATCGGCTAGCGTTGATTTTCCGTGATCAATGTGAGCGATGATGCAAAAGTTACGGATCTGCGCTGGATCGGTTGCGGCCGGTTGTGGCGCTTTGCTTAACGAGATTGCAGGCATTGCTTAATCCACCTAATCCCGACTTTAAACACTTAAAACCCGGTTCGGTCCAACAAGACCGAAGATGTTACTTAACGCCAGCTTTGTGAGCTGACTTTGCCATTGCAGATTTTTTATTAGCAGCTTGGTTACTGTGAAGAACACCTTTTGCTACGGCAACATCTAGAAGACGGGAAGCTTTTTGTAGTTCAGTTGTGATTACCTTGTTATCGCCAGAAGTAAGCGCATCACGGAAACGGCGAATCGCGGTCTTAATGGTTGAACGCGCAGATTTGTTCCGCTCACGAGCTTTGTCATTGGTCTTAATACGCTTGATCTGAGACTTAATATTGGCCACGAACTAAACCTTCCATCTTTACTTATCTATTCTCGCCTAAGGGACCTTCGGCTGATTAAGGCGGTAAGGCTACCAGCCTGCTTAGCTTCGACTCAAACTGGCCATTTTTCGCCCAGAAGCTATCGCAGATATAGCTCGTTCTAGAGCGTAAATCGGATCAACCGCTGCTCCTTTTACTGCGGCATCCGCAGTAGCAACTTCTTGAACCGCATGCGCAATTGCAGCTGGCGACCAATTACTGAGTTGGCGTCGTGCTTTATCAATCTGCCACGGCGCTAACCCAAGGGATCCAGCTAATTCAAATGACTTAGCACCTCGTGGCGCACCAGAAACTTTTGCAAGTGTGCGAATCGCGCTCGCTAAAGCGCTAGTGATCATTACTGGATCCGTACCAGTTGCAAGTGCATTTCGAAGTGCAATTAGCGCAGCTTCCGGGTTTCCATCAAGGGTGGCATCAGCAACATCAAATCCCGTAGTTTCAATCCGTCCTTGCTGATATTTATTTACATCCGCTACTGAAATTGCTGTTTTTGGATTTGGTGTATCAAATGCTATTTGGCTACAGACTCCGGTCAACTCTCGGATATCGCTGCCAAGCGCATCCACCAGGGCTTGCACTGCGTCGTTATCAATTTTACGTTGCAATCTAACAAATTCGCGCCGCACAAAATCTAATTTTTCACTCTCTTTTTTTATAGGTTCACAGGTAATTACTTCGGGCTTTAGCTTCTTAACTTTTTCAAGTAGCGCTTTTCCTTTGATGCCACCTTTGTGGGTAAAAATTAAAAGTAAGGCTGGGTCTGGTTCTGTTAAGTAACGTTCTACTTCTTCTTGCACATCCATCACTAAATCTTGCATATCTTTGATAACTAAAATTCTAGATTCGGAAAATAACGATGGTGCCGTCGCGTCCGCAAATTGACCAATCTCAACTTCAGCGCCATCTAACTGCGTAACTTCAGCCTCGGCTCTCGCTTTTAAAATTTCCGAAACAGCGCGATCTACTAAAACGCTTTCAGCGCCTTGAATCAGCACCATTGATGCGTTCATGACCACCTAATTCGCCACCATTCTTTTCCGGAGTTCCGACTGCTCAAAACCATGCGATGCTGCGAATCGTAACTCCAAGCCAACGAAATTGCGCCAGCCAAATCACTCCTAAAGGTTTTCGACCCGATTTGATCAAGGCTAGCTATGGTTTTAAGGGCTGGGTGACCGTATGAGTTTCCACTCCCTACGCTGATTAGCGTTATTGCGGGTGATAATTTTTTTAACGCTGCAAAATCTTGATATTTCGAACCATGGTGAAACATTTTTAAAATTGTTACTTGGTGTAACGAACCCCTTTGCAACAACGCGGTTTGTGGCTCAGGTTCTAAATCACCAGCAGAAAATACTGTTACGCCCGCTAAATCAAACTCGATGGCGATGCTGCCATTATTTATCGCCGAACCTTCGCCTCCGAGCGATTGGGTATCACTGCCAGAACTCGAATCTTTAGGCCAGAGCACCGTCGCAACAATTTTTCCGAACTTAGAATTTAATTCGCTTCGGTCGCCCGCTTTAACTTTTTTAATTGGAAGGTCTTTTAGCAACGAAATTGTTTCGCGATATTCAAAATCTGGTAATTCGCTCTGATTAATCCAAACTGACATTACGTTGCGGTTTCGGAGCGCACCAGATAAGCCAGCAACATGGTCTGCGTGAAAATGCGACAACACTAATAAATCAATCTGCTTTACTCCTGCGCTTCGAAGGCAGAGATCTATTAAATTTGGGTCTGGCCCAACATCGACCACGATTGCACTATTTGCAGCGGTACGGATCAGCATTGCATCTCCTTGGCCGACATCGCACTGCAAAACTCGCCAATTCTTTCCCGGGAAACCACCGACATACCACGGACTTTGCAAAAATAAGATCGGTAAAAGTCCAATTGCTACGAAGAATTTCCAGTGCTTGCGAAATTTGATTGACAGAAAGACCAACAACGTAATTAATCCGGCAGAGATTCCCCATCCTTGAAATCCACTTGTCAATTTCAATACTGGAGCTTTACCGCCAAGTTGCGCCACCCAAGTAATAAACCAAGCTATAGGTAAACCAAAATTTAGTAAGAACGTTGCGATATTGGGTAACACCGAAATTATTAGCGCAGCTACAAATCCGATAATTGTTAGCGGGGCTATCGCTGGTGCTACCACGGCATTTACTGGTATCGAAGTTAGGGAAATCTGCCCAGAAAGCGCCACTATTACTGGGGTACATAAGGTGGTTGCCGCAATCGGTATCGCCAATGGCTCTGCTAAAAATTTTGGGAGTTTCAACTGTAAAAATTTGGAGATGGGCTGGTTCAGAAAAATGATTCCAGAAGTTGCTAATACCGAGAGCGCAAATCCAGCATCAACACCTTGAAACGGATCTACTAATAGCAGGAGTGAAATTGCGGCGCCGAGCGCTGGCACGCTCTGTCGCTGCTCGCCCTCTGATTTGGCAAATAGCAAAACTGCTGCCATAACTGCAGCTCTTAAAACCGAAGGCGAAGCTCGCACTAAGAAAATAAACCCGATCAGGAAAAAAACCGATATAAAAATTCGTTTTCTGCGGCTTTTTAGCAGCCATTGCGAAATCCAAAGGATGAACCCAGTAACTATCGCTAGATTCGCTCCGCTCACTGCGGTTATATGGGTTAATCCAACCCGGCGCATTAAAATTGTGAATTCAGATGATTGCAGTGAAGTGTCACCCAGAACGACCCCGGGGATTAGCGCGGCGCTATCGCTGCCATGACGAGCTAACTCTGCGCGAAATTTACTGCGAATTTGAGTTGTGCCTCGATCTAAAAAATTGCCATAACTTAATATCTGGATTTCATTACTGCTTAGAGCGGCGCTCACTCGTCGCTCTTTAGTTAAACCCAACTTTCCATTTACTTTTATTACTTCACCCGGATAATAAGTTAGTTCGGATCGGCTATAAATACGAACTGGGATTCGAACCTTGGAAACTTTACCCGCAACAGTTACTAAGTTGGCGCGCATTAGAAAATTTATGGACTTTTGATTAATTCGAGCTCCGCTAACTCGGGAGGCAGTTATCTTGGAGTCGCTTACAACGGTGCCCACTAGTTCAACACTTTGATTTTCAATCGCTATTTTTGCAATCAAGTTTTGCGAAATACTAACTTCGCGAAAGGCTAAACAACTGGATCCAACCAATATCGAAAATACTAAAATTAATGCAGCGCTAGTTCTAATGGAAAATAGCGTGATTAATCCGCCAACCCCCACCACGAATAAGCTCTTAAACCCCGTGAAGTAAAGGGTTATTACGCCAAGCCAGAGTCCTACCCCGCAAAAAAGGAGTCGAAAGTCAGTTTCGCGAGCAAGCCTTAAATTCGGAGTCGGTCTTTTATGTCGTTGAATTTCGCGCCACCAATTCCAGAAACTTTTTGTAAATCTTCAACGCTAAGAAAGAGTCCATT
>CANLJW010000056.1:0-5330 GCA_947491605.1 Actinomycetota bacterium | reverse complement strand
ATGACTAGGACGTTTTCCAGCGTCGGAGTTGATCTTGGCGTAGCTTTCCTAGGGGTTAGCCTCCCGCTAGTTATCGGAACGGTTATTGGGATTGTGTTGGGACTAGCTAAAAACAAATATGTTTTGAGTTTAGTTGGATCGCTAATAGATGGAATAAACGCGTTTCCACTTCTAATTATTGCCGTAGCAATGCTGACATTCTTGGGCTCAGGGCTAAAAAGCATAGTAATCATTCTTGCGATTACAAACTGGGCTAGATACGCCCGAATTTCTAGAACTCGCGCGGTTGTCGTTTCGAAACAAAATTATATAGAGGCAGCAAAAACATTAGGCTACTCAAAAAAACGCATCATACTTAAACATATGACACCAAATGTATCTTCAGAAACTGTGGCTTATGCCCTTAGCGATTTTATTTTAGTAATTATTATTATTTCGGGACTTTCTTTCTTGGGTCTAGGTGCACAGCCGCCAACTGCAGAATGGGGTTCGATGATTGCTGATGGTCGAGCGTTCTTAACAGAGTCTGCAGGTTTGATTTTATTCCCCGGCCTAGCCCTCTGTTGGTCAGCAGTCGCGCTCTCTTTTATTGTTGAAGGAATATCTCGAAGAGACCGTGGTATTTAGATGAGTACTAATCCCTTAGTTTTAATTAAAGATTTAAAGATTGAGGTACGAGTAACTCGTGCTAAAAGACTTTCGATTGTAGATAGCGCTTCACTTGAAATTGAACGCGGTAAAATAATTGGTTTAATTGGTGAATCTGGCTCTGGCAAGACCATGCTTTGTCGTTCTTTGGTTGGAACGCTCGGTCGACGTGGGGCCTATATCGCTGCTGGACAACTAATTTTCGATGGAATTGATTTGATTACTGCAAAACAGAGCGTCTGGAATGAAATCCGCGGAAAACGAATTGGTTACGTGCCACAGAGCGCACTTGCCGGTCCAAACCCAGTAATGACAATCGGCGCTCAACTTGCGGAAGCCATTTTGCAAGATGAGAACTTTCCAAAATCTGACGTTGAAAAACGGTCGCTAGAGCTTTTAAATATCGTGCAAATTCGCCGGCCAGAGACGGTTTTGAAGCAATATCAGCATGAGCTTTCTGGCGGTATGAAGCAACGGGTAATGATCGCATGCGCAATCGCACAACAGCCAGAGCTAATAGTGGCGGATGAGCCAACCACTGGACTTGATGTAACAGTTCAAGCTGAAATCATGGAACTCCTTAAGCAGATTCGCAAAGATTTTAATACCTCAATTATTTTAGTATCACACGATTTACCACTCATTAATGAAATTTGCGATGACATCGTAGTCATGCATGCGGGCACGACCGTAGAAAAAATTCCTTCAAAATCTATTAAGTCTTCAAAGCATCCGTACACAATTGCGCTTTACAATTCGCGAATCGATCTCGTTGAGCCAAAAGGCCAGTTAAAGACAATTAATGGCCAACCACCTTCGGTTGGAAATTGGCCGGCGGGATGCCGATTCTCGGAGCGATGCGATTTTGTTAAAGATAAGTGCAAGTCAAAACAAGATTTACCGCTAATTAAAGTCGGATCAAATCATCAGTCTTCATGTCTACGCTATGACGAAATTGCGAGGTAATGGCACTTGAATATTATTGAAGCTAAAGATGTGTCAGTAACTTTTAATTCTTATGGTGACATAATTAAAGCGGTTGATCACGTAAATTTTGTATTGCCAAAAGGCCAAACTATTGGAATTGTTGGTGAATCTGGCAGTGGGAAATCTACCTTTGCTCGAGTTCTTTCGGGTTTACAATTACCGACATCGGGTTCTGTGACATTTATGGGAAATCCAATTCAAAGCGGTAAGAACACCTATGAAGGAGCCCTCCGTAAAGAAGTACAGATGGTTTTTCAAGATCCATATGGAAGTTTGAATCCACGGATGCGAATCGTTAAAGCAATAGCTGAAGCAATTCGGCAACATCAAGGCTTAGATAAGAAAGCTTCGCGTGTTGCAGCACTAGATTTACTTGAAAGCATGGGCATTAGCGCTCTTGATGCGCAGAAATTCCCAAGTAAGTTATCGGGTGGCCAACGTCAAAGAGCTAGTGTGGCACGGGCACTTTCGGCCCAACCTAGCGTTCTGATTGCAGATGAACCAACCTCAGCAATCGATCAAAGTGCGCAAGCCCAGCTATTAGGTCTCTTTAATGATCTAATCAAAAAAGGTTTATCGATTGTGTTGGTTTCACATGACCTAGGGGTAATTAGATATCTCTCTGACTACGTTTATGTAATGAAAGATGGCATCTTTGTCGAATCAGGAAAGTCTGAAGAAATTTTTAATAATCCAAAAGAGGAATACACCAAGAAATTGATCTCTTCAATACCTGGACGCTCAACTAAATAATTAACCAAGCGTTAGATTTGAATTAACGCCATCTAGTTGCAGTACGGCTCTCCCACTTTCAAGTCTTGCCACTGGCACGCGATATGGCGAGCAAGAGACGTAATCAAGCCCGATCTTGTCGAAAAAATGAATGCTCGATGGATCACCTCCGTGTTCGCCACAAACACCAATTTTAAAATCAGCTCTAATAGAGCGAGCTTGATCAGTAGCAGTTTTAACTAAAATTCCAACACCGGCTTGGTCTAGCGATTCAAACGGATTGAATGGAAGTAGTTCTAAATCAAGATACCTTGGCAAGAATGAGGATTCAACATCGTCACGACTAAACGCCCAAGTTAATTGCGTTAAATCGTTGGTGCCAAACGAGAAAAAGTCTGCGTAAACACCTAGCCGCTCTGCAGTAATCGCAGCGCGTGGCGTTTCAATCATTGTGCCAATTGGAATCGTTGCACTTTGCCCAGTTCCTTTTAGGGTTTTACTGATTTCATCTTCGAGTGATTCGCGTAAATAAAGTAGTTCGCGCTGTGTCGCTACTAACGGAATCATTACCTCAGGTTTTGGATCGTGCCCTAATTTGCGAACTTCAATTAACGCATGTACGAGCGCACGCACCTGCATTTTATATAACTCTGGAATTAGAATTCCTAGGCGAACGCCACGAAGCCCGAGCATTGGGTTTGATTCATGCATCCGTTTAACCGCAGCGAAAACTGCGCTGTCTCGCGCTGAAATCTCGCTATTTAGCGCTTCAGCCCGAGACATATTCGCAGTTAATTCAGCGAGTGGTGGCAAGAATTCATGGAGCGGTGGATCAAGCAAACGAACCGTTACCGGTAAGCCAGACATTGCCATCATAATCCCGACAAAGTCAGCTCGTTGTAGAACTTCCATCTCGCCAATTACGCCACGTTGTACATCTTCATTTTCAGCAAGCACTAACCGTTCAACGTATGACCTTCTTGGTCCAAGAAACATATGTTCCGTTCGGCAAAGTCCAACGCCTTCTGCACCTAAAATTCGAGCTCTAATTGCATCTTCAGGAGTGTCGGCATTAGCTCGAACTTCTAGCCGTCGAATTTTATCTGCATGTGTCAAAATTCGATCTACTGCTTTAACTACTGGTGATGCTTCATCACTTGCAGAAGATAGTAAGCCTTCCAAATATGAAGTCACTGGCGATGCAACAACTGGCAGCTCGCCTAGATAAACCGCGCCAGTTGATCCATCAATTGAAATTACTTCACCTTCATAAACACTCTCACCACCCACTGTGAAGAATCCGCCGCTCTCATCAACGGTAATACTTTCAGTTCCACATACTGCGGTCTTTCCCATGCCTCGCGCTACGACCGCTGCGTGTGAAGTTTTTCCACCACGGCTGGTAAGAATTCCCTGCGCCGCCACCATTCCAACTAAATCATCAGGACTAGTTTCACGGCGAACTAAAATAACTTTCTTGCCATCTCGTGAAGCATCTAGCGCACGTTTTGAATCAAAAACCACCGCGCCGACTGCCGCTCCTGGTGAAGCAGGAATTCCTCGAGCTAGTTCTTTCACTGAGCCACGTAAATCAAATTGTGGAAACATTAGTTGAGCTAATTGTGCGCCACCCACCCTAATTAGCGCTTCATCGATTGTTATTTTTCCTTCATCCACCAATTGAACAGCAATTCTAAAAGCCGCTTCGGCGGTCCGTTTTCCCACGCGGGTCTGCAGAATCCACAACTTGCCCTTTTCGACTGTAAATTCGATATCGCAGAGATCGCGGTAGTGTGTTTCTAAATTCGCCATTACTTTTTCAAGCTCTCCGTGAACTTTAGGAAATTCTTTAGCCATATCATCTAACGACATAGTGTTTCGAATTCCGGCGACAACATCTTCGCCCTGTGCTCTAACTAAGTAATCGCCATAACTTCCAGTTTCGCCAGTTGCTGGGTCTCTAGTGAATGCAACGCCAGTTCCCGAATCATCGCTGAGATTGCCAAATATCATTGACTGCACATTTACTGCAGTACCGAGATCTGACGGAATTCGTTCTCGTTGGCGATAAAGTTGGGCTCGCTCTGAATTCCAAGAATGAAAGACGGCTTGTACCGATCTAGTTAAATGTTCTCTTGGATCGGTTGGAAAAGTTTCACCCGTTAACGCTTCAGTTTCTTTTATATAGCCATCGGTTAAAGCTTGTAACCCATCTACTTCCAAATCAGAAATTGCATTTACACCAAAAGCGCTTAATACTCTCTGTTGTATCTTGTGGAATTCACTAAGTGGAACTTCGCAAACAATTCGGCCGTACATATCCACAAATCTTCGGTAACAATCCCAGGCAAATTTTGGATTGCCGGTCTGTTGCGCTAACGCTTCCGCAACTTCTGGCGTCATCCCAACATTTAGTACTGTCTCCATCATGCCCGGCATCGAAAATTTTGCACCAGAACGAACTGAGACTAAGAGTGGATTCTTTGGATCACCAAATTTTTTACCTAATTCTTTCTCCAAATTTATTAGGGCTGCTTCAAGTTCTTCTGGTAATAAGCTTGGAATCTCACCCGTGAGTAGGAATTCACGACATGCCAAAGTTGTAATCGTGAAACCTGGCGGAACTGGTAATCCAATTTTCACCATCTCTGCAAGATTTGCCCCTTTGCCACCGAGTAAATCTGATTGGGTCCGGTCGCCGAAAGAGAATGGGTGAATATATTTTGCGCTCACACTTTGCCCTTTTCTGACTTTGGATTAGGTACAAGTGGAACGCCACGGAAAATTTGGGATGGTTCTCTAAGTAGCGGCTTAGCTTTCCCGCTGAAAACCGAGATGTAGTCGGTCTTAGTGTGCTTTTCAAACTCCCCGCGATTTTCATATAATTCATAAAGATAAAAAATAGATGGATCTACTTCATCAACATAGATGACGAATTTTATTGAACCAGACTCGCCCCAAGT
>CANLJW010000055.1:0-5378 GCA_947491605.1 Actinomycetota bacterium | reverse complement strand
CAGCTTGTAAAGTTCCAAGAACTGTAAGAACTTTTACAATATCTCCCATTGCTTGCGCGTAACCTGCAGCACCAGCCGCATAATTACTACCCACGATTGTTGGATCGAAGAAAGTCTTCAAACCCCAAACCGCATCGCCAGCCATAGTTAATGCAGCTTCTACCGAACCGGCAGCCATACAAAGTGGCGCCGCAGCATTAACCAGAGTTGGATACTTTTCAGCGAGTGCTTGAGTTATAAATCCACCAAGTGATTCGCCCCAAGCTACAACTTTGGTTACTTTTGGAAATTGCTTTTTAATGATTGCAATTAACTCGACGTTGGTCTTTAAACCGCTATCGACGTTCCAGCCTTGACGAGCAAAACCAGAACCCGCAACTGCATATCCTTTACCTAACATCGAGGTTGCAACCTGAGTAATTTCTGCCACAGTGCGACCAGGAGCTGGTTGTGGCGTGTTAGTTACGGTGTAGCCACCAACTACTGGAATTCCAGCAGGAATATCAACAAAGTGTCGGTATCCATGCGAGAAGAGAAATAGCGTTCCAGTAAATTTTGCTGGCACTTGTACAAGATAAGGTGCGCCATCGGATGTTGCGCCTACGCATTGCGTAATTACAACTAGGTCGGTACAACTTGGATCTGCTGCACGAGCCGCGCTTGGAAGCGCGACCATCGTCATAGTAACTAGCGAAGTCGATGCCAAGAAGGCAATGACTTTATTTTTCTTGCTCATTAGATTTTTCATGAGTTACTTGGTAATCCTTTCGCTGGCATTGGCAGACGCTTCTGTTCAGTCTTTACAACTGGACCAGCTGCTGAATCGGTGGTGTACATGGTGTACTTACCATCTACTGACTTAAGTTCACCAGCAAGGTTGTACTTACCAAACCAGAATCCAGTTTGGCCAACGTGGCTAGTTTTTGAGTATCCAAGAGCTGAATAACCAGCAGTTGCAAATGTTGAGCCCTTCTTTTCAATCGCTGCAATTAGCGATTTACGAGTTGGATTTGAGCCAGCTGCACGAAGTGCTTGCACGACCAAGAGGCCTGAGTTCATACCAACCATTACGTTGTTATCGAAGACTGCGCCGGCGTTATAAGTAGTGTTGATTTCACGGAATTGTTTTACATATTCATCCGTCAAATCAGCTGAATCTGGGGCCCAAGAAGCACCGATTGCGCCATTCATAAGCGCAGTAGCTTGTGGGTTATTTAGCGTGGCTTTGATGGTTGTGACATCCGAACCAACTGAACCAAGGATCCATTGTGGTTTGTAGCCACCAGCAGCGGCAACGCCGAGTGCGATTGCGTTAGCGGTACCTACACCGAATAGCACAACAACTTCACATTTAGCAGTAGCAAATTTACCGATCCAAGTTTGACCGGTAGCTGAGCTCTGGGTACCTGAAACATATTTAACAGTTTCAGTGAAGGTTACGCCACCAGTTTTGAAACCTGCAGCAGCATCAGCACCAAAGTCATCGTTCTGGAGCAGTACGCAAGTTTTTGCAGTTGGCAGGTTTTCTTTCAAATACGCTGCAATGGCTTTTGCTTCCATTGCATACGAAGGAAATAGTGCGAAAGTTGTTGGGAATTTCTTCTTATCCGCAAACCCGCTATATCCAGTATTTACAAAGAGGCTTGGTACGCCGCGGCTAGCAATTTGTACTTTGCTTGCAACCGCTAAATTATTTGCAGTTCCGAGCGCGCCAACAATTGCCATTACTTTATCTTTCAAAATTAATTCGTTGGTCATGTTAATGGCTTCTTGTGGGATGTACTTGTCATCTTTAATGATTAAGTTAATCTTGCGGCCATTTACGCCACCATTAGCATTTACATACGCGAAATATGCTTTCATGGCTGGCGCGACTTTGCTATATCCAGTTGCGGCTGGGCCGGTCAGGGGGACGGTAATGCCGAGTTTTATCTCGCTGCTGCTCACTCCAACTTCGGCATGTGCCGGAATCGCAGATATCAGCAGTGCGCTGGTTGCAATGGCCGCAGTTGTTACTACACCGAGCCCTTTGCGTCTTGAACCGATCATGTATTTCCTTTCATCGAGGGGTTTACTGCTTCCGTGCTTTACTGCTTCCGTGCTTCCGTGCTTTATGTTTACGTATCTGTTCTGCTGGGCCGTTTGGAGTAAACAGCACCGTCAAAATCAATAACGTACTCATTATCAAGCCCGGCAAATTTGAGGTTACGCGTTCAGTATCGCCAAGTCGATGTGCAATGACGCTGGCCAACTCTGGAATCGCAACCAGAACTACAGCCCCAAGCATGCTACCTGCGAGGCTAGTTACACCAGATAGAACCGCCCCTGTTACGAGCGCAAACGAGAGGCCAAGCCCAAATCCCGTTGGGCCGACGAAGCCAATCATGCCTAAAAGCGAGCCAGCTAGGCCAGCCACCCCGGCGCTGATCGTGAAAGCCAAGACCTTTGATCCACCTACTTGGATGCCGGAAAGTTGGGCCGCGACTGGATTACCACGGAGCGCTTTCCAAGTTCGGCCATATCTACTTGACGTAATATTTCGAAGAAAGAACATCATCAACATAACGTTTACTAAAGCGATCCAAAAAAACCATTTATATAAAGTAAAACTTTCGCCAAACCATGTTGGTGGTGTACCTGAAGTGTAATCCAATCCGGTTTCACCATTAAGAATTGTAAATTGATTTGCAAGTGTAGGTAAGCCAACTGCTAGCGCAAGGGTCGCACCCGCTAAGTAAGGCCCCGATAACCGAGCTGCGCCGCCGCCTAAGATTGCACCAGCCAGCGCTGCTGAAAACGTGCCAACTACAAAGGTAAAGAAGAGTGGCAGATGCCAATGAATTTGAGTTAGCGCTGCGGTATATGCGCCGATTGCCATAAAAGCGCCATTGCCAAGTGAGACTTGTCCGGAGTAACCAGTCAATAAAACAATTGAACTGATACCTAGCGCGTAAATTGCAATTTGAGCACCTTGATAAACTCGGAGCTCTTCAATTTTTAGCGAGAGCGCAAGCAAAATCAAAGTTGAAAATATAAATAAGAAGAGTCGACGCAGGCTATGCATTTCGCGCCGCCTTGCTGCCAAATAAACCTTGAGGTCGAATTATTAACGCCAGGGCTAGTACAACGAATGTTGCTGGGAAAATAAGTGATGTTCCAATATAAGTAAGAATAAACGAGAGTCCAATTCCAAGAGTTAAGCCACCGACCACAGCACCAGTTAAACTTTCGAGTCCACCAATCACGGCAGCTACGAATCCAAAAATCAAAAGCGAATCAAGTGAGTACGGTGTGATCGCATCATTAGGTGAAATTAGAATTCCGGCGACAGCGCCGGCAGCTCCTGCGAAAATCCAGCCGGTTGTTCGAATCGCGCCAACTCTTATCCCAGCTAATCGTGCAATTTCTGGTTGGAATGCCGCAGCTCTAAGTGCAAGACCTAAATTGCTCTTCTGGAATATCAGAGTAAAAATAATCATTACCGTTGCCGCGCCAACAACGATCAGCAGATTCATGCGTGAAAACGGGACAGTTGTGCTACCAAATGTGAATCCATTTGTGGAGACCGGTGGAAAAAATGGTTTCTGATCATTGCCCCACACCATTCCAATGACACTTCTAATTAGCCCTAATAACCCAAGCGAAGCAATCACCGGAGCTAGCGCTGCGACTGGTCCATCGCTCACATGTTTAAAAAGCGTCCGCATTAACAAAATTTCTACAACAGCGCCAACAAGTGCGCCTGCTAAGACACCGCCAATAAAAGCCAAAATAAAATTATCGGTTCTAGTTACGATTTCATATGCAATATATGTAGAGAGAATTGCCTGACCGGCTTGGGCAAAATTAATTACTCGAGTTGATCGCCAAACTAGTACCAGAGCAAGCGCCATCAAACTATAAATAAACCCATTACTGATTCCAATTAAAAGTGCATTAATAGCCTGTTGCATCAGTACCCCAAATACGCGGCATGGAGCGCCGGATCGTTGATTAATTCGGTCGCCGTTCCAGTTGCCACAATTTTTCCAAGGTTAATGATGATTCCAATATCTGCTATCCGCAGCGCACTCATAGCATTCTGTTCTACTAAGACAATGGTTAATCCTAATTTATGGCGAAGTTGATCAATTGTATGAAAAATTTGTTCAATCACAAGCGGCGCTAGCCCAAGTGATGGTTCATCTAATAAAATTAATTTAGGTCGTGAAATTAGCGCGCGACCAATTGCAAGCATCTGACGTTCGCCACCAGAAAGGGTGTCCGCACGTTGGTTTAATCGCTCGCCTAACCTTGGAAATAACTCCAAAACTTCCTTTGTCACAGCAACTACATCCTTTTTATCTTTTCGCCAGATACCACCTAGCGCAAGATTTTCTTTAACGGTTAACTCTGGAATTACCGACTTGCCTTCAGATACATGTGATATCCCATGGCGAACTAAATTTTCTGGTTTTTTTCCAAGAATATGTTCGCCGCTCCATTGAGCGCTACCGTTGCTAGCTTGCTTTAATCCGGAAAGTGTCCGCAAAAGCGTGGTTTTGCCAGCTCCATTAGAGCCTATTACGGCAGCTAATTGACCTGGCTCAACCGTAAATGAAATCCCGTTAATAGCGGTAATCGCACCATGATCTACCACCAAATCTTTAACAGTTAAACCGCTCATGCACCACCTGCGCTTGTTCCTAGATAAGCAGCGATTACAGCTGGATCGTTTCTAACATGTGAGATAGATCCAGAAGAAATTACTTCACCAAAATTAAGCACATAAATACGGTCGCAAACCGCCATCACAACATCCATATGATGTTCAACCAAAATAATGGCACAGATTGATTTCAAATTAGAAATAACACTATTTAGCCAAGAAATATCTTGAGATCCTAAACCACCGGCTGGTTCATCGAGTAACAAAATACGCGGTTCGCTAACTAAGGCTCGCGCAATTGAAACTCGCTTTGTATCTGGATATGAAAGCGTATCTGCACGGCGGTTTGAAAGTTCGCCGGCATAAACTCGTTCAAGGGCTAACTGTGCCCGCTCTTTTAATTGGGATTCATCTTTATTAGATAACCCAAGAGCTGATCTAAATAGTCCACTCTTTGCAAATTTATTTGCACCTACCATCACATTTTCTAAAACTGTCAAATCTGGAAATAGCCCAACACCTTGCAAAGTTCTAGCGATTCCTAAATCCACTAATTGATTCGGTTTTGGCCAATTATGTTCTTTGCCATCAAGTGAAAGTTTTCCTGATGTTGCTTCCACTAATCCCGAGATGGCATTAAAAGCTGTCGTTTTCCCAGCACCGTTTGGCCCAATTAGACCAACTACTTCGCCTAGATTTAAATCCAAATAAACGTTTGAAAGCGCTTTTA
>CANLJW010000054.1:0-5524 GCA_947491605.1 Actinomycetota bacterium | reverse complement strand
CCTTTACAACGTAATTAACAAATTCCTCTATGTCTCCTTTCCCCATCAAATTCTCAGCTTTTCGAAATTTATCTGGAGCGAGACCAACCAGCTTCTTTAGAGAATCAAAATCTGCGTCGAGCTGTCTTGTTGCTTCTTTTGCTAGTTTCTCGCGTTCTATCCTCTTAAATCCCTCAGCATTTTGAAGATACTTTTTGAATTCTATTTCCTTCAATTCTTCTTGTTGTCTTTTTTCTTCTTCGATTTCGGCAATAATCCGCTGAAGTTCTTGCTGTTCGGAGTCGATACGAGCAACCTCGGCCATAAGTTGTTTTATGGTTTCAGCATCCCTGGCGGCTAAGTAAGGTTTAGCGGTTATGACTACACGAATGTATTCAGCATTTCCAATAGATAAAGATCCTTGACAATAATTACAAACTAAAGCGTGTTTTGAAATTAGTTGTGCGCAATAAGGACAGGGTAAGTCTTTCCCAAACTTTACATACTGCTCAATATCTGTTACGGCAGCAGATATAGCTTGGCATTCAATCAATAAATCCTTGTTGGTTTTAAATAAATCAGAGACTTTCGCCGAGAGAATTTGCATATTCTTGGTGTTTTGAAGTGTCTGAAAGTTTGTGGCACTGTAGTTCATCCATGCACCCGGATCAAAAAAGTACAAGATTCCTCCAAGTCACGGTGGAGGCGCCAGTCAGCAGATCTTGGTTCAAGGCCATGTGCTTAAACTACTAATCAAACACCGCAATCAAAATATTGAGAATAGTTAGCCCCATCATTGCGCCCCATGCGCGGGTGGATGGAGATGCCATTTTGAGCGTAATTGCAGGTCAGGAGGGTGTCGGGCGTACCTGTAAAAATCTTGAGTACAGGGTAGATTTCCGCCCAGTCTCTTCCCTCGGAGGGACATTTAACGGGGAGTAATAGATATGAATAAAAAGATTGGAATGCGTTTTGGCATAGTACTTGCCAGCGTTGCGCTTATCGCGAGTGGAACTGTTGCGGCACATGGTGCTGCAGTGCCAAAGGGAAAGGCAGCGGCAGGATTGCAATGCGCTGCTGCTGGTTTAGTTTCAGCCGGCCGTGGTGTTGAAGGTTCAGATCTAACTTGCATTACTGCAACATTGGGAACTGCAAAAGATTCTAAGGTTTGGGGATATAAAGATCTTAAGCCACTAACTTCAATCGAATTCGTATCATCATCAAATATTGGTGGCGGATACGGAACAACTGCGATCGCTGTTGGCGATGCGCTTAAAGCAGAAGGTTTGCTTGGTTCATACACTGTTAAGTATTTCTCAAATGCACCGCTTGGCGTTGGATACTTCCAAGGTGAAAAGAATCGTAAAGATATGTTGCTCATCACCGGTTTTGCTATGCCTGGTGGTCTTGCACTAAATAAATCAACTTTAGATATGACCAATGCAAAGCCAGTTGCAGCGTTCTTGCGCGAAGCTGAAGTTATTGCAGTGCCTACCGCCTCAAAGTTGAAGACAATCAATGATTTACTTGCAGTAATCAAAGCAAACCCAAAGACTGCAATTGGTGGCGGTAACTTAGGTGGCGTTGACCACGTAACAATCGCAACTATTGCTGCAACTATTGGTGTTGCTGCAACAGATTTGAACTATGTTGCCTACTCAGGTGGCGCAACTCTTACTCCAGATCTACTAGCAGGACGTGTAGTTGCTGGTGTTGCTGGAACTTCTGAATGGTCAAAGTATGTTTCTGCTGGAACTATGCGTTTACTTGCAGTTACATCTCCAAAGCCACTCACTGTGGTTAAAGGTAAGACTTTGATTCAACAGAACATCAACCTAACTTTCGGTAACTGGCGCGGAATGTTGGCTCCGGCTGATCTTCCAGCTGCTGAGTACCTAAACATGCTCAAAGTTATTGATACTGCCCATGGATCAGCTTCATGGAAAGCGATGCTTACAGCAAAGTCATGGATTGATGAATATCGCGTAGGAACTGCATTTACGACTTGGCTAAAACCAGAAGTAGCTGCAATTTTGAAGATCCTCAAGGATTTCAAACTCTACTAAGAGTTTAAATCTTTGAAATTGAACTAATTTGTTCAAATTAAAAGAAGGCGCAAGGAGTGAACTCGCATTCGTGGGTTCACTCCTTCTCCTTGGTCTAATAGTTATTTGGGATACCTCCCGCACCGAATTACCAGCTTTAAATATGACGATTAGTCCGAAGTTATTTCCATTAATTATTGGGTGGTTTTTGATAGCACTTTGCGCGATTCTCGCTATCCAAATTATTCGTGGTGGTACCGCGGTGCCAGAGGGTCTAAGGGCTGGCGATAAAATTGAGAAGTCTGATTACAAGAGTTTTGCTTTTGTCTTATTATCTTTTCTCTCTTATATAGTTTTAATTACCCGCGGTGGCTTTGTAGTAGCGAGCACTGTGGTTTTTGTAGGAATTGCTTTTTCATTTGGGAATCGAAAATTTGGTAGAACTTTGTTAATTGGGCTGATATTCGCCTTTGTGACTTATTTTTCTTTTACTAGATATTTACATGTAGATCTACCGGCTGGCATCTTAAAGGGGATCTTGTGAACAACGTTTCCTCTTTAATGGATGGGTTTGTTAGCGCGCTTTCATTTACCAATTTAGGTTTTGGTTTGTTAGGCACATTCTTAGGAACGTTAGTTGGCGTATTACCTGGAATTGGGCCTGCGTTAGCGATTGCGTTATTGCTACCGATTACTTACACAGTTGCACCATCGTCTGCGTTAATTATGTTTGCTGCGATTTATTACGGCGCAATGTATGGCGGATCTACAACTTCGATTTTATTAAATACACCTGGTGAGAGCGGATCGGTTATGACTGCGCTCGAAGGAAACCAGATGGCACGGCGCGGCCGCGCTGGTGCAGCACTAGCTACTGCGGCGATTGGTTCATTTATTGCGGGTTCAATCGCGACTTTAATTTTGGCTTTTGCCGCTCCAGAGATAGCAGATTTAGCGATAAAAGTCGGATCGGCTGATTATGTAGCTTTGATGTTGGTGGCATTTACCACCGTGGGGTCGCTGCTTGGATCTTCGCAAATTCGTGGCTTTATCTCACTAGCTGTTGGGTTGGTGCTTGGACTTGTTGGCGCTGATTTGCAGTCCGGGTTAACGCGATTGGCATTTGGAAATGTGAGCGCGAGCGAAGGAATTGAAACGGTGATTGTGATTGTTTCTATTTTTGCGTTGGGTGAAGCTCTATATATAGCGAGCCGATTTAAAGATTCTGGTTGGACCATTATTTCCATGAAGGGCAAAGCGTTAATGTCGCGCGAAGATGTGCGCCGTTCTTGGAAACCTTGGCTTCGTGGAACTGCAATTGGTTTCCCATTAGGGATTATTCCGGCGGGTGGTTCGGAAGTACCAACATTTTTAAGTTATTCGGTCGAGAAGAAATTATCTAAGCACCCAGAAGAATTTGGCAAAGGCGCGATTGAAGGTGTGGCTGGACCGGAAGCTGCAAATAATGCGAATGCGGCGGGCGCGTTAGTTCCGCTCTTAGCTTTAGGCTTACCAACATCGGCGACTGCAGCAGTAATTTTAGTGGCGTTTCAGACTTATCAAATTGAAGCCGGACCGATGTTATTTGCAACTAATCCAGATTTGATTTGGACTTTGATTGCTAGCTTATTTATTGGGAATACCTTGCTGTTGGTAATGAATTTGCCGCTAGTTCGAGTTTGGGTGCAATTATTAAAGATTCCGCGGCCATATTTATTTGCGGGAATTTCTTGTTTTGCGCTATTAGGTGCATATGCGCTTAATGGATCTACCTTTGACTTACAAGTAGCGATTGCTATTGGCATTGTTGGTTTCTTATTCCGCAGGTTTGGCATGCCGATCACCCCGTTGATTCTTGGATTGATTCTTGGACCGAACCTGGAATTGCAATTCCGGAGAGCTTTGCAAATCAGCGCTGGTGATTATGGAACTTTAATTGCAACGCCACTTTCGAAGATTTTATATATCTCGTTGATATTGGTTTTAGTTGCGCCTACCGCGATTAAGTTAGTGAAGAAATCCCGCGTTAAAACTGTAAAGTAATAAGTATGAGGTCGGTAATAATCCAAAGATGGGCGCTATTAACGCTCTTTAATTCCGCGCTATTGCAAGGTGCTATCTATGTAATTCGCCCAATGATTACTTATCGTGGGCTTGAGCTAGGTCTAGATGGAACTGGAATTGGAGTTCTAGGCGCACTTTATGCGATTTTGCCGGTGGCCCTTGCAGTTTCATTTGGGCGGCTAGTTGGAAAAGTTGGCGAGAAGAAGTTTTTAATTTGGGGCGGCTTTTCGGTCTTAGTTACCGGGCTCCTACTTTCAAACGCTAATTCATTTTTAATATTAGGAATCCTTACTGCAATTGCGGGCACTGGTCATTTAGCTGTAATGGTTGGTGGACAGACCATGATGGCTAATCGGAGTGAGCCAGGTTCGTATGATAAATATTTTGGTTATTACACTTTTAGCGCATCGCTCGGACAGATGGTTGGTTCGCTTCTTGGCGGCATAGCTGGTGGTTCAAATGGTTCACTTCCTAAGTCAACTGCTACTGCGTTTTTAGTTTCAGCGGTGCTGGCTTTTATTGGAGTGTTACCTATTTTATTTACTAAGAGCTTAAAAGTTTCGATTGCAGATAAAGTTGCGGCATCCGATCATAAAGTTAAAGCGCGTGATGTAATTAAAAATCCAGGTTTAAAGTCGGCGCTCTTTACTTCTGCGGCAGTTTCATCAACGGTAGATGTATTAGTTATTTTCTTACCGCTATTTGGCCAAGAGAATAATTTATCGCCCGTTGTAATTGGAACTATTTTGGCGATTCGATCGGGTGCATCAATGTTGTCACGGCTATTTTTAGGGGAGTTAAGTAGAAGGTTTGGTTCTAAACGAATCATGATTTTAAGTGGCTTAGTAGCAACGATAACTATTGGATCTTTAATTCTTACGACGAATGTTTTAATAATTGAAGCAATAATTTTAGTAGCGGGATTTGCGTTAGGAATTGGCCAACCGTTAACGATGGCTTGGGTCTCACTTGCTTCCGCACCTGAAGAACGCGGAATGGCGATCTCACTTCGATTAACCGGTAATCGAGTTGGCCAATTCATTTTGCCGGTCGGGGCCGGGCTCGTGGCTGGATCGATGGGGGTTAGTTCGGTATTCCTAGGGTTGGCTGGGTTATTGGCAGCTTCTACCCTGGTATCTAATAGATATGAGTAAAGATTTCAGCGCTTTTTGAAAAACGTGACCAAATTGTTACCTGCCAGTAGGTTCTTTACGACCTTGGTGAGCGTAGATTCCCACCGTCTTGGTTCCAACTCGGGGGCGAGACGTTATTCATAGCCTATGAAGAGAATAGAGAAACGAATGACAATAGAAAAAAATGGAGCTGGCGTATCGCGACGTACAGTTCTTAAAGGTGCAGCTCTTGGTGGTGCTGGTCTCGTAGGAGGCGGCGCACTTCTATCTAGTTGCGGCAAGGAAAAAGTTACTGGAGATGTC
>CANLJW010000053.1:0-5607 GCA_947491605.1 Actinomycetota bacterium | reverse complement strand
CTTCAGATGAGATGTTGGCGATTGCAACTAAAGAAGTTGGCGATTTAGTAAACGTTACCCATTCCAATCCCAAAGAATCTTTATTAGAAATTTCTGCGCATGGTGTTAGTAAAGGCGCAACGCTTGCAAAAATTGCTGGGCGATTAGGTTTGACTGCCGACGATTGCGTTTCATTCGGTGACAACCCAAATGACTTCTCAATGCTCTCGTGGACAAGCAGATCTTGGGCAATGGCTGATGGACATCCGGACGCCCGGAAATATGCAAAGTCAGTTGCGTTGCCACATCAAGACGATGGCGTCGCAATAATTATTGAGGAATTACTAGAACTACCCGCGTAATTTTGAAGAGCCTCCCTTAGAAGGTAAGTTTCTCCACGGAGGGCTCGCATAGCGGCCGAGTGCACCGGTCTTGAAAACCGGCAAACGAAAGTTTCGTGGGTTCAAATCCCACGCCCTCCGCCATTTTTTAAGTGTTATCAGTCGTGTGCTTGATTTCATAAGTAAATACGCTCAATTAACCTAGCGCTATCTTGATGAGAATAGGAAACTGGTCTCAGGGATTTTTAGGGCTGGAATGAGGAGTCGTAGCTATGGAGACTGGCGTATTTTCCCAATCGCGCGCAGCCATTAAAGAACGCACGCTTCGAACCGATCGATGGTGGTTACAGCCAGCAATTACATTTGGGGTACTTTTTAGTTTTGTAATTTATGCAACTTTCCGAGCCTTTGAAAATAAATATTATTTTGCAGAACCTTTAGTCTCGCCTTTTTATTCACCATGCCTTTCAAGTTCATGTATAGAAGGTTCTTCATTATTAGGTCAACCTTTTAATAATAAATATTTTGGTATTGGAATTTCACCATCTTTATTTATTTTGATTTTTCCACTTGGTTTCCGTATGACTTGTTATTACTACCGAAAGGCTTATTACCGAGCATTTTGGATGTCACCACCTGCCTGTGCAGTTGCAGAACCTCATTCAAAATACACTGGTGAAACTCGCGCCCCGCTTATTCTGCAGAACGGTCATCGCTGGTTTTTTTATGCAGGTTTAGTTTTCAACGTACTTCTCTCTATTGACGCAGTTCTTGCATTTAAAAATGCGGAAGGCGAGTGGGGTCACATGAGCGTTGGAACTTTAGTTTTACTAAACAACGCAGTTCTACTTTGGCTTTATTCACTTTCTTGCCATACATGTCGCCACACACTTGGCGGCAGATTGCGACATTTCTCCAAACACCCAGTGCGCTACAAGCTTTGGAGTTGGGTTTCAGTTTTAAATCATAAACACCCAACATTTGCTTGGATTTCATTATTTGGTGTGGCATTTGCCGACATTTACATTCGCGCTGTTGCATCGGGCGCCTGGACAAATTTTTATTTCTTTTAAAGAGAGCGATCATGGCTAATCTTGAGCGATATAAATACGATGTAGTTGTAATCGGTGCAGGCGGAGCTGGTCTTCGAGCCGCAGTAGAAGCGCGCGAAGCTGGCTTAAAAGTTGCGATTATTTGTAAGTCGTTATTCGGTAAAGCCCATACGGTCATGGCTGAAGGCGGCGCCGCTGCATCAATGGGTAACGTGAATTCTGGCGACAACTGGATGGTGCACTTTCGCGACACAATGCGCGGTGGAAAATTTCTAAACCATTATCGAATGGCAGAACTACACGCCAAAGAATCACCAGATCGAATCTGGGAGTTAGAAACTTGGGGTGCGTTATTCGACCGCACCAAAGAAGGAAAAATTTCACAACGTAATTTCGGTGGTCATGAATTCCCACGTCTGGCACATGTCGGCGACCGCACCGGTCTTGAATTAATTCGCACCATGCAACAGAAGATTGTTGCACTACAACAAAAAGATGGCCGGAATTATGGCGACATGGAAAGCCACATTAAGGTTTTTGCTGAGTTAACTATTACCGAAATTATTAAAGAGAACGGGAAAGTTGCTGGCGTTTATGGATACTGGCGTGAAAACGGCGAGGAAGTTTTATTTGAAGCACCTGCAGTAATTATCGCAACAGGTGGTGTTGGTAAAACTTTTAAGATTACGTCTAACTCATGGGAAGGCACTGGCGATGGCCATGCACTTGCCCTTAAAGCCGGCGCTAATTTAGTTGATATGGAATTTTTGCAATTCCATCCGACCGGGATGGTTTGGCCGCCATCAGTTCGAGGAATTTTAGTTACGGAATCAGTTCGCGGCGAAGGCGGAATTCTCACTAACAATCTTGGTGAACGATTTATGTTTAAGTACATTCCGGATGTTTTTAAAGATAAATATGCTGATAATGAGGCGGAAGCAGATCGTTGGTATATCGATCAAGATAATAACCGCCGTCCACCAGAATTATTACCGCGCGATGAAGTAGCACGCGCAATCAACTCTGAAGTAAAAGCCGGTCGCGGCAGCGAACACGGTGGCGTATTCCTTGATGTTTCAAAACGAATTTCAGCCGAGATAATTAAGAAACGTCTTCCTTCCATGTGGCATCAGTTCTATGAATTAGCTGGTGTAGATATAACTAAAGAGGCGATGGAGGTTGGTCCAACCTGTCATTACGTAATGGGTGGTGTTGAAGTTGAACCAGACACCGCGGCTGCCGTTGGAGTTCCAGGTTTATTCGCTGCGGGTGAAGTTGCCGGAGGAATGCACGGTTCAAATCGACTCGGCGGTAATTCTCTCTCTGATCTTTTGGTATTTGGCCGTCGTGCCGGAATGGGTGCATCCGAATATGTAAAGAAGAGCGGGGCTAATCCAGTTAGCGAATCATCAATAAAAGCTGCAGCGGAAAAAATCGAAGCGCCATTTAGCCGAAGCGGTGGTGAGAATTCATATTCATTACATGCCGAATTACAAGAAGTAACTCATAACTTAGTTGGAATTATCCGTACCGGCGAAGAATTAAAAAATGCAATTGAAAAAATTGCCGGAATTCGTAAGCGAAGTGCGAACGTTTCAGTTAGTGGCGGCCGCAAGTTTAATCCTGGCTTCCATCTGGCTTTTGATTTAGACAATATGTTGTTAGTTGCCGAAAGCACTGCAAAATCAGCAATTAAGCGGGAAGAATCTCGCGGCGGACATACTCGTGATGATTTCCCTGGCATGAACAGCAAATGGCGCCAGGTAAACCACATCTCAAGTTTTGACGGTAACAAAGTAAATGTTCGCGAGCAAGCACTTCCTGCGATCCCTAAAGAACTATTCGATCTTTTCGACGTTCATGAACTTGAGAAGTACATGACGACTGAAGAAATTGCGAAAGGCGGTTCCAAATAATGGCTCGCAAATTAAAACTTCGAATCTGGCGCGGCGACGCAGATAACGGCGGCTTACAAGATGTTGTTGTAGATGCCAACGAGGGTGAAGTGGTGCTCGATGTTATTCATCGCGTACAAGCCACCCAGATGGGCGATCTTGCAGTTCGCTGGAATTGCAAAGCTGGTAAATGTGGATCTTGCTCTATGGAGATCAACGGGAAACCACGCCTTGCATGTATGACTCAAGTAGCTGCTTATGGCGATGATGAAACGATCACAGTCACACCGCTACGCGCATTCCCAGTCATTAAAGATTTAGTAACCGACGTTTCCTTTAATTACAAGAAAGCTATGGAAATTCCAGCATACGAGCACCCAACAGAGTTAAAACCTGGCGAAGCACGTATGGCGCAAATCGATGTGGAACGTAGCCAAGAATTCCGCAAATGTATTGAATGCTTCCTTTGCCAAGATACTTGCCACGTTATTCGCGACCACGAAGAGAATAAGAAATCTTTCGCCGGCCCAAGATTCTTTATCCGAATTGCAGAGCTAGATATGCATCCACTTGATCAGTTACGAAACCGTAAACGCACTGCACAAGAAGAACACGGCCTAGGAATGTGCAACATTACAAAATGCTGTACTGAAGTTTGCCCAGAACATATCCGCATCACCGATAACGCGATCATTCCTATGAAAGAGCGCGTTGTAGATAATAAGTACGATCCAATTCGATGGTTGGGATCCAAGATTCGCAAACGCGAAGGCATGGAATGAAACTTGCGCTTCGTTGGGCCGGATTAACACTTGCAGTTTGGGTAGCGTTTTCCCGAAAAATAATTAAGAAGCGCTAACATTTTAATCAATCTACTTATTGTCTCGCTTGGCGGGGTAGTTGGTTCCGTATCAAGATGGCAAACAATCGAAATAGTAGGCAGTTCATTAATTGGCGTATTCATAGTAAATATTCTTGGCGTATTAGTAGCCGGAGTAGCTGCTTATCGCATGAAGGCGACCGAGGCAAAACAATTATTTTGGATAACTGGGTTTGCTGGCGGCTTTACTACATTCTCTTCACTAGCTTTAATTTCAACCGAAGAGTCGATCATCAAATCAAGTATTTATATTACTTCGATGTTAATAGTCAGCCTGCTCATATTAATTGCGCTTCGACCACAGGTAAAAAAATGAGATCTCTCGCTTTTATTTTCGGATCCGCTATCGGCGCACCGCTTAGATTTTTAATCGTTCGATTATTCCAATCTAAATCACAATTCTTTACTGGAGTGTTAATTGTCAATGTTATCGGTTCATTTTTGCTACCAATTTTCTTAGCAAACGATCAAGCAACTGGCGCTTTTCTAGGGATGGGGTTTTGTGGCGCATTTACAACATGGTCGGCGCTAGCTTTGGAATTAGATCAAGAGTTAACTCAAGGTGAAAAGCGAAAGTTCTTGATAAACCTTGGCTTAAATCTTTTCCTTGGATTTGGAGCTGCCACTCTCGGAGCCAGTATTTAATAGCTAAATCTTTGATGTAAATTAAGTTTAGAATTAAATTACTATTGGTTAATTAAGTAATTTAGCCATCCAAGCTTCAATTTCATCGGGATGTCTTGGCAGTCCACTGCTCATAACGCGACATCCAGTTTCAGTAACAACAACATCATCTTCAATGCGAACTCCAACACCACGGAACTCAGGTGGAAATAGTTCGTCATCAGGTTGGATATAGAAGCCAGGTTCAACTGTAAGAATCATGCCTGGTTCTAAAATTGCATCTGCATATTGATCTTTACGAGCTTGCGCGCAATCATGCACATCGATTCCAAGATGGTGTCCAGAACCATGGAACATCCATCTACGATGCAAACCATTTTCAGGTTTCAATGACTCTTCAGGCGACATCGGTAAGACGCCTAATTCGGCCGCGCCTTTGACGGCTCCGTGTATTGGATTTACACTTTTACCATGCCATCAAAGGCGCGGGCGGTAGCGATATCTGTAATCACTCTTGCCCTTGTTTTACTGGGCCAACCAGGCTTTTCAGCATCACCTAAGGCTGGTGCTACATGCACCAAGGCTGGGTTAACGGCAACCGCGAGTGGATTTAAATTCACATGTGTAAAAAGCGGAAAGAAACTTGTATGGAATAGCGGCACGAAAATTGTTGTTGCTAAAGCAACACCAACACCAACACCAACACCAACACCAACACCAACACCAACCCCCGCACCAACACCAACACCAACTGACAGTGGAGCGGTTCAACCAAATAGTAAGTGCACGGTTGAAGGTGCCAAAGCTCCCCTTAATAGTGGCCAGGTGATCTGTCA
>CANLJW010000052.1:0-5616 GCA_947491605.1 Actinomycetota bacterium | reverse complement strand
ATCTATGCGACTTGGTTGGGCGCTAGCTAGTCCTGAGATTTTAGATAAACTCTCTTTACTAAAATTGGCTTCGGACACCCAAAACAGCACCCTCAATATGAACGCCACTCTTGAATATTTGCGGCGCTATGATATTGATAAACATATTGCCAAGATCCGCCCTAATTACCTGCGCAAACTTAACTTGATGCTTTCGACCATGCGTGAAACATTTCCGGATGAAGTTAGTTTTACTGAACCTGAAGGTGGATTGTTTACATGGCTGACTTTCCCTGTCGGTTTTGATGCGACAAATTTTATGAAGGAAACTTTACTTCCTAAAGGGAAAGTGGCTTATGTTCCAGGTGCAACGTTCTTCCCAGTTGTTCAGGAGCCAAATCATGCGCGAGTGAATTTTTCCGGCGTTGAGGATGATCGGATTGTTGAAGGCATCTCACGAATAGGTAAATTGCTTAAGCAAACCCTTTAACAGTGGGGCGAGTCGGGCTCGAACGGGACTGGCAAGTAGTGCAGTAAAAGGTTAAATTAAAAGGTGATAACCATTTTAGTCGGTCCCGTGTTGCCACTATCTGGCAGGTAGGTGTCGCCAGGGGCAACCTTCATATTTGGTAGTCGAGTAGCAAGGGCTTTAAATGCCTCTTTCATATCTAATCTTGCTACGTAGTGACCGATGCAATGGTGCATTCCGCCACCAAAGCCAAAGTGTGGAGCGCGCTCGGCAGTGATATCAAATTCATTATTCACAAACTTTCTTGGATCACTGCCTGCAGGAATAGTTAATAGATGAATGGTTGTTCCCGCTCTAATTGTTAACTCTTTATACTCCATATCAACAGATGTCTCACGGGACACCCAAGTGATTGTGGGATTTACTCTCATAATCTCTTCAACAGCTACCCGTGCTAGATCTGGATTTTCTCCCAGTAATCGCCATTGTTCTGGATACTTTGAAAAAGTTTTAATTCCTAAGCCAATCTGATTTCGAGTTGTATCAAAGCCTGCAAATATCAAAAGCGAAACCAGTGAGAGCAGCTCCTCATCGGTAATTGCTTTTCCATCCAAGGTTGCCTTTATAAGCGTTCCGACAAAATCATCTTTAGAGCTAAGCCGACTTTTGCGTATCAGCTCATTTGAGATATCTAAGATTCCTTGCAACCCCTCTTCAATTAATGGCAAATCCTCTTTAATAGTTACGCTAAATACATAACCAAGTTTGGTTGCTAAATCAGCCACTTTCGGCCATAACTCATTATCTAAACCTAATAATCCAGTAATAACTCTGGCGGAGAATGGTTCAGCAAACTCGCTCATGAATTCACAACTGCCTTTATCAATAAAGTTATCGATCAACTCATTAGCAAGGTCTGCGAAAAATGGCGCCAGCGGCTCGATAGTTTTTGGCGAAAAGGCAGGACCTGCCAATTTACGAAGTCGCAGATGATCCTCGCCCTCAATACTTAGCAGCATTTTTTGCCACCAAGCAGCTAACAAACCATCCTCAATTCCATAGTGTGATGGCCATTTTCGAGTTCCCTGAAAGAGCCGTTTATCTTTTAATAAAGTATTGGCATCTTCATACCTAAGAATTGCAATTCCAAATGGGGTAGTCGCATACCAATTACTTTCTCTAGCTGCCATAACTTGGGCAGATCTGATTGAAAAACCAATCTCATTAAAATCTAAGAAAGCGGTGTTACTCATGTGGGGCGAGTCGGGCTCGAACCGACGACGACCGGATTATGAGTCCGGGGCTCTGACCAACTGAGCTACCGCCCCTAGTGGGAACTGAAGTTTAAGGGATATTAATCGATTCAATATCCTTTGGAGAAACGCCACAGCAGCCGCCAATAATTTGTGCGCCTGAATCAATCCATTCCGCAATCAAATCCGGGGAGAAGCTGCCAGAAGTAGGACCGCTCCATTCTTTGCGGTTTGCATCCCACTCTCGACCAGCATTTGGATAGACGATGTAAGGCAACTTTGAATTACCTGCCTTAAGTAGATCATTAATTAAGTTTGGTGCGGTGCAATTAACCCCAACTGCAAAGGCATCTTTATGGGAATTCACTAACTCTGTTGCTTCGCTAAATTCTTGACCAGCATTAGTTTTGTAATTGGAATTGCAAGAATAAGAGACCCAAAAAGGAATTCCTGAATTGAACTCGGAAATTAACTCTAGAAGCACTTCTACTTCTTGCATATCTGGCATAGTTTCTAAAGCTAAATAATCTGGCTCGGTAGAAATCAATATTTCTAATCTACGTTCGTGAAATTCACGCAATTTGGAATTAGAGACGCCGTAACGACCGCGATATTCCGAACCATCTGAAAGCGCCGCTCCGTAAGGTCCAACACTTGCTGCAACTTTTGCATTTCCATCTGCCGCAGATTTCGCTAACTCAGTAGATAAAGTGAGTGCCGATGTAACTTCAGAATTGCTCCAGCCGCGTTCTTTACAACCAGTAAATGAAATTTGATAAGCGGATGTGATAATTATTTCAGCGCCAACATCTACAAAAGCTCTATGAGCGCGCTCAATTGCCTTTGGATTAGATCTCAGTAATTCGCCAGTCCATAGTGAGGTATTTAAATTAAGCCCAAGACCTTCAAGCGCTGTGGAAAGGCCACCATCTAACTTAAGCGACCTATTCATTTTGCTCGTTTCAATAGAAAATATATAAATCTCAATTAAAAGCCAATTATACAGTTATCATTAGCTCTCATTCTAAAAATTCACAAGTCTGGAGCGAAAATATGGCTGGCCAACTTCAAGGCAAACGTGCATTTATTACTGGTTCGTTTCAAGGGGTTGGATTGGGCATAGCAACTGTTTTTGCAAGAGAAGGTGCTGCGCTCGTATTGCATGGGTTGGGGGAGCAATCAGTAATCGATAGCGCGGTCGCACAAGTTAAGGCAGCTGGATCACCAAAAGTTGAAACGTATGTTTCGGATTTGCGAGACGTTTCTGCTACTGAAAACTTAGTTAAAGAGATTCTAAAAAATGGTGAAATAGATATTTTGGTAAATAACGCAGGGATTCAACATGTGGCTGCAACTGTTGATATGCCGCGTGATAAGTGGGATGACATCATTGCCGTTAATTTAACTTCATATTTTGACACGATGCGTTTACTGCTGCCGCAGATGGCAGCTCGAGGACATGGCCGGGTAATTAATATTTCATCTGTTCATGGAATAGTGGCTTCAGTTTCAAAGGCACCATATGTTGCTGCCAAGCATGGGGTAGTTGGGTTAACTCGCGTTGCTGCCTTAGAACATGCAAATATTGGAAATCGTGAAAATGGCGGCTTGACCATTAACGCAATCTGCCCGGGTTGGGTTGAAACAACTTTAATTGAGCCGCAAATTCAAGAGCGAGCGGCGCTGCATGACGGTGATCGCGATGCGGGTGTTGCCGACATTCTTAGAGAGAAACAGCCAAGCATGCGCATGTCTAAGACTTCAGATATCGGCGAGTTGGCGCTCTGGTTATGCAATAAAGCGGCACATAACATCACCGGAACTGCATCTCCCATAGATGGCGGTTGGTCTGCGCAATAATTAGGAAATGAAACGCTTCCCCGCGCTAATCGCGCTATTTTTTCTTTTTACAAGTTCTGCTTCTGCTGCTCCAATTTATACATTTCCTGTTGCTGATTGCGCTGTTAAGTATGTCCGTTCACATCATGATTATCCGGCAACCGATATTTTAGCGAAGAAGGGTTGCGCCTTTGTTTCACCAATAAATGGCGTGATTGAAGATGTTATGCGAGTTGACAAATGGAGCGGTAAAACTAATTTAGGGCAAGACCGCGGTGGGCTTGCTATTTCTATTATTGGTGATGATGGCGTTCGATATTACGGATCACATCTTTCAAAAATACTTCCGGAAGTAATTACTGGGCTTCGGGTAATTTCAGGAGAAAAACTTGGTGAGGTTGGTGCATCTGGTAGCGCTAAAGGGACTGCGCCACATTTACATTTTGGGATCTCGTATCCAAGTAAAGCTGGTGATTGGAAGATTAGAAGAGGTGTTGTTTATCCATGGAAGTATTTGGATTCATGGAAAATAGGTGAAGATAGATCACCAGTTGCAGAAGTTTTGAAAGCTAAATCAAAAGTTAAATAAAAAAGCCCCAGATTTCTCTGGGGCTTTAATTTAACTAGTTAGTGTAATTAGTTAGCTGTAACTGCGTCAGCCTGAGGACCCTTAGGACCTTGGACTACTTCGAAAGTTACTGACTGACCCTCTTCAAGAGACTTGTAGCCATTGCCTTGAATTGCAGAGTAGTGAACGAATACATCTTGTCCGCCACCATCTACAGCAATGAAACCAAAACCTTTTTCTGAGTTGAACCACTTAACTGTGCCTGTTGCCATTTAGCTTTCCTTCGGTACATGGGGGACATTCGTGAATTCCACGAACGCCAGTCTTTCCGTTCTACAGCGATACCGATCTGAGCTTCTCTTCAAATCCACTTGAGTTTCCTCGAGGCGGATCCAAACAGTTCTTGCCAGCAAGCGGGTACTGATAAGCGTTGGACTAAGGGAAAGCGTACTCTGAAAAGTTCCTGATAGAAAATGGCGATATTGCGCTTTTTTCACCATGAGATTACGCTCAGATTTACTTAATTAGGTGGGCTGGGGAAGGTGCATCTAACTAAGTACGCAACTTAGTAGGTGCTCCTTTTAGAGGAGCTCGCATGATTACGTTATCGCCAATCCATTTGGGTATTACTCATGGCACATTAACCATTCACTCTGCACCGAAATCGTTATGTTCGCATATCGATTGGTCGCTCGCGGAGGTACTTGGCGTTCCAATTAAAAATGATTGGAAATTGCAACCGCTACTCTCTGGAACTTTTCAATGTTCATTGAATTGGCAGGCAAAGAATGGAACTGCAGCGCGAATGGCGACTTCGCTAGCTGGTTGGAATTATCTTCGTTTCGAAATTAGAGAAAATGCAGCACTTGGAAGCGATGGCGATTACTTCCGATTCACGCCAAATCTAAAATTGCATCGTGCCACTATTGGGCCATCCGGGGATGTAATGATTAACGAAAATCAGATTACTGCCGCTATCTCTCAATTGGGCTCCGAAGAGCTGGCCGAAAAACTGGAAAATATTCTTGGAACTTGCTGGGATCGCGAACTTGAACCATTTCGAATTGCGATGGGTGATGGTCCGGAAGAATTAATTGATAGAATTTCGGTATGAATCTAAATATCGAACGCAACCGCTTAATAGCGCTGATAGCTGCTGCCGCAATATTAGCCGCCGCAATTGGTGCCGGATTAGCAAAAGTTGGAAGTGGTTTTGCAACTCGCGCCGGAGATGGAATTTCGGTAACTGGTAGCGCAAAGGTAAGCGCAACCTCGGATAAAGTTGTTTGGACACTTTCATCACAAGAATCTGCACAAACTCAATCAGCTTCAGTAAAAAAAGTTGAAGTGGGGATTATTGCGTTACAAGATTATTTAATTAAAGGTGGGGTTCCGGCAGATGCGATTTCACTCGGCGCGGTTTCAACTTACGCAAATAATGAATATGTAAATGGCAATCCCACCGGCAGAGTAATTAGCTATCAAGGTTCTCGAACACTTACGGTACG
>CANLJW010000051.1:0-5718 GCA_947491605.1 Actinomycetota bacterium | reverse complement strand
TTAAAGTCCTAAATCACTTAACGAATAAGCAGTTCGATATTCCAAGCCAGCTTCTTCAACTTTTCCTTTAGCGCCGCGTTCTACGATTACGGCTACGCCAACCACAATTGCGCCGGCTTCTTTTAGCGCTTCAACTGCGGTTAATACCGATCCGCCTGTAGTAGAGGTATCTTCAACTGCAACAACACGACGACCTTTAACATCCGGACCTTCAATACGCCGTTGTAAGCCGTGTGCTTTCTCAGCTTTGCGAACTACGAAGGAATCAATTTTCTTACCGCGTTGTGCTGCAACATGCATCATCGCGGTTGCAACCGGGTCCGCGCCAAGAGTTAAGCCGCCGACGGCATCGAATTCCCAATCTTTAACGAGATCGAGCATCACTTCGCCTACAAGTGGCGCGGCAACAGCATCAAGAGTCACGCGACGTAAATCCACGTAATAATCGGCTTCTTTACCCGAGGAGAGAATAACTCTCCCGTGTACTACCGCTTTTTTAAGGATTTCTTCTCTGAGAGTTTCACGCGAATTCATGAAAGAACCTTATCTAAATTAATAAATGTAGTTACCCTCGCCAAATGGCAACCCAAGGAGAACGACTTGAAATCGCGCGGTTGTCGCATCGATTTGGCTTTGGTCCACGCCCTGGTGAATTTGCCGCCGCGTTAAAAATGGGAGTTTCGGCTTATCGCATCGAAGCAACCACAGTTCCGGCAATTGATACTGGTCTTGCAGTAATCACAGAACCGGTGATTACTGATCTCGGAAAACGACCTTCGCCAAATACGCCAGAAGTGATTCCGTTTGCGCAAGCGATGCGGGCGCAAAGTTTGCAGATGGTGCTCTGGTGGCTGGATCGGATGGCGTTAAGTAACCATGGGCTAAGTGAGCGAATGGTCTGGTTCTGGCATGGCCATTGGGCAACTTCAATCGACAAAATAAATTACCCGATGCCAATGTTTACGCAAAATAAAACTTTACGAACCTACGCACTTGGAAATTTTAAAGAGATGTCCCGAGCGATGATTAACGATGGCGCGCTACAAATTTGGTTAGATGGTGGCGATAGCACATTAAAAGCGCCAAATGAAAATCTCTCGCGAGAGTTAATGGAGTTGTTTGTCTTAGGGGTAAACCGTTATAGCGAAGATGATGTAAAAGCGTTAGCGAAAGTCTTAACCGGATACCAGATAAATAACAGCAGCGGCAAAGTGACATTTAATTTAAAGCGGCACGATCCAAGCGCGGTAACTTTATTGGGGAGTAGCGCTATATTTTCTGGCGAGAGCGTTAGTGATTACTTGGTGGCGCGCGATGATTGTGCAACTTTTATTGCAGAACGGCTCTGGTACCGCTTCGTTTCTAGTTCGCAACCCCTGCCAACAGATTCAACTATTAAAAAAGCTTTTGCGGAACGTAATATTGCAAGCGCAGTTACCGCCCTCGCTAGTGACGTCGCGATGCGCGATCCAAATAACTCATTAGTTAAAGCGCCAGTTGAATGGTTTATCTCCGCTTGTCGCGCACTTCAGATAACACCATCTAAGTTAGATTCAAGTAACCAATTAATTAGCCATCTACAGAAACTTGTACAAGTTCCATTTAGCCCACCAAATGTTGGCGGTTGGCCTACCGATGAAGCGTGGCTAAGTTCGGCAAGCGCGCAGTATCGAATTGCATTCGCTAAATGGTTGATAAAACAAGGTGACTTAACGCCAATTACTTCACTTTCACAGAACGCGCGAGTAGCTAAAAGTGCGGACTGGTTAGGTGTTTCGGCTTGGAGCAACCGAACTCAAGGTGCGTTACGTAACGCAGTTGGTGACCCCGCCGAATTTGTACTTCTTGCACTATGCAGCCCGGAATATGTAGTGAGTGCTTAGGAGATAACTATGGACACAATTAGCCGACGAAAATTTCTACAGTTAACTGGTGGTGCAATCGCCGCTGGTGCCGCCGCGCCATTATTAACTCTAGATCAAATTGCCGAAGCCGCGATTAACCGTCCGCTAGCGCTCGGAACCCCAATTGTTGTAATCGTTACTTTGTATGGCGGTAATGATGGTTTAAACACGGTTATCCCATATAAAGATCCAATTTATTATTCATCACGTCCAGATATTTCTTATGCCGAAAATACTATGTTGCCGATTGGTGAAGATTTAGCGTTAAACCCTGGGATGACCGGGATTAAATCGCTTTGGGATCAGAAAAAAGTTGCAATAGTTCGTGGCGTTGGTTATCCAAAACCCGATCACTCACATTTTTCTGCGATGGCAATTTGGCAAACGGGATCACCAGTAAGCCATTTAAGTTCTGGATGGCTAGGTCGATACATTGATTCGCAACCAGAAGATCCAATGCTGGCAATAAGTTTAGGTTCGGTGCTGCCACCGTTATTGGCTGGCACGAAGCGCTCGGGCTCAGCGCTGCCACTTGGTGGCCTTGTTGTTCCAACCGGAACGCTTGCGATTGATTGCCAAAAATTATCTAGAGTCTCGCGCGATGACTCGAAACTTATGGCGGCTGCTGCTACATCGATGCGTAATTTATTTAGCGTCTCATCTCAAGTAGCGCCAATATTAAAATCGCCAGCTCCGGTTGCGGTCGATTTACCAACTGTGAACGGCGGAAATGCTGGCGGGGATTCAAATCTCTCACAACAACTTGATGTGGTTGCAAAATTAATCGCAGCTGGGTCGCCAACAAAAGTATGGTCGGTTTCACTCGGTGGTTTTGATACCCACGCAAATGAAGCCAATGCTCAGGCTGAATTACTAGGGGTGGTATCGAAATCCATTTACAAATTTATGAGCCAACTCAAAGCAACAAATCGCGCGAGCGATGTGACAATGATGGTTTACAGTGAATTTGGCCGGCGGGTAAAAGGAAATGCTTCGCAAGGAACTGACCATGGAACATCCGGTCCGGTTTTCTTAATCGGCGATAAAGTAAAAGGTGGCTTCTATGGCGACCAACCTTCACTGACTAAATTAATAGATGGTGATTTAGCTGTTACTACAGATTTCCGCGATATCTACAGCACTATTTTAGAAAGTATTTTGGTAACTCCGGCCGAGAAAATTCTAGGCAATTGGAGTGGCCGAACTAATTTCCTTCTTGGTAAATAGTTACAGATTGGTTTTGGCGCTTCATGATGGCGCGCGTTGGATTTACACCAGGGTTTGCTTCTAACAGCGCATCAACTTCAAGACGCAACTTCGCAACTTCGATCGCCATATTTGACATCGCTGATTCAAGTTCCAATATCTTTTTAATGCCGGCGAGGTTTATTCCTTCACTAACCATCCGTTGCACATTTCGGAGTAGTGCAATATCGCGAAGTGAATAACGACGACCACGGCCTTGGGCACGACCCGGTGAAACTAATCCAATACGATCATATTGGCGAAGTGTTTGTGGATGCAGGCCGGAGAGTTCGGCAGCTACCGAGATTACATAAACCGAAGTTGCTTCGTCTTGCTCTTTAGGGTTGCTCATACTCGAGCCTTTTCAAAAAATTCTTCGCGCGGGTTTACTGACTCGGTTGCTTTTGCAAAATCTTCTAAAGCTTTCTTTGCTGCGCCATCAACACGTTGTGGTACTTGGACTTCAACGGTTACAAGTAAGTCGCCAACATTTACACCTTTTTTAACGCCACGACCTTTAACTCGCAGCGTACGTCCAGAAGGTGTACCTGGTGCGATGCGAAGGGTTACATCTTCACTTTGCATTGTCGGAATTGAGATATCTGCACCAAGTGCAGCTTCAGTAAATGTAACGGGGAGTGAGAGTAATAAATTATCGCCTTTACGAGAAAAAATTGGATGTGGAATTACATTAACAATTACATAAAGATCGCCAGGACCAGCTTCACCAGGACCGCCGCGACCTTTGATTCGAACTTTTCCAAGATCATGAATGCCAGCTGGAATTCTTGTGGTGATTGTGGTTGGTGAATTTCCTTGGCCGGCTAGCCGTAAATCAACTTCTTTACCGAAGATGCTGTCGCGGAAAGAAATTGAAATTTCAGTTTGTACATCAGCGCCTTTTCGTGGACCACGACGTCCGCCGCCAAAAAGATTTGCGAAAATATCGTTATTGCCACCGCCGGCAAATAAATCACTGAAATCTCCAGAGAAGTTCTGGCCACCAGCGCCGGTTGGGCCACTTCGATATGCGCCAGATTCAAACATTTCTCGAGCTTGGTTATATTCGGTACGTTTCTTATCATCGCTAAGAATTTCGTACGCTTCTGAAACTTCTTTAAAGCGTTCTTCTAGCTTCTTATCCCCTTTAGTTTTATCGGGATGCAAAGTTCGAGCAAGCGTGCGATATTTCTTTTTAATGGCAGCCGCATCGGCTTTCTTATCTACGCCAAGGATTTGGTAGTAATCCTTTTCGTATATGTCTTTGGCTGCCACGGGAAATTACTCGGGATCTGTTACTAAGACTCGAGCAGCACGAAGAATGCGATCCTTATATTTGTAACCAGGTTGCAAAACTTTTGTGACAGTAGTTTCGGTAACTTGGCTAGAAGTTTCATGCATTAACGCTTCATGAATATTTGGATCAAATGGTGAAGGAGCTTCGCCATATTTAATAATGCCGACTCGGCTAGTAATTGCAGTGATTTGATCCGCGATTGATTTAAAGCCACCGCTTAATTCGCCATGTTCTTGAGCGCGATCTAGATCATCAAGAACGGGAAGCATTTCAATTAAAACGCTCGCGATTGCGATCTCATGCGAAAGGGTCCGGTCGCGTTCAACGCGCTTCCGGTAATTCGCATAGTCCGCTTGTAATCGTTGCAGGTCTGCAATGAGAACTGCGGCGACATCTTCTACGACATCGCCAGCAGATTCCTCAACATTTACAGCGTTTTCTAACGCTTCCGCTAGCTCCGCTTCAACTTCTTGAGATTCAATTCCAGAATCTGGCAAATTACTTTGCGTCATCAACGATCTCGGCATCTTCGACGCCATCTTCAGGTGCAGCTTGCGCAGCCCCTTCAGATCCAGCACCAGCTGCAGCGTTAGCGGCATAAAGTGCGGCGCCAAGTGCTTGTGAAAGTTCCGAAAGCTTTTCAGTTGCAGACTTTATTTCTGGATAGTTTGCACCTTCAAGAAGTTTCTTTAACTCTTCGAGAGCAGTTTCAGCTTCGACTTTCTTAGCAGCAGATTCGCCTTCGTTAAGTTTTTCAGCGTTCTCTTTTAAGAATTTTTCAGTTTGATAAACAAGTGAGTCACCAGTATTTCGTGTTTCAGCTTCTTCGTGACGTTGTTTATCTTCATCAGCATGCGCTTCGGCATCCTTCATCATCCGTTCGATTTCATCTTTGGATAGTGCAGATCCACCGGAGACAGTCATCCGTTGTTCTTTTCCAGTTCCGAGATCTTTAGCAGATACGTGGACGATACCGTCAGCATCAATATCGAAGGTAACTTCGATTTGTGGAATACCGCGAGGTGCTGGTGGTAAGCCAGTTAGTTCGAACATGCCTAACTTCTTATTGTAAGAAGCCATTTCGCGTTCACCTTGGAAAACTTGAATCTGCACTGCTGGTTGATTGTCATCTGCAGTAGTAAAGATTTCAGAACGCTTTGTTGGGATTGTGGTGTTGCGTTCAATGAGTTTTGTCATGATGCCACCCTTAGTTTCAATACCAAGCGAGAGTGGTGTTACATCAAGCAGAAGTACATCTTTAACTTCACCCTT
>CANLJW010000050.1:0-6010 GCA_947491605.1 Actinomycetota bacterium | reverse complement strand
TTTTCGGCAATTCTGCGCACAACTTCATTTGCTTCTGGAATATAGGTTGCGTTTGGGTGATCAGAATCGTTGGTTGAAGTTAAGCGCCACCCAAATAAGCCCCGCTTTTCACTTACCGAAACTGATGACTCTACATTTTGCATGACAAGTGCAATGACAGTGCGTTCACTCCATTTTCTAACATCAAGTATTTTAAAAAGTGTTGCTGGTTGCTTGATTACTTCGCGAAGCCAAGCTTTGCGACGACTCTTTGCGGTATTTCCATCAGTCATAACTGTTTGTAATAGCCCCATCAAGTTACTGCCTTTGCCGTATCGGACTGGCTCAACGTGGGTATGTTCGTTCGGAAAAAAAGATGAAGTGATTGCAGATCCTTGCGAAAAATCACTTTTAAAATGCTTTGGCATCATTGCGCCGGTTAACGCTTCGCTATTAGTCCGGGAAAGTTTTCCTAAGAAATTAGAAATTTTTGGAAGCACCCCATCTCGCTTCATTTTATGCAATAACTTCTGGGTGTTATAGGTACCAGCTGCTACCACAACTTGGTTTGCGGTAAATGTGCGCATGCCGCCAAGCCAAGCGCTGCTTTTCCGCGCTGTGATTTTCCAACTCCCGTTAGGCAAATTTTCGATTTTTACAACAGTATGTTCTGGAAATACTTTTGTGCCAGCTTTTTCAGCCAGCCCTAAATAATTCTTAGGTAGCGTATTTTTCGCATTATGCCTACACCCGGTCATGCATGCGCCACATTGCATACAACCGTTGCGCTCTGGTCCAACGCCGCCGAAGAATGGATCTTTAGCTAAAACTCCACTTCCTTCGCCAAAATAAACACCAAGCGGCGTCATTTTAAATGTCTTGCCGACCCCCATATCATTAGCGACTTCTTGCATCGCTTTATCGGATGGTGAAAAAAATGGATTATCAGCAACTCCTAAGACACGTGATGCTTGGTCATACCAAGGCTTAAGTTCGGCTTTCCAATCCGTAATGTTTTTCCATTGTTTATCTTCAAAATAAGTATCTGGTGGTACATATAAAGTGTTTGCATAAACTAATGATCCGCCACCTACGCCAGCACCAGCTAAAACTAAAACATCAGGTAAAGCATGAATTCTTTGAATTCCACGAAGTCCTAACCGCGGTGCAAATAAGAATTTTGAAATCCGCCAAGATGTTTTAGGAAAATCGTTATCAGTAAATCTTCGGCCAGCTTCAAGAACTGCTACCCGGTAGCCTTTTTCAGTTAATCGGAGCGCCGCCACCGAGCCACCGAAACCAGATCCAATTACAACGACATCGAAATCTCGATCAGCCATAAACTAGACTTTAGTGCTTAACCAGAAAAATGGAGCCCCCCGTCAGGATTGAACTGACGACCTGCCGCTTACAAGGCGGCTGCTCTACCACTGAGCTAGAGAGGCATGATTTACGAGGCGTAATTATGGCATTAGAAAGTGGTGTTCGGACGCCACTTTCCATAGACCTCGCGTAGTTGATCCACGATTTCACCAACGGTGGCATAGGCCTTAACTGCGACAACACAGGGTCCAACCACGTTTTCTCCAGCTTTTGCCGCCGCTCCCACATTGGCTAGCGCAATTTTCACAGCTTCGTTATCTCGATTTGCTTTCAATTTCTTTAGTGAAGCAACTTGATCAATCTCGCTTTGCGGATCGATTGCGAAAGGTTTGAAAGGTGGCGATTCAGCTTGGAAAATATTTACACCAACCACTTTTCGCTTTCCGCTTTCAACATCCATGGAAAATTGGTAAGCCTTTTCAGAAAGTTCTTTAGAGAACCAACCGTTATTTATACATTCGAGCGCACCGCCACGCTTTTCAATATCTTCTAGAAGTTGCCACATTTTTTCAGCGAGCTCATCTGTCATTTTTTCAAGTTCATAACTACCAGCTAACAAGTCAACGCCATCCAAAACACCTGATTCAAATGCCACAACTTGTTGGGTACGTAGCGCAAGCATTGCTGCTTCTTCGGTTGGTACACCAAGTGCTTCATCAAATGCAGAAACGTGCATAGTTTGAATACCGCCAAGAGCAGCCGCCAACATTTCTACCGTTGTTCTAACTACGTTATTCATTGGCTGGTGCGCAGTTAGCGATGAGCCAGCAGTAAATGCAAAAATTCTTAATTGCTCAGATCGTGGATCTTTTGCATGATATTTTTCGCGCGCAATTCGTGCCCAAGTTCTACGCGCTGCCCGGAATTTTGCGATTTCCGGCAAGAACTCAATGTTGGAAGATAAAAATGTAAATAGCGTTGGTGCTACTTGATCGATAGTTACGCCTCGCTCTAACGCTTTATCTAAATACTCGCGCGCATTTGCAAAAGTAAATGCCACTTCTTGAATCGCATCTGAACCAGATTCTCTAATGTGGTAGCCGCTCATCGCTAACGGAACCCATTTCGGAATATCACGGGCTATGTACTCAATAACATCAACTGAAAGCTTTAAGCCCGCTTCTGCTGGGAAAATTTGGGTTCCGCGCGCTATGTATTCTTTCAAAACGTCGTTTTGAATAAACATCCCAAATTGGTTTGGATCAACGCCGCGTTGTTCAGCGAGGGCAATAAACATGGCCGCCCAGATATAACCAATCGAATTCGCGGTAGTTCTTACTTGGCTGATCTTCTCAAGTGGAATTTGATCCATCAAAATTTCAATATCTGCCAAACTATCAATCGCTACCCCAACTCTGCCAACTTCACCTTGAGCAAGTGGATGATCTGAATCGAGTCCAAGTTGTGTTGGTAAATCTAACGCGACGCTAAAACCAGTTAAGCCTTGCGCCAATAACATTTTAAATCTCTCATTTGTTTCTCGCGGTGTGCCAAAACCACCGTATTGACCCATAGTCCAAACGCCAGCATCGGGCTTGATGCCGCGGGTGTATGGATATTCGCCTGGTTTTTCGATTGCGCTCATTATTTGTTTCGATCTTCTAGTTGTTTTTTCAAAATTTTCTTGGCAATTTTCCCAGTTGAATTCAACGGAAATTCTGTAACAATCAAAACTTCTTTTGGCTTCTTGTATGTTGCCATTCTAGATTTGCAATGCTCTAGAACTTTATTGACAAGCTCATCACCTTTTGCAGTTGCGTTTGGTGCAAGAGTTACCATAGCAACTACGCGTTGACCCCATTCAGCATCAAAGACACCCATCACCGCTACTTCAGAAATATCAGTTACCTCTGCAATCACATCTTCAATCTCGCGTGGATATATGTTGTAACCACCACTAATAATCATGTCACCTTTGCGATCAACCAGGAATAGCCGATTTTCTAAATCTAATCGACCAAGATCTCCAGTATGTAACCAACCATCACGAACAGCTTTTGTAACAGTTGGATCGCTGCCAGCTGCACCGTAATAACCGCGCATCACATGATCGCCGCGCGTGATTACTTCGCCGATTTCACCTTGTGGAACATCTTGACCAGCTTCGTCAACGATTCGAATTTCAACTGTAGTACAAGGATTTCCAGCGCTGGTGAGAATTTCGGGATCCTTAAAGAGACCAAGCTCGTGATCCGCAGCGCTCAAAACAGTAACTGGTGGTATCGCTTCGACTAATCCGTAGTACTGCACCATGTTCTTTGTAATCCGGTCATAACACTGGCGAATTTGTTCTGGCGGCATTGGGGCACCTGCGTAACCAAGCATTTTTAAATTCGACATTTTTTCGCGGGTCATATCTTCCATAGCGAGTAGGCGCGCCACCATTGTAGGAACTAGCGCGGTTGCGTTAGCGCCTCGATGTTGAATTGCCTCAACCAGCGCTTCGGGTTCATACTTTGCTTGCACTATTTGTTTAGCGCCAAATGCAAAATATGGCAACACAAAAAGTCCACTTGTATGTGTTACTGGACCCGCATGGACCCAACAATCGTTCTCATTAAGAGTTCTACCGAAAATATCCGTAACTATGTTTCCTAAACTAGCTAACCGATTTCTATGGGTTCGAATCGCACCCTTAGGATTGCCAGTAGTTCCACTTGAATAATTTAATGAAACTAAACTATCTGGATTAACTGCAAGTAAAAGCGGTTCGGTGGATTGTTTTGCTAAGAAATTTTCATAATTAATCGTGCCAGCATGATCACCTTTAATTAAAATTATATAATCCACAATCTCTCGGACCGGGGCGGCTACATCCCAAAACTTTGCATCCATAATTAATACTTTTGCGCCGCAATCTTTCGTAATGCGAACCCAATCAGTTGGGTGTAGCCGATAATTGAGTGCGACTCGACAAAGCCCAGCGCTGGAAATTCCTAAATCGGATTCAATATATGTATTTTGATTCGATTGTAAATCTAAAACTCGATCGCCCTCTGTGAGTCCTAGTTCTTTAAGCGCTCTTGCTAGTTGAAAAATTCGAGAACCAATTTCACCAAAAGTTATAGAACCCTCGGGACCTTCGACTGCGATTCGATCACGATAACGCCGCATGGAACGGGCAACAATTGTTCCGACATCCATTTGGCTCTCCTAGTTCAATCTCTTAATTATTCGCTGCGACGTAAGCGCTATCCAACACCCAAGCCCCATCCGAGAGAACAGTTACAGGGTTTATGTCTAACTCAAAGCCATCATCCCAACCAGCGGTTGCATCTGTGATTCTTAGCACGAGCTCAATAAATGCGGCACGGTCCGCCGCTTTTGCACCGCGAACTCCAGTGAATAATTTTGCCAAGCGGGTTTCGTCAATCATGGCATTTACATCATCACTACTTACAGGTAAAAGTCGAAGTGAGGTGTCATTGATAACTTCTGTTAAAACTCCGCCCACGCCAATTGTTAAAACACGTCCGAGTGGTGATGGCGTGATGCCAACTAAAACTTCCACACCCTTAGGTACAAAACGCTCAACGAGAACTGATGCCTCGCCGCCTTTCGCAATTGAAATTAAACGATCAAAAACTTCTGGGGCTTGCTCAGTAGAAATATCTAGCACAACTCCGCCAGCATCACTCTTATGCAATAAGCCTGGAATAACAGCTTTCAAGACTGCTCGGCCGCCAACTTTTATAACCGCTGCACTAACCTCACTCTTCTTGGAAACAACTAGCGATTCCGGAACTGGCACACCAACGCTTTGCCATAAATTCTTTAGCTCTGCCTCGCTTGCACCAGCATTTGGGGTTGCAGTTGTTAGCACTAGCGGCTTGCGTGAATATTTTGGAATTGGCATAGAAACAATTCGTAATAATTCAAGTGCCCGAGCAGCACGCTCTGGGGTTGGATATACCGGAATATTAAATTGGGCTAATTTTTTTGCAGCTAACGGAGCTAGCGATTGCGCACCAGTTCGAGCAACCACAATTGGCAAAGATCTAACTTTCCCGGCTGCACCTAGCGCATTAGCAATTCTTTCAACATCATCACCAACTAGGACACAGAACGCCGCGATAATTGCATCAACGTTCATATCATTTACTAATATCGACATACATTTTTCAAATAGTTCTGGTGACGAAATCACAGCGGCAGTTACATCAACCGGGTTAGTAGAGTTTCCGTAACTTGGGATAAATTCATCTAGCGCTGCAATGGTTTTGGGTTCTAACTCGGCTAGCTCTAGTCCGCATGCTTCTAGCGCATCAGTTCCAAGAATTCCGCTTCCGCCCGAAGTAGTAATAATTGCTACTCGCTTGCCGGTTAGCTTTGTACCAGTCGTAAAAACTGCGCCAGCATCGAGCAACTCTTCAACATTGTTCACTCGCGCTGCTCCGCTAGCTTTAATCGCGGCATCAACTACCCGATCACCAGTTGCTAGCGCGCCTGTATGTGATGCTGCTGCTTCGGCACCAGCTTGAGAGCGGCCAGCTTTCAAAATTGCAGTTGGTTTTTTAGCAGCTATCTCGCGTAATTGTGCAATCTCAGTTAAACCTTCGGTATAAATTAAAATTCCAGTAACTTCTTTATCTTCAGAGAGCGCCGTTGCGATATCCATTGCACTTACTTCAGCTTCGTTTCCAGTTGT
>CANLJW010000049.1:0-6142 GCA_947491605.1 Actinomycetota bacterium | reverse complement strand
TTGCGCTAGTTGCAGTTTTTCCAGTCTTCAAATCTACAATCACAATTTCATTGCTATCGGTTATTTCAATTCGATCAACGCTTCCTTTGATAATCGCATTTCCGACCGTTACGCTAAATTCTTTCTCCACAGCTAATAATTTTCGGTCAGATGCAAAATGCCAAGTAAAGAATTTTTCCAACATATCGGTTGCGCGAGCTAATTCGCGATCTTTAACCCAACCTTTATTCATATCTATAAGTGACCAAGAATCGTTTAGCCGCGTTTTTAATTCATCTGAGGTTAACTCGGGATTGGTATGCAGTAGCGCTGCAAATGCATGGAGCGCTGAACCGAGAATTTGCGCAGTGCTGTCGCCATCCCTGCTGCCATTTCGCTCCAAGAACCACTTTAAACCACATTCAGTGAAGTTTTGAATGCTACTTGGCGAGACATAAACCGGATCGCCTGGTTCAATTAGCGGTTTATCAATCGAGGGCGCTAAATATCCCAACCAATTTTCTGGGTTTGCGCTACTAATATTTTCTTTTTTAAGGGTGGCAAGTATCGCTGCAGCCAACTCCCGATCTGGCGCGCTACTAAATTCGGAAATTAAAGTTCGACGTAAAGTTGCAACCAGCGCGCTAGAAGTTAGTGGCCGCGGAATTTGCGTTACAAGTAGCTCGCCATCAATTTCGCCATTTACTAACTCTGAAAGTTCTTCAAAAAATCTCGAAGGCTCATCATCTTCGCGAGAGATTGCGGTGATAAATAGCGACTTTTTCGGCCTAGAGACTGCTACATGGAGCAAGCGGCGTTCATCTTCCAAAAGAGCTTGGTTTGCAGATTCATCTAGCTCCGCCCGTGAAATCGATTGTGATCGCAGCGCTTCTACTAACCGATCGCTACCAAGTAATGAACCGCGTGCTTTCAAATTTGGCCAGATTCCATCTTGCATCCCAGCAAGTGCAACAATTTCCCACTCTCTGCCTTTGGCCGAATGCACCGTAAGAATTGCCACCAATTCAGCTTTCTGTCCTTGCAAAGTAATGGTGTCACCGAGAATATCCTCGCCGCGAATTTGATTTATATATTCAGCGGGTTTTGAATTCGGAAAGCGTTCAACATAGCGCCGAGCTGATTCAAAAAGTTCTAGCATCGTATCTAAATCTCGATCTGCTTGACCGCCGCGGGAACCACCACGAAGCGCAGAACTACGCCATACCTTAGATATTTTTTCACCTTCAATATTTTCGGCGTTACTCCAAATTTCCCAGAGTAAATCTGAAATACTTAGCTTTGGATGCTTTCTAAGTAAAGTTTTAGCGCGGCGAAGTAAATCATTAATCCGCTTAATTGGAGCTGCGTTCTCCCAAGGGATCGAAATTATTGGATCCGTAATTGCATCGAGAATTAACTCAGTCGCAGAACGTAAATCACTTTCATCGCGACTCCGGCTCAATTCTTGTCGGATCCGCCGGAGCGAGATTGGATCAGCGCCACCAATTTCAGAGAAAAGTAGCTCTTCCATGATTGGATAATTTTCGGCGTTAATCTCAATAGCCCCTAGGGCAATTTCGGCAAGAGTTAAAAATGGTTTTACAACTGGATTATCTGCCAGTGAAAATACATCGGTATCGACTCGAGTTGGAACTCCACTTAAGGAAAGTGCTCTCCGAATCGCAGCGACCGCAGGTCCGGGCGATCTAACAATTACCGCCATCTCTGACCAAGGCACACCGTTATGTAAATGTGCGCTCCTAAATGCGTGCGCTATATATGAGGCCTCATCGGCTTGGGATTGGAGGCGTAAAACGCTGACTTCCGGACCCTCATCCTTTCTTAGAGCCGTTACATCTCTCACTGAATTTCGACCGCGGAATTTCATCGCGACTGATTTAGTGAGCTCAACAATTGCTTCACTGCTTCGATAATTTTCAAGAAGGAGAACCTCATCAGCTCCTTTTTCTTTCAAAGTGTTGAAGTAACTCTTAAGCCCTTCCGGATCAGCGCCGCGAAATCTTCCTACTGTTGAATCTGGATCAGCAAAAATTGTGAAGTCTTCACTACTTAAGTATGAAAGCAATAACCGGTGTGAAATATCACTCTCCTGAAATTCATCAACCATAATCACCGAATATTTAGCCCGTAAATCCGATAACAAATTAGGATTATCTTGTAACCGTAACATTGCAGCAATAATTAATCCGCTGGGATCAATCCGCTCTTTTGCGTCAGCTGCACCTTCTTCGCGCATTGCTAAAGATTTTATATACCTATCCCAGAATTTTGCGATTGGAGACCAATAATTTTCAGAGTAAGTTTTTGCATATTCGCTTAGTTTTTCTGGATATAGGCCGCGTTCAGTTGCGCGCAATAGAACATCACGTAACTCTTTTGCAAAGCCTCGGGTGGGTAGCGCGGCTTTTAGTTCTTCCGGCCAACCACTTAAATTATCGGCAGAATCGGTAAGTAGCATCTGTTTAATATATGAATCTTGTTCTGAGCCGGAGAATAGAATTGGATCGGGTTTATCTTCTGGAGTTGCCATTCTTACAATTGAAAACGCCAAAGCATGAAATGTTCGCGCCAATGGTTCATTTGCAGTTTTAGGCGAACGGAGCGAAATCTCATCGCGGAGATAATCTGCGCGATCACGACCAAAAGTTAAAATCAATATTGAATTAGGATCAATCCCCGCATCTATCTTTGCCAGAGCTTGCGCAATTAAAGTTTGAGTCTTTCCGGTTCCTGGTCCGCCTAAGACAATCAGCGGATTCTTGCCAGAGTGCGAGATGACTTCACTCTGTTTTTCGGAATAGGAAAAGTTAAGTTCGGGCAGCGGTTTTCGAAGCAATTCCAGCTTCGGTGCTTCACTTCTGCGGTTTGTCATCAGGTCTTTATCCAACCCCATGACACCGACAAACCCATGGGTTTAGCTAGTTAGGTTGGCTTTCTTCGCGCGAGCAGTAGCGCGAGCCCGCTCTTGCCCATCGAGCACAACCTTACGGATGCGAACTACGGCTGGCGTAACTTCAACGCATTCATCTTCGCGGCAAAATTCCAAAGCGCCTTCCATGTTGAGCTTCTTAGGCGGAATTAAACGCTCTGATTCATCGGTACCGGATGCGCGCATATTTGTAAGTTTCTTTTCGCGCACGCAGTTAACGTCCATATCATCGTTACGTGAATTCTCACCAATAACCATACCTTCGTAAACTTCATCGCCTGGTTCAACGAAGATGCTGCCGCGATCTTGTGTGCCATAAAGCGCATAAGAAGTTACAACACCTAATCGATCAGAAACTAACGAACCAGTTCCGCGAGTACGGATATCGCCATGCCAAGCTTCGTAACCATCAAAGACGTGGTGGAGTAAACCAGTTCCACGAGTTTCAGTTAAGAACTCGGTACGGAAACCAATCAGGCCGCGAGATGGAACTCGGTAATCTAAGCGAATCCAACCGGTGCCATGGTTAACCATCTGTTCCATGCGACCTTTACGGAGCGCCATCAATTGGGTAATAACACCCAAGTAATCATCTGGAGCATCAATTGTTAAATGTTCCATTGGTTCGTGAATTTTGCCATCCACTTTCTTAATAACTACTTGTGGCTTACCAACAGTTAATTCGAAACCTTCACGTTTCATGATTTCAACAAGTACTGCGAGTTGAAGTTCGCCGCGACCTTGAACTTCCCAGGTATCTGGGCGCTCGGTATTTAAAATTCGAAGCGAAACGTTACCGACTAGCTCTGCATCAAGGCGACTCTTAACTTGGCGAGCAGTAAGTAATTTTCCGCTCTTGCCAGCAAGTGGTGAGGTATTGATACCAATAGTCATTGAAATTGATGGTTCATCAACGGTAATTAGCGGTAGCGCATGAGCATTTTCAGGATCAGCTAGCGTTTCACCCAATGTAATTGTTTCAATTCCAGCAACTGCAATGATGTCGCCTGGATGCGCTTCTAACGTTGGCACACGATCAAGCGCTTCGGTAATTAGAAGTTCGGAAACTTTAACTTTTTCAGTTGTACCATCAGTTTTAATCCAAGTAACCATCTGGCCTTTCCGAATTACACCTTCGCGTACTCGGCAAAGTGCAAGACGGCCAAGGTATGGCGAAGAGTCCAAGTTTGTTACATGGGCTTGCAGCGGTGCACCTTCGTGATAAACCGGAGCTGGAATTGTTTTAAAGATCGTATCGAAGAGCACATCTAAGTTCGCTTCATCGGGCATGCCACCATCTGCGGGACGGTTTAACGATGCTCGACCTGCTTTTGCAGATGTGTAAACAATAGGGAAATCAATCTGATCTTCATTTGCATCAAGATCTAAAAAGAGTTCATAAGTTTCGTCAACAACTGCTGCGATTCGCGCATCAGGACGGTCGACTTTGTTGATGATCAAAATAACTGGCAGATTTTTCTCTAGCGCTTTACGTAATACGAAACGAGTTTGTGGCAACGGTCCTTCAGAAGCATCGACTAAAAGTGCAACGCCATCTACCATTTCCAAGCCGCGCTCTACTTCGCCACCAAAATCTGCGTGGCCAGGTGTATCAATAATGTTAACGATTGAATCGCCGCGTTTTACTGCAGTGTTCTTCGCAAGAATTGTGATTCCTTTTTCGCGCTCTAAATCCATGGAATCCATGACGCGCTCTTTTCCTTCAGACTGTTCCTTGTAAGCAGCGAATGCGCCGGATTGCCACAACATGGCATCAACGAGCGTGGTCTTGCCATGGTCAACGTGGGCAATAATCGCCAAGCTCCGTAAGTTTTCGCGGTGCTTTATCGGCAGACCTTCTAAATGCGCTTGCTTCTTTGTTTTAGACATTGAATCGGAACTCCACTACATCGCCATCGGACATTACGTAATCCTTACCTTCCATACGAACTTTTCCTTTTGATTTCGCTTCAACCATTGAACCTGCGGCTACTAGGTCCTCAAATGAAACAACTTCGGCTTTGATAAAGCCTTTTTGGAAATCCGTATGAATCACACCAGCCGCAACTGGAGCAGTATCACCTTTGTGAATTGTCCACGCACGGGCTTCTTTAGGGCCCGCAGTGAGATATGTCTGCAACCCAAGAGTTACGAAACCAACACGGGCAAGAGTACTCAAGCCAGGTTCATCGAGTCCAATTGACTGCAAAAGTTCGAGCGCTTCAGCGTCATCTAACTCGCTTAATTCCATTTCAGTCTTTGCATCAAGAAAAATCGCTTCTGCTGGCGCAACTAAGGCGGACATTTTCTTCCGCAGCTCGCCATCAGCCAATTCAGCGGCATCAACGTTAAATACATATAAGAATGGTTTCGCAGTTAAAAGTCCTAACTCTGAAATCAGCGATAAATCAATGCCGGAGCCGTGGAGAACTTTTCCATCTCCGAGAATTTTTTCAGCAGCTTTAGTTGCTTCTAAAACTGCTACGCGATCTTTTTGAATCCGCGCTTCTTTTTCAAGTCTTGGGATTGCTTTTTCGATCGTCTGCAAATCGGCGAGCGCTAATTCAGTATTGATAGTTTCGATATCACTTGCTGGATCGACTTTTCCATCAACGTGCACGACATCGCCATCGCTGAAAACTCGGATTACTTGGCAGATCGCATCGGTTTCGCGGATGTTGGCGAGAAATTTATTTCCAAGGCCAGCACCTTCAGATGCACCTTTAACAATTCCAGCGATATCGACGAATGAGACTGCCGCCGGCAGAATTTTTTCAGAGCTGAAAATGCCCGCCAAAACTGCAAGCCGTGGATCCGGTACGCCAACTACGCCAACATTGGGCTCGATCGTGGCAAAGGGATAGTTCGCTGCCAGTACATTATTTTTGGTGAGCGCATTGAAAAGGGTCGACTTACCGACGTTCGGCAGCCCGACGATTCCGATTGAAAGACTCACTTGAATTACTCCTATTAATGCGTGCGGCTCAGAGCGGTTCTAATTTGAACCTAGGGATGGCTAGGGGTAGAGCCTACGCGTGATTGTCGGTGCTTCCTGCCACGATAGGCGCATGAACAGTGCGATATTCCTCATCATCGGCTTACTTATCGGGTTAGCCATTGGTGCTGCTGGCGGAGTTGCGATTTCGCGCGCGAATTCCCGCGGTGCAACTAAAGCGTTGCAGGATCAAATTACGACGATGCAAAGTAATCAGA
>CANLJW010000048.1:0-6642 GCA_947491605.1 Actinomycetota bacterium | reverse complement strand
GTCGCCCTATAAGCCGGATTCTGTCGTTCTTGCGAACGGATCACCATCCATCTAGTTACGTAATTGCTTACGTAATCAAGCAACCTACCCGTTGGCTCATGTGGGCACATTCAAACGCCAACTATCTGGTCTTGCTCCGAGTGGGGTTTACATAGCTACACAAATTACTTTGTGCACTGGTGGTCTCTTACACCGCCGTTTCACCCTTACCAACTTTCGTTGGCGGTTTACTTTCTGTTGCACTAATCCCGCGGATTTCTCCGGGTGGGTATTACCCACCACTCTGCCCAATGGAGTCCGGACTTTCCTCGGTATTTATTGAAATTAATCAATCAATAACGCGGTGATCCGGGCGACTCTACTTAACGCGAAGGATACCAATACGATTACCACCATGGAAAGCCAAGCAAATACGCCTAATTTGGCGCATGATCCCAAATGGCAACGCGCAAATACTTTGTTTGATGGCGCAAGAACTAGCGCGGATATTGCTTTAGTTGGGGTTCCAGCCTTTGAAACTTGTTTATCAAAGAGCGCCGCAAATTTAACGCCTGGTGCAATTCGAGCAGCGCTCTCCCGATATTCAACTTATTCAAGTACTAATCAGATCGAATTAAATGGATTAAAGTTTTCTGACCTTGGAGATATTGAAAAGCCTGATCATGAAGATGGTGAAAGGCGAGTAGCCGCTTTTCTTAAAGATGTACGAAAGAATTACAAATTACTGATAGCTCTCGGTGGCGATAACTCAATTACATACTCGGTTACTGCTGGACTTTGGCCGGATTTATCTAAAATTGGCTTAATAACTCTCGATGCGCATCACGATCTTCGTGATGGCATATCTAATGGATCGCCAGTTTGGCGGCTAATTCAAGATGGTTTGCCTGGAAAAAATATTGTGCAAATTGGTATTAGTGATTTTGCGAATAGCAAAGCGTATGCAGATCGTGCTAACGAAAATGGCGTCCATGTTGTTTATCGAGACGAATTGCGTAAACGGCCAATTTCAGATGTTATGGCAGAAGCTTTAGATATAGCTGGTAATGGTGATCGGGAAATTTACGTTGATTTAGATGTAGATGTCTGTGATCGCTCTGTTGCGCCAGCATGTCCAGCATCAGTGCCCGGTGGAATTAGCGCCGATGAATTGCGACAAGTGGCTCATATAGCGGGAAGTGATAACCGAGTTCGCGCGATAGACATTACCGAAATTGATGCATCACTCGATACCGAAGATCAAAGAACGGTACGGCTTGCTGCGCTCTTAGTTTTAGAAGCTGCTGCTGGTGTTGCTAAACGAAAGAGTTAGCGCAGTTCTTTAACTACAGATTTTGCAGCTTCGATAACTTTTCCAGAGTGAACTAGCGTTACGGCAGCTTCAAGTTCTGGTGATAAAAAGCGATCCGGTCCAATACCTGGAACTACCGTTCTTAGAGTTTTTAAGACTGCGGCGGTAGCCGGAGCTGGCTGTAAGCCAATTCGAAATTCGATTGCTCGGCCGGCGGTTACCAATTCGATTGCCAAAATCCGCGTTAAGTTTTCAATGACTTTGCGTAATTTGCGAGCTGCGTTCCAACCCATAGAAACGTGATCTTCTTGCATTGCAGAGCTAGGAATCGAATCAACGCTAGCTGGTGAAGCTAAACGTTTATTTTCGCTAACCAAACTGGCTTGTGTGTATTGCGCAATCATCAAACCGGAATCTACTCCGGGATCATTTGCCAGAAATGGTGGTAATCCATTTGAACGATTCTTATCGAGTGCGCGATCAGTACGACGTTCTGCGATGGAACCCAAATCTGCTGCTGCAATTGCTAGAAAATCCAAAACGTATGCAACGGGTGCGCCATGAAAATTTCCATTTGATTGGACTCGGCCATCTGGAAGTACTACTGGGTTATCAATCGCACTTTGCAACTCGCGACCAGCAATAGTAAGTGCGTGATCGATAGTGTCACGGACTGCGCCGGCGACCTGTGGTGCGCAACGAAGTGAATAAGCATCTTGGACCATAGAAGTGTCATGTAAGTGCGATGCAACTATTCCGGAGTCCTTCAATAGCGCAAATAGATTGGCAGCGCTTATTTCTTGACCAAGTTGTGGCCGCAATGGCGCGTGAAGTTCTGGTGCGTAGACTCGATCTGTTCCAAGTAAGCCCTCGATACTCATCGCAGCGGTAATGTCGGCGACGGTGCAGAGATCTGATAAATCTGCGCAAGCCATAATTAACATGCCGAGCATGCCATCGGTGCCATTGATAAGTGCTAAACCCTCTTTAGCTTCAAGTTCGATCGGTGAAATTCCTGCCGCTTTCATTGCATCTATCGCTGACATTTCTTTACCTGAATGGTCGTGCACATTTCCTTCGCCCATCATTGCGAGTGCACAATGTGAAAGTGGCGCTAAGTCGCCGCTACATCCCAGCGAACCAAATTCGGGAACTATAGGTGTGATGCCAGCATTTAAATAATCTACATATGTTTGAGCTAGAGCGACGCGAACACCAGTACGGCCAGAAGTCATAGTTCTTAAGCGTAAAAACATTAAAGCGCGTACAACTTCACGCTCTACTGCTGGGCCAACTCCGGCAGCATGAGAGCGTATAAGTGATTTCTGTAATTGGATTCGATCTTTAACATCGATATGTAAATTAGCAAGAGCTCCGAATCCAGTTGAAACTCCATAGACCGGTACCCCACCCGCAGCATAATCTTCGATGAATTTACGAGAAGTGTTTATGGCGGTGGTCGCTGATGGCGAAATCGAAACTTTTGCATCAAAGCGAGCTACCGCAATAACATCGGCAAAAGTAACACCGCTAACATCAAGTGAAACTTCTTTCTTCTTATTTATAAATTTAGATTCTGTTACCACGGCGCCATACCTCTTCTATTAGTTGAACTCCTGGACGATATGCAATGTGTATATATGAAGGGGTTTTTAGAATTGAAAAATCTGCGCTCGCACCAACTCCGAGGTGTCCGATATCGGTTCGACGGAGCGCTTTCGCGCCACCCATTGTTGCGGACCAGAGCGCTTGTTCGGGTGAAAAATAAAATTCTCTAACGGCAAGTGCAATGATAAATTGCATATTAGAAGTGTAAGAACTTCCTGGATTGCAATCACTTGCTAGGGCAATATTTATCTCTGCTTCAAATAATGGTCTTGCGTCTAGATATTTTGAACGGGTAGAAAATTCAGCGCCAGGCAAAATTGTGGCAACAGTGTTGGATTTGGAAAGTAAGGAAATATCGTGCTCGGAGATATGGCTAACATGATCTACAGATGCAGCATCAAGTTCGACTCCAATTTTTATGCCCTCCCCTGCCTCTAACTGATTCGCATGCAACCTTGGCTTTAAACCTTTTGCAATTCCGGCTTTCAATATCTTTCTAGTTTGATCTGGAGTGAATGCCCCTTTATCGCAGAAAACATCGATCCATTTGGCGTGAGGTTTAACCGCATCCAGCATCTCCCCGCAAACTAAATCAACATATCCTTCAAAATCATTTTGAAACTCAAGTGGAACTACATGGGCACCCAAAAAAGTGGTTTCCTCAGTTAAAGAACCAGCGATTTCAAGCGACCTGGCTTCATCTTTTGTGGTTAAGCCATAACCGGATTTGATCTCTAAAGTCGTTGTCCCAGTGGAATTAGCCTCGGCAAGTATGCGATGCGCATTAGAAAGAAGCTCTTGATTTGTCGCAGCGCGAGTTAGTGCGACTGTTGAATTAATGCCACCTGCGGAATATTTCTCACCTTTCATCCGGGCTCGAAATTCATCGCTGCGATCGCCGGCAAAAATGATATGTGAGTGACTATCTACAAATCCCGGTATGACACAATTTCCGCGCGCATCAATTGAATTTTTAAAATCACTTTTAGCTGCCTCGCGATTAGAGCCGACCCAAGAAATTACACCATTTTCAATTACTAGCGCTGCATCTTTTATAATTCCAAGTGGAGTGCCATCTTGAGTTGAATCATTTGTAACTAATAATCCAATATTGAAAATTAACATGCGCCACATTGCTTATTCGGTATCTAACATTGGTAAGTGCACATGCTTTTCTCGGGCAGTGTTGAGGGCAATGTCGTAACCTGCGTCAGAGTGACGGATAACGCCCATGCCTGGATCGTTCGTGAGAACGCGCTCCAACTTTTGAGCTGCAAGTTTTGTGCCATCTGCAACCGAAACTTGACCGGCATGAATGGAGCGACCAATACCGACCCCACCGCCATGGTGAATTGAAACCCAAGAAGCGCCAGATGAAATATTTACCATTGCATTTAATAGCGGCCAATCTGCAATTGCATCGGAGCCATCCAGCATCGATTCGGTTTCGCGATACGGAGAGGCGACTGAACCACAATCTAAGTGATCGCGGCCAATAACTATTGGGGCAGATACTTCACCGCGAGCAACTAAATCATTAAAAGCTAATCCGGCTTTATCTCGTTCACCATATCCAAGCCAACAAATTCGCGCAGGTAACCCTTGGAAAGCAACTTTCTCTTGCGCCATTGTGATCCAACGATGTAGCCCTTCATTTTCTGGAAATAAATCTAAAACTGCTTTATCAGTGCGGTAAATATCTTTTGGATCTCCCGAGAGCGCTACCCATCTAAATGGCCCTTTCCCTTCGCAAAATAGCGGGCGGATGTAAGCCGGCACAAAACCGGGGAATGCGAAAGCGCGCTTAAACCCACCTTGTCGGGCTTCGTCACGGATTGAATTTCCATAATCAAATACTTCGGCACCAATATCCATAAAGCCAACCATCGCTTCAACATGTTTAGCCATGGCGTTCTGAGAACGTTTTGTGTAATCGACTGGATCTTCTTTTGCAATTCGCGCAGCATCATTAATGTCAACACCAATTGGTACATATGAAAGTGGATCGTGCGCCGAAGTTTGGTCGGTCACAATATCGATTGCTACTCCCATTGAAAGTAGTAATGGGAAAAGTTCGGCAGTATTTCCAACTAACCCAACTGAAAGCGGCGTACCCGAATTCTTAGCCTTCAATACCCGTTCAACCGCATCGGTTAAGTTATCTGCAATCTCATCTAAGTAACGACTTTCAATGCGCTTCTCTAATCTAGATTTATCAATATCAATAATTAAACAGACGCCGCCGTTCATAGTCACGGCGAGTGGTTGTGCCCCACCCATTCCGCCACAACCTCCAGTTAAAGTCAATGTACCTTGGAGAGAACCATTAAATTTTTTATTTGCGATCGCGGCAAATGTTTCATAAGTTCCTTGCAAAATTCCTTGGGTGCCAATATAAATCCAAGAACCAGCAGTCATTTGCCCGTACATAGTTAAACCAAGTTGTTCTAACCTACGAAACTCTGGCCAATTAGCCCAATCTCCTACTAAGTTTGAGTTTGCGATTAATACTCGAGGCGCCCATTCATGTGTTTGGAAAACTCCTACTGGCTTTCCGGATTGAACTAAAAGTGTTTCATCATCTTTCATTTTGGTAAGAGTTTTTACAATTGCATCAAAGGATGGCCAATCACGGGCAGCTTTTCCGGTTCCGCCATAGACGACGAGATTTTCCGGGTGCTCTGCGACTGCGGGATCTAGATTGTTATGAAGCATTCGAATCGCGGCTTCTTGTCCCCAGCCTTTTGCCGTGAGGTTTGACCCAGTAGCAGCGTGCAATATTCGTGACCCAGATGAATTAGTAGCCATGACTAGAGAATAGCGCGGGTTTCAACCAGAATAACCCCATGTCCAAAACCGTAGATGCAGACTTTCTCGCACTTCCGCTCTCCGCAATAAGTGATGCGGCAATATCAACTGGCACTAGCGGCGGTGCTTCGCATGTTGATATCCGAATCGAACGAACCCGAACCGGCTACTTACAACTTCGCGATGCGAAACCTGAAACCCAAGCCGATGATACAACTGCAGGAATTGGCGTTCGAGTTATCGTTAATGGCGCGTGGGGATTCGCTTCATCACCAGAAATATCAATTGATGTCGCAAAGAAGTTGGCAGTAACTGCGGTAGCGATGGCTAAAACAAGTAAGCCGCTTTCTACCGATGAAATATCGCTAGTTGCTGAACCGGTTTATGCAAATAAAACTTGGGTTTCTAAATATGAAATTGATCCATTCTCAGTTTCCGATAGTGAAAAGAAAGATCGCCTTGCTTCGCTAAGTTCAAAACTGTTAGCTGCAAAAGGCGTAAACCACGCAAGTGCGCACACAATGTTTGTAAAAGAGCAGAAACATTATGCGGATTCGCACGGCACCAGCACAAGCCAACAACGAGTTCGGATGCAGACTCAAATTGATGCAATCTCGGTTGGTTCACATGGTTTTGAATCGATGCGTACCCTCGCGCAACCAGCTGGTTTTGGCTGGGAGTGGATGCGTAACGATGTTTACGATTGGGATTCTGAAATTGAAAAATTACCAGCGTTACTTGCAGAAAAGGTGGCAGCGCCTTCTGTGACACCCGGTCGATATGACTTACTCATCGATCCAACAAATCTCTGGCTAACTATTCATGAATCAATTGGCCATGCAACCGAACTTGATCGCGCAATTGGCTATGAAGCGAATTACGCTGGTACATCATTTGCAACCGTAGATAAATTAGGAACCTTGAAATATGGCTCC
>CANLJW010000047.1:0-6837 GCA_947491605.1 Actinomycetota bacterium | reverse complement strand
GCCCAACCCATGTTGATTAAGCGGCTCCGGCGCTTGCGCGATGCTCGGACCGAGGAGCGTTCTGCCGCTCGCCTCGGGCTCCATAAGTAAAACCAAACCCGATAAAGCTCGGTTTGCTTGAGAGGGAATACCTACCCTAGATTTGGCGTTAGCACTCGACGGGTGTGAGTGATAAAAGACGCCCGATTCAACTATAAATAGGAGTGGAATAACTATGGCAAAGATGATTGCCTTTAATGAAGAAGCACGTCGCGGCCTTGAGCGCGGAATGAACCAATTGGCGGATGCCGTAAAGGTAACCCTTGGACCCCGTGGTCGAAATGTTGTTTTGGAAAAGAAGTGGGGCGCCCCAACAATTACAAATGATGGCGTATCGATTGCGAAAGAAATTGAACTTGATGATCCATGGGAAAAAATTGGCGCAGAACTCGTTAAAGAAGTTGCGAAGAAGACTGATGATGTTGCTGGTGATGGCACAACTACCGCAACGGTATTAGCTCAAGCGTTAGTTCGCGAAGGTCTCCGTAACGTTGCGGCTGGCTCAAATCCAATGGCGCTAAAGCGCGGAATTGAAAAAGCTGTTGATGCTATTTCTGCAGAGCTCAGCGCAATGTCAAAGCCAGTTGAAACCCGCGACCAAATTGCCGCAACTGCTTCAATCTCAGCCGCTGATTCCACAATCGGCGACATGATTGCAGAAGCAATGGATAAGGTCGGTAAAGAAGGGGTAATCACAGTTGAAGAGAGCAACACTTTTGGTTTAGAGCTCGAACTTACTGAAGGTATGCGTTTTGATAAAGGTTACATCTCTGCATACATGATCACTGATACCGATCGCATGGAAGCGATTTTGGAAGATGCTTATGTGTTAATTGCAAATAGCAAGATTGCAAACATTAAAGATCTAGTGCCAATCCTTGAAAAAGTTATGCAATCCGGTAAACCGCTTTTAATTATTGCCGAAGATGTTGAGGGAGAAGCGCTCGCTACTCTCGTGGTTAACAAAGTACGTGGAACTTTCAAATCAGTTGCGGTTAAAGCTCCAGGTTTTGGCGATCGCCGTAAATCTATGTTGCAAGATATTGCGATTTTGACTGGTGCAACTGTGATTTCTGAAGAAGTTGGCTTAAAGCTTGATGCCGCAACTTTGGATTTACTCGGGAAAGCCCGCAAGATTGTTATTACAAAGGACGAAACCACCATCGTTGAAGGTGGCGGAGATGACGAGCAAATTAAGGGCCGAGTTAACCAAATTCGCGCTGAAATTGAGAAGAGCGACTCAGATTATGACCGGGAGAAGTTGCAAGAGCGGTTAGCAAAACTTGCTGGCGGCGTTGCAGTTATCAAAGCTGGTGCTGCTACCGAAGTTGAACTAAAAGAGCGTAAACACCGCATTGAAGATGCAGTCCGAAATGCTAAAGCTGCTGTTGAAGAAGGCATTGTTGCCGGTGGTGGCGTTGCACTTCTACAAGCATCAAAGAAAGCATTTGCTAATTTGAAACTTGTCGGAGATGAAGCTACTGGCGCAAAGATTGTTGAGCTTGCAGTTGAGTCACCACTTAAGCAGATTGCTATAAATGCTGGACTTGAAGGCGGCGTAGTTGTTGAGAAAGTTCGCAACCTCGAAGCTGGTTTTGGATTAGATGCCGCAACTGGCGAATACGTAGACATGATTAAAGCTGGAATTATTGACCCAGCTAAAGTGACTCGTTCTGCTTTACAAAACGCAGCATCAATCGCAGCACTTTTCCTAACAACCGAAGCAGTAATAACTGATAAGCCTGAACCTAAGTCAGCAGCTCCAGCTGGTGGCCCTGGTGGCGGCGATATGGATTTCTAAGAAAACTAATGGCATCTAAAACTTCGAAATCGCGCGACATTTTCAGTGCTGCAGAGCTAGCCAAGTCTGCAGCTATTGCGGATGCCCGCGATTCGAAATTTGTCGGCGAGATAGTTTCGATTGAATCCGATGAAGATCATGTTGCTACTTACTTATTCGAAGCTGCACTTCCTGGATATTTAGGTTGGCGTTGGGCAGTAACAGTTACAAAAGTTGATAGCGATAGCGCACCAACAATTTGTGATGTAGTTCTATTGCCAGGTGTTGATTCTTTACTCGCCCCCGAGTGGATTCCTTACCGAGATCGAATTCAACCTGGCGATGTTGGCGTTGGCGATGTTGTACCAACCGCCGCAGATGATGAACGTTTAGTTCCAGGTTATGCAGTTCTTCCTGGTGATGAAGAGCTAGAGCTCAGCCAATTATTTGAATTTGGTTTAGGTCGAGCCCGCGTGCTTTCAATCGTTGGTCGCGATCAAGCAAGCAAACGTTGGCACGAAGGTGATCGCGGACCGAACACTCCAATGGCGCAATTTGCACCAAAAAATTGCGCATCATGCGGTTTCTATATTTCAATTGCCGGCTCACTCCGCCAAGCTTTTGGCGTCTGCGCCAACGCAATTTCTCCCGAAGATGGTCGCGTAGTTTCGATCGATCACGGCTGCGGTGCGCACTCAGAGGCTTTAGTAACCGAATAAACCCGTTACCAAGTCGCAATTGATCTGCGATAAAGTACTCCTCTGCCCGCACCCCGCGGCTTACCTAAACGAATACTTAAAACTTGAATTGGAGACCCTCATGCCAACTGGACGCGTTAAATGGTTCAGCCTTGAAAAAGGTTTTGGTTTTATTGCATCAGATGAAGGCGAAGACGTTTATCTCGCAGCTGCGAACCTGCCTGACGGTGTCACAACTATCAAGCCTGGCACTAAATTGGAATTCGGTGTTGCAGATGGTCGTCGCGGTCCACAAGCGCTTTCGATTCGGATAATTGATGCACCGCCTTCATTGGCAGCAAATGCTCGTACCAACCACGATGATCTTGCTGTGATTGTAGAAGAGAGCATTAAAATGTTAGATCGAGTTGGAAATGGCTTACGTCAAGGACGCTATCCATCAGAAGCTGAAGCGGCTCGCGTTGCTAAAGTTTTGCGCGGTATTGCACAACAAATCGAAGGTTAATTACTCTCTCTTTTAGCTCGACGAATCGTGTATCGGATTCCGATTAATCCGAAAGCGATTCCGACTGCACACGTGTATAAGATTTTGCTATCAGCATCAGTTGCAAGCGCAAACGCAAAAACAATTATCCAAGCAATGATTCCGGCCACTATTACTGGTATCGAGCCTCTCATAGAAATAGAGTACTCCAATGAACTCAATGCGGTCTTTTAAGCATCGCAACTTTCGTATTCTTTATCCGGCAAGCACGGCTTCCAATATTGGCACTTGGGCTCAACGGGTTGCGCAAGATTGGTTGGTATTGCAATTAACTGGTAGCGGAACTTATGTCGGACTTGTCGTTGGGTTGCAATTCTTGCCAGCTTTGCTATTGAGCATGCAAGGAGGAAAAATTGCTGATCGTTTTAATAAACGAAGAACGCTAATTATTTGTAACATCAGCGGCGGTCTTTCGGCAACGATACTTGGCACACTTGTTGTAACAGAACAGGTAAAACTTTGGCATGTATTTTTCTTTGCATTCACACTTGGGACCGCCAGCGCGATTGACGCTCCGGTTAGACAGAGCTTTACTGCAGAAATAGTGGGTAAAGCTGATTTACCAAATGCAGTAAGCCTTAACTCTGCGAACTTCAACTTAGCCAGACTAATTGGACCAGGTTTATCAGGCTTATTAATTGCGGCATTTGGTACCGGACCATCCTTCTTATTAAATGCGGTTTCATACCTATTTATCATTACCGCGCTTTTGTTTTTACGAGAACGCGATATGTTTATTGAGAATAAACCAAATCTAAATGCAAAAATTTCGGAAGCATTTAGATATGTGAAAGCCCGGCCCGATATTTATGCAGTGATGATTACAGTTTTTTTTACCGCAACTTTTGGTCTAAATTTTATGTTATTTAATACTTTGATGACGACAAAAGTTTTTGGTAAAGGTGCAGCATCTTATGGAGCGCTCGGAAGTATTCTGGCAATCGGTTCGCTCACTGGTGCGCTTATCTCAGCACGATTAGAGAAGAAACGTCATCCTTCATATGTAATGCGAGGTTCTGCGCTATTTGGAGTAATTGTTGTAATTGAAAGTTTTGCTCCAACTTTTACAGTTTATGCGTGCTTACTTCCAATTGGTGGCTGTATTGCGCTATTGACCTTAGTAAGTGCAAATTCAATGGTGCAAGTCCGAACTGATCCAGCAATTCGCGGTCGGGTAATGGGAATTTATTTAACTATTTTTATGGGCGGAACACCACTTGGTTCGCCACTGATTGGGTGGCTAAGCACAACTATTGGTGTGCGCCAAACTATGTTCATTTGTGGTTCTATTACCTTTGCGGCAGCAACTTTGGTTTATCTTAAATTTAAGAACCGGATTGAAACGCCAGCGAGTTTCTTAGTAGGTGATGTTTTAGAAACTACCTATGAGAATAAGTAGTACTAGGGTTATTAGAGTAATAATCGTGACAATCCGTCGAGTTCGGTAATTCATAGGTGATTAATCCAATTCTTTGGTTGGGGTAACAAGTACTAAAACTATTGCAATCAGGACAATTATTGGAACCATTAAATAACCTTTGGAAATGCCAATCTGATCAGCTAAAAATCCAAGCAAAAGCGGCGCAACCGCAATCGCCGAACCTGCGCCAAGTGCACCGATTCCCATTGCTAAATCTGGACGTTTTTCACTTAATCTGATTAACCGTAAGGAATTTAAAGTGAATTGCATGGAAATTCCGAGCCCAGATATCAATAACCCAAAGAATGAAAATAGCGCGTCATGCGAATACCAAAACACCATGAAACCTGAGAGTTGAAATACGAGTAGGAAAATTAATCGTTGATCTAGATCGATATGGGTCATAATTAAAGGACCGAACCATCGACCAAGTGCCATTCCTAAGCTGCCAGCCAGAACCGCCACCGTGGCGGTTGCGGCTGAATAATCGGTACGATCTCGAAATAGTGATGCGCTCCAGAATGTCATAGCAAATTCACTTGAAATGCAGAGCGTTATTGCAATCCAACCAATCCAATATTTGCCACTTAATTTTCCACTCTGTCTGCCTGATAGTTCTGGGATATGTTCTTCACTATTGTGTTTTCGAGCAAATAAATAAAGTGCAGCTCCGGCTGGGAAAATTAATAAAAGACCGTACCGCCAATTTATTGAAGTTCCAGCTAACGCACCAATTAATAGCGTTCCGAAAACTACAAATAATGAATTCACACCATTTGCTTGTGAAGCTGCTCGAGTTTGATGGTTGGTATAATGGTTTGTCAGTAACGCAAAACCGGAATTTATTGTTAGCGAAACGCCAATTCCAATTATGGCAGATGCCAAAATTGAAATAAATGGAGATGGTGCAAGTATGAACATCATTGCGCCAACCCCAAATATGCCAATCCCAATCCAAGAAGTCTTAAACCTGCCAAATTTATGAACTACTCGAGCATTCAATAAACCAGCCAGAATGCTCGCTAATCCAAGCGATGTTCCATGTAACCCTGCGATAGCACCGCTTGTTCCTTGGTCGCTTTGTAATAACGGTTGCGCTGGACCGAAACCGCCCATAAAAAAACCAAATACTGCGGATTGCAGCGCAACGCTCCAAAATGTTGCATCGTGCTTAAACTTTCTATCCGTTGGTGTACTGCTCATATCATTTTGCTAGCGCGGAAACGAGGTATTCGATACAAGAAATTAGCGCGTCGATATCGGCAGGGTCAACAGCAGGGAACATGCCAATTCTAAGTTGATTCTTACCGAGCTTTCGATACGGCTCAGTATCAACTATGCCGTTAGCGCGTAAAACTTTAGCAATTTCAAGCGCATCAATTGATTCATCAAAGTTGATGGTCGCAACTACATTTGAACGCGCTGCAGGATCGGTAACAAATGGCGTTGTGTAACTGGTTCTATCAGCCCAACCATAAATTTTGGAAGCCGATTCTGCACTTCTACCAGCGGCAAATTTTAAGCCACCGTTATTATTCATCCACTCAATTTGTTCAGCCAACATAATTAGAGTTGCGACTGCAGGAGTGTTATAAGTTTGATCTAACTTACTATTTTCAATGGCAATGTTTAAATCAAAAAACGCTGGAACCCAACGGCCGCTCTCTTTAATTTTTGCAGCTCGTGCTAGCGCAGCTGGACTCATCAAAGCGATCCAAAGCCCACCATCTGAGGCGAAAGATTTTTGCGGAGCAAAGTAATAAGTATCGAATTCAGTTGCGGAAACTGCTAACCCACCTGCACCGCTAGTTGCATCTACTAAAACTAGCGCGCCATCAGTTCCGGCCGGCCGCTTAATCGGCATCGAAACTCCGGTACTTGTTTCGTTATGAGTAAGTGCATAGACGTCAACGCCAGATTCTGCAATTGGAAGTGGATGAGTGCCTGGTTCGGATTTGATAACAGTGGGATCATCAAGGAATGGTGCAGCTTTTGCGGCTTCAGCAAACTTCGAGGAGAACTCTCCGAAATTTAAGTGTTGTGATTTCTTTTCAATTTGCCCGAAAGTTGCAATATCCCAAAATGCAGTAGAACCGCCATTTCCAAGCACTACTTCATAACCTTCAGGTAATGAGAAAAGTGAAGTAAGTCCAGCACGAACCCGATTTACTACTTGCTTTACTGGCTTTTGTCGGTGTGAAGTTCCAAGAATATTTGTACCACTTGATGTTAATGCTGAGATTACTGAAGGTCGAATTCTTGATGGCCCACAACCAAAACGACCATCAACTGGCTTTAAATTATTTGGAATTATTATCGGTTCGCTCATCTGCGTAGCCTATGGGTAGTACCTTTC
>CANLJW010000046.1:0-6992 GCA_947491605.1 Actinomycetota bacterium | reverse complement strand
TTCGAAATATTGATCAAGGTAAAGAAGTTATTTCACTGACATATGAAATTCATCCTTCTGCACAAGAAGTTCTACTTACAATCGTTACCGAGATCGCAGATAAATATGAGTTAGGAAATGTTGCAGTGGTTCATCGCTATGGCGCTATCGAAATAGGGGAGAGCGCTTTTGTAGTTGCAGTCTCGGCCGTTCACCGCGGGCCGGCTTTTCTTGCATGTTCTGAGCTTGTTGATCAAGTTAAAGCACGATTGCCCATTTGGAAATATCAAGTCTTCGCCGATGGCAGTGACCAATGGGTCAATTGCGCATGACTACTCTTACCGATTCATTTGGGCGCAGGCATAAGGACCTACGAGTTTCGCTGACTGACAGGTGTTCACTGCGTTGCGTTTACTGTATGCCGCAAGATTTTTCCGAGTGGCAAAAGTCAGATCATCTTCTTGATACCAATGAGTTGATGAGCGTTATTGGCGCCGCAGTATCCATTGGGATTGAGGAGGTTCGCCTAACAGGGGGAGAACCGCTGTTGCGCGCCGATATTGTAGATATTGTTTCAAGGATTTCTACTCTTCCAAATGCACCGAAACTTTCATTAACTACAAATGGATTGCGTCTTGTGGAACTTGCTAAACCACTTAAAGACGCGGGATTAGATCGCATCAATGTAAGCCTTGATACTTTAGATCGTGATACCTTCATTAAACTCACACATAGAGACCGCATTGATGATGTATTTGCTGGACTCGAGTCTGCACGCGATGCTGGACTGCAACCAATCAAAATTAATGCTGTGCTACTTCGCGGGATAAATGATCAAGAAGCGCCTGCGCTATTGAAATGGGCGATGAACGAAGGATTTTCTCTGCGCTTCATTGAACAGATGCCATTGGATGCAGGCGGTATTTGGGATCGAACAACGATGGTTACGGCACAAGAAATTCTGACTTCATTGTCAGTGCATTTTGAATTATTTCCCGTGCCAGATCGTGGTTCTTCGCCAGCAGAAGAATTTTATATTAATGGCACGTCAGAAACAGTTGGAATTATCGCCAGTGTCACTCAACCTTTTTGCGGTGCTTGTGATCGCCTGCGTTTAACCTCTGATGGTCAACTTCGCTCATGTCTTTTTTCTTTGGAAGAGATGGACTTACGTAAAGTTTTGCGCGACCCTAATCTTTCAAGCCAAGAGATTGCTCAAGAAATATCTGAGCGTTTTCATAAAACAATTGTAGGAAAGCTTTCAGGTCACGGAATTAACGATCCGAGTTTCATTCAACCACGACGGCCGATGTCAGCTATCGGCGGATAAAATTAACCACCAGCAAATTTAGGTAGTACATCAATTTGGCTTCCCTCTTTGATGATCAAACCAAGATCATGATTTGCTACTCCATCAACCAAGAAAGAACATTGAGGGATAACACGCCCAAGTTCTGGATAATTCGCGATGCAAGTAGTAAGAATCTCCTGGAGCGTGGCCGAGTTCAAGTTGATCTGGTCAGTTTTTGCAGCCGCCCGTGCAGCGGCGAAGAAGCGAACTTCTACGGTTTCCATAAAGGAATTATCTCTGCCTAAGATAGGATTTAGCAATGCGAAGGTTACTGTTAGCCATAGTTTCCATTAAGGACTTTGCCTTGTCTAAAACTCCGCACCAATCAGATTCGCAACCACTTTTCGATTATTTGAAATAAGGAGGCGGATACACATGGCAAACCCAACTATTTACATCAACCCAGTAAGCGGTTCTATTAAAATTCTCGGAGCTGTAGATTTTGTAGATGCTGAAGGTAATATTTTAGAAACTAAAGAAAATGTGAAATTTTGTGGCTGCTCATTGAGCAAAGACAAACCGTGGTGTGATGGCAGCCATAAGGCAATTACCGGGCAGAATAGAAGTACCAACTCTTAACTAAATGAAGATACTTCAACAAACTTCTCTCCATTTCTGAATGTGAGAAAGCAGAATTAGTAGGCTGTCCGGCTTATAGGGCGACTCTTCTTTTATACTTCACTCATGAAATTTGGTTTCCATTCCGAGCAATATCAGAACAACTATTCAAAAGAAGAAGAGCAGAAATTTACTCAAGTCTTCGGTGAATTAACATTTGAGTTTGCTTCAAAAATGGCTGAGGGAGTTCCAGCAGGGGATGAGAGCGTTCAGGCTTTGGTGAAGCAACATTACGATTTCATACTTCAATTCTGGACTCCAACGAAAGAGGCTTATAAGTCACTTGCTATGAGTTACATCCTTCCGTCCTCGTATAGAGACCACTATGAGGAAATAGCGAAGGGGTTAGGCAAGTTTCATTACGATGCTGTTTGTATTTGGGCTGATAAAAACCTTTGAATCTATCCGGCTTATAGGGCGACTCTTCTTCCAATTAGGTGGGCGCAGGTTGAAACTGCGCTCACCTTTCTGCATTTTGTTTGTACAAGTTGTTACATAACCTGTCGCAGATTTAGATGTTTTTATGGGGAATCGATGGGCAAATATGGGCAGTTCTATGGGCAGATTTCACCACAAATAACTTCACAAAGTTGTTTGTATGTCAGCTAATTGTTGAGGCTTATAGGGCGACTCTTCTTTGAATTAGACGAGGCGGGACAAAATCCCGCCTCGTTTCATTATTTCTTTTGGAATCATTTCTGACAAAACTGATTTCAAATTGGCCTAAAAAACGGGCAAATGAATAGGGCAACGGGCAGAAAAACGGGCAGATTCTAATGGCGATCTAGGGCGACTCTTCTACTTTTCTGCGTAAGTCGACCAAGCAACCATTCTGCTGGGCCTTTTGAAAATTTGGTGAGCCATAACTTGGAAACGAATAGAAGTGATGACCAAACCAGAATTGCGATCACAAAAGATTTCCAGAAATCAATTTTTTGAAATAGGCCAAAACCCCAAGGACCGTAAATAAGGGACAAGACAAGTGATTGTGAAATGTAATTCGTTAGCGACATTCGACCCGGGAAACTCAACCGCATTAGCCATGTATTTGATTTTTTGAGCCCCCGAAGAATTAAACCGATATATCCCATGCTCAAAAGTGGAGCAAATATGAACGAAACTACTAACATCCAAAAGTTCAGAGATTCTGATCGATTAGCCGAGCTCTCATTAATTGTAAAAATGATGCCTGCAAGAGCTTGAATGGGTAATCCCAGACCCAGACCATACTTAATCATCACACCTAGCCTGAGGGCTTTGCTCCCAGATGATAGCGCCGACTTTCTAGCGGCCAGAAAACCAAGCAGAAAAGCAACAAAAACTGGAGTGCCTTGAATCAGTAATTCGGCTACAACTGTCTGCGTCCAAATAGATATACGTTCGGGTATGGAATCGAAATAATTGCCTGAACGCATAGCTAGAGTGAAGTTATCTGCAATTGGATTGCTCTGTATTGGCTCTGGGTATAGCTGCCCAAGAAGAGCCAATAGAAACGCTAATAATGAAAAAGTAGCATAAGTAGCAATTGCCCAAATCTTGATGCACTTGTCACTGCGATTGAAAAAAAAGATGAGGATAAGCCCCAAGAATCCATACAAAAAGAGAATGTCGCCATGCCATAGGAGTGAGCCGTGGAGTGCTCCAAAAATAATTAGTACAACAGCACGTCTAATCCAACGGGGCGTGTTCTTGCCATTATGGCCGATTATGTAATGAGAGCTATATCCAAAGAGAAAGGAAAATATAAGGAAGAATTTGCCTTCGAAAAGCGTGAAAACTAAGAATCCTGCTATCGAATTTCCTATTCCAGACATTGATTCTTTGCCGATGCCCTCACTGGGGTCATTGGAAAAGAAAGCAAGGTTGACCATGATTATTCCGAGAAGAGCAAAACCTCGGAGAACATCTGGAGCGGAATCTCTCGCTTTGGAAATCTGTGTTGTCATTGTTTGATTGTAGACCTGTTATCAGGCGTAAAGATTAAGCACCTTTCCGGCTTATAGGGCGACTCTTCTTCCAATTAGTGATTAGTGGCCATTTCCCGTGCGGAGATGGTCACTTTTCTTTTACAACTCTCTGCACAACCTAACAAGAATTTATAAATTTATGTGGGCAAAAATGTGGGCATGTGGGCAAAAACGTGGGCAGAATATACCTATGTCCTACGTAGTTATCTTCCGCTCTACTCGCAAATTAGACGATGGGAAGTTGTATTCCGAGTGGTCTGAAAATATGGAGTCCTTAGTAAAGACAATAGATGGCTATGAACATCATTTCGGTTTTCGGGACGCAACAAGTCGTGACGGAGTAACTATTTCGTATTTCACTTCTTTAGAGGCAATTTCTCAGTGGAAGAACTTAGATGACCACAAAATGGCCCAACAATTGGGTCGAGATTCCTTCTACGAGGAGTACTCAGTTCAAGTCTGTGAAGTGCTCCGAGATTATGGCTTTGAAGCATAAGAGTCTTTCTTCGGGCTTTTAGGACGACTCTTCTTTTCTAAATTCACAGGGTATTCACACCAGTGGTTATCGATTTGAAGAATTTGAGCAGATAGGTTCCTCTAATGAAAATAAAAATTATTGCAATTTCGGCAACTGTATTTGTTTTCTTGGGTGGGGTAATCGGAGTTCAACAATATATATCATCGCAAATCACTTCAAAGGTTCAGCGAGAGATGCCCAATGCTTCAGGTGTTAGCGCCTCTGTTCCACTGGCAGATGTACCGAGTAATCTCACATCCGATTCAATTAAATCTGCAGAGATAAACATCAAGAGTTTTGCTCTTAAAGAGAGCGGTACTAAGACTTCGCTAAATATATCCGTATCAAGTATCAGTAAAGCAAAACCAACGCTGGTTGGCTCTTTGGAAGTAACGGCCACTATTCCTGCATCGACAATTACACAGTCATCCGAATTCAATGATGCACAAATTGTGGGGAACACTCTGCAGGTGTCTGCAGGAGCAGGTGGAATGGGTACAGCGATTCTGATTCCAAAGTACTCAAATAGCCAGCTTTATTTTGAACTTCAGAGTGTTTCTATCTTGGGCAATCAAATCCCTGCTTCATCATTGCCGGCCGATCTTCAAAATCAAATTAAAAGAAATAGCCAAAGAAGTCTGACACCACCTACGGGGCTTAAGGTTCAATCTGTTTCACTCAGCAGCAAGGGGCTGTCTGTAAAAATGTTCGGCAACAACATTCAACTTGGAAATCTCGGATCTGGTTTATAGTTGGACCTATGAAGTTTGATTTCAAAAAGGTATTTCCCAAAAATACTTCAAGGTATGAGGGATCTCGCATAGTTCGTTTAATTGCTTTTCTCTACATGTCCGTGATGGTTGCTCGCAGTTGCATTCACCTCTTCGCAGCTGATGGTGGCGCTCAGAGCATCGCTGGCATTGATACTTCGGTTGATGGCGGAAACAACATCATTGCGATTTTTCACCAATGGGGCGCAATACAACTCATTCTTGCCGTTCTTCTGCTTGTATTGTTTTTCCGTTACCCAGGATTGACTCCATTGATATTGCTAACTCTTATTCTTGATCCAATCTTGCGTTTTGTTGCTGGACAGCAGATGAGTTTAACGACCACAGGAACACCACCCGGTGAAGCGCTAAATGGGGCATCCCTTTATCTGCTTTTAGTTTTATTCCTAGGTTCACTTTGGAAGAAAAAGCCAAACTAAAACTTTCCGGCTTATAGGGCGACTCTTTGTTTAGCTTTGTTTTAGTTTGAGGGCAAAGATGCGGGCAGAGAGTTCGTAATAGGTATTGGCTCGCTCTTCACCGTGGACCTCAGGGATGCGATCCCAGAGCATCTCCTCAGTAACGAGATCATCCTGGCCTTCATCATCACTCATCTAAAGACCCCCCAGCTGCTCGAGATTCCTGCACTGTAGACCTAACGCCCCCACGCTCGTGGTTATTTCAACTCGCTTGGGCGTAAATTCTCGGTTAGTATCCTCTTCTTGCGAATCATTTGCATCTAGAAAGGGTTGACCATGCATATTCCTGATGGCTTCATTGACATTCCTACCTCTGTCGCCTTTGCTGGATTAGCTGCAACTGGTGTGGCTATCTCACTCAAGGGGGCTAGATCCTCCCTCGATGAGAAGACCGCTCCGCTTGCTGGACTTACAGCAACATTTATCTTTGCTGTGCAGATGCTCAATTTCCCAGTCGCTGCTGGAACAAGTGGCCACTTACTGGGTGGAGCCCTTGCTGCAGTTCTTGTAGGTCCGTGGGCAGCATCGCTGGCACTGACTGTTGTCTTGCTGATGCAAGCCTTGCTCTTTGCTGATGGAGGATTAACCGCACTCGGACTCAACATCTTCAACATGTCTTTAGTCGGAGTGTGGGTTGGTTACCTCATTTTCATCCTCGTTAAGAAATTTCTACCAAAAAATAAGTCTTCGATATCAATCGCTACTTTTCTTGCAGGATTAATCTCAGTTCCATGTGCTGCCGCAGGATTTGTCCTCCAGTATGCAATCGGCGGAACTGCGACATTCTCTATTTCACAAGTACTCACAGCCATGCTTGGAACCCACTTTCTTATAGGAATTGGTGAAGGAGTTATCACAGCACTAGCTGTAGGAGCAGTGATGGCTAGCCGTTCTGATCTTGTCTATGGCTACAAAGGAACTACACATTTACTAGAGACGCGAGTAAATAAATGAAAAAACAAAATAAATTCATTATTGCTGGGTTTGCTCTATCGCTATTGCTAGCAGGGGTTGTCTCAAACTATGCATCCTCTAGCCCAGACGGACTTGAAAAAGTAGCTGAAGATATTGGTTTCCTGGAAAATGCCAAAGAACATACAAATTCAGATGGATTGCTTGCTGACTATGGAGTAAAGGGTGTTGAGAATGAACGGCTTTCCACGGGAGCAGCCGGAGTCATTGGCGTACTCGCCACCGCAGGTGTTTCTTCAGGGCTCTTCTTGATTCTGCGACGCAAGAATGGCGCAAGCAAATAGAGACTTTATCCTCAGAAAAGAGTCAGGTTCACTCTCATGGCCATCACCATGGCCA
>CANLJW010000045.1:0-7022 GCA_947491605.1 Actinomycetota bacterium | reverse complement strand
CAGTTAGATGCATTCCTACAAAATCTTTTGGTTGTAATACCCACCGCGTTTTTTTGACAATCTCGGGTTCGTGCCTTGCTAACCAAAATAGTTTTGCTGGGCAAGCGCTCGCTGCCCAAGGTAAAGATGTACCGATAATTTCAATTGGATTTCCATACTTGGCTAGTAAATCTTGGGCTTCTTTAGTTGCTCGATTATCTTGCCAAGTCATCACTGGACGTAACGCATTGCCCGCGCTATCTACGCAAACAACCGAAGGTGTGTGCCCAGAGAGTCCAATTGAAATTACTTTAGAAATTAGATCTGAATTATTTTTTGATATCTCAACAACTGCTTTTAAATAATCTTCAGCGTTCTGCTCTGCATGTGAAACAGAAGTCGAGGCTGTAGATATTTTAATTTCTACGCGCTTCAAAATCTCGCCAGCATCGTCGATAAAAATAGCCTTAACTGACGAAGTGCCGAAATCTAATCCAAGGATTAGATTATTAGCCAAGACGACTCCATCGAACAATCGCATCTGGCCGCTGATTTATACCTGGTTGTAGCGCGGTGCCAAGCCCTGGCGTAGATGGTGGCGTCAAGAATCCATTTTCATATTTAGGAAGCACTGTGACCATATCTTGGTACCAGCCATAATAAAAGGCGCGAACCATTTCTTGTAATTCAACGTTTGGATAAGTCACGCCGAGATGAGTCCCAACCGTTAGTACGACCGGGCCAGTGCAATCATGCGGCGCAACCGGAACGCCATAGGTAGAAGCTAGCGCTATAACTTTTGAAGCTTCAGTAATACCGCCGACCCATCCTGGATCTAACATCAAATGGTCAACCGCTTTCGATGAAAGCAATCGGTGATGATCCCAACGAGTACCAGTAGTTTCACCAACCGTAATCGGTAAATTAATAGAATTTTTAAGACGGATTAACGCATCAGTACTCTCATTGCGAATTGGATCTTCAAACCAGAACGGCGAATATTCCTCAACTGCATTAGCAATTATGGTTGCAGCTGGAGTTGACCAGAGCGAATGCATCTCTAACATGATGTCGAAATCATCACCAGCGGCGACTCGTGCGCGTTTAAATAAATCCACCGCTTCCCATAAATCTTTCTTATGAATTGTTTGGCCGCCAGATCTAATAGCAGCTTCATCAAATGGCCAAATCTTCATCGCGGTCATCCCCATTGCCTTAAGGCTGGCCACTAAATCTTCTGGGTTATTTAAGAATGCAAAAAGATCCTCATATTCGTGATCGGTAACAGTCCCCAGTTGAGCTTTACGATTCCTATCGATGTTGGAGGAACCTTTAGCGTAAGCAGAACCAGCACAAGTGTTGTAAGCGCGAATTTTGTCGCGCACCTTGCCGCCGAGCAATTGATAAATTGGCTGCCCAGTTACTTGACCAAATAAATCCCAGAGCGCTATATCTATTGACGATGTAGCTCGGACAGCGATCGAAGAGCCATTAAAACCAATAAAGTCTTGGTGTAAAACCTCGTGAATTTCATTGATATTTAGCGGGTTCTTTCCTAAAAGCCGCGGTGCAACGCTTTCATGTAGAAAAGTTTCAACGCTCTCAACGCCAACACAATTTTCGCCGAGACCGATCAATCCCTCATCAGTGTGCACTTGTAAAAATAAGATCGCCGGAAATTCCGCCAAACGAATCGTTTCTAACCCGGTAACTTTCATCAAAACTCTCCGTTCAGATATTGATTTCTGGCGCTTTCAGATATACCCTCAATTGTTAATTGTTAACGATAACGCGCAATCAGTCAAGGGGTAAACCATGTCAGATCAAGTAAAAAACATTGGCGTATCTAGAGCAGAAGTCCTCGCAACTTCAGCAAAAATATTGGAGAAGTTTGGTACCCCTAAAAATTATGCTGATTCAGTTGCCGAGTCATTAGTGCAAGCGCAAGAAGCCGGGCATGCCTCTCACGGAATAATTCGGTTGATTGAATATACGAATTCAATTGAAAAGAAAGTGATTGACCCAGCAGCAGTACCAACTATTGTTCGCGAAACTGGTGGCACTGTTGTGGTGGATGGACATTGGGGCTGGGGACAGATTGCCTGCAAATTCGCGGTAGAGGTTGCGGCCGCAAAAGCAAAAGAATTTGGCATCAGTGCAGTCTCAATTAGTTCGTGTAATCATATTGGCCGGTTAGGTGAGTACATTGAAACTTTAGCAAGTATGAATTTAATATCAATGATGTGGTGCAATGCAGATCCTGCAGTTGCTGCCTTTGGTGGCCGAGATAGATTGTTTGGAACTAACCCGCTTGCGGTTGGGATACCTTCGAATGACGTTCCAGTTGTAATTGATTTGGCAACTGCCGCTAGCGCAGAAGGAAAGTTACGAGTAGCTCGCGCAAACGGCAGCAAAATTCCATTAGGAACTGTTATTGATAAAGATGGAAATGAATCTACAAATCCAGATGATTTTTATACTGGTGGAGCGATACTTCCATTCGGTGGCCATAAAGGCTATTGCGTGAGCCTAATGATTGAGCTTTTGGGCGGTGCGCTATCGGGAAATCATCCTTCAATGAACGCTGGATATTCACATGGATATGGCACCGTACTAATTGCAATTGATCCAGATAAGTTTTTTGGCACAGGATTTTTTAAGGATGAAATTTCGGAAGCAACAAAAGCGATTAGATCTACTACGCCAGCAAATCCAGAGCGCCCAGTATTAGTACCGGGAGATGTTGAAAATAACGAACGAAAAAAGAATAAAGCGGCGATTCAAATATCAGAAGCTATTTGGAGTTCAATAAAAGAACTTAGCGCTTAGCGACTCTCTTTTTTGGCTTAGGTTCTTCGACAAAGTGAGTAGCGACTCGAGCCAAACCGCGTTCTACGTGGCCAAGTACAGTCTCTTTTGCTTTTTCGACCTGCTTATTTCTAATAACTTCCACAAATACTTTGTGGTCGGGGCCCCATTGAGGCAAAAATACTTTATTGATTTTTCCATCTTGCGACCAGGTGTAGACCAAGAACGCATGAATTTGCGAACGTAGAACTTCCCAAGTTTTAAATAGACGTTCATGATGGGCTGCAGCAAATAGCGCAGTGTGGAATTCCAAATCTAACCGGCTGACTTCACGAGGCGTCCGTTGTTTTTCACTTAACTTACTGTATAGATTTAGGATTTCTTCCATTGCTTTCAAATCTGAAGCGGTGGCGTTCTTGCAGGCCCACTCAATGGCTAGAACTTCTAGCGCGCTTCGCATCGAATAGATCTCTTGAATGTCAGTGTCATCCCATGACGCCACTCGCGCGCCTTTATGTCGCTCTATAGTTACTAAACCTTCGCGATCTAACCGCATTAGGGCTTCGCGAATTGGTCCGCGTGATACGCCCATCTGTAACGCTAATTCATCTTCAGCTATTCGACGACCCGGTTCTAAATCATGCGAAATAATTGCATCGCGTAAATCATCAGTTACGACATCGGAAAGTACCCGACGTGAAGCGAGGCCAAGTCCTAGAGGTTTAAGTGCCATTTTATTACTCCCGTTAAACTGTTGTTTGTAAACAACAATAGACCAGTCGTGCCATTACCGCATGGCGAAATAGGTGAGATAGCACCGAAAAGAGCAAGTATTACGCTGACAAAACGGACTTTTAGTAATCTCCGAGGGTTCCGCCAGCATTATAGGCAAGGTTTCCACCATCAACCGGGAGGATCGTTCCGGTCACCATAGCGGCGGCATCGCTAGCCAAGAAGTGCACTGCGTGCGCAATATCTTCAGGTTCAGCAACTCGTCCCATTGGAATTCCGCGAACTAATAACTCCATTAACGGTTTCGCTTTTTCGCCTTCGATTTCAATCCACTTGCGCCAGCCAGGAGTATTAACTGAGCAAGGTTGGATCGCATTGACGCGAATTTTTGATTTTGCCCATTCAATCGCAAGCTCACGGGTCATCTGGTTAACGCCACCTTTAGCAACGCTGTAAGCGAAGTTGCCACGACCGATTGCAGAGCTACCAGCGATCGAGCTTATATTTACAATTGCGCCAGGCTTTTTTGCAGCTATAACTAATTTAGAAAACTCGCGGGCGTTTAGAAAGTATCCAGTTAACGAAGTTCCGATTACTTTATCCCAAATTTCTAAAGTTGTATCTTGCGGTGGCGTGTGAGTACCAGCGGCAGCGTTATTTATCAAGATATCGGCCATGCCGAACTCTTTAGCAACAAACTTAAAGAGCGCAATCACATCAGCTTCAACGCTGGAATTTGCCTTGAATGTAAGGGCAGAAACCCCACGAGCTGCTAGTTCTGCTTTGCCGGCGGCAAGACCGACTTCGTCGATATCAGCCATTATTAATTTGGCACCATCGCCACCAAGTTGTCGGCAAACTTCCATACCGATTCCGCCAGCAGCGCCGGTAATTACGATTACTTTTCCATCTAAACTAAAAGCGTTTTTACTCATTTTCTTTTCCTTTTCAGTAAGACATCACTTGTTTTACGGCTTTTGATATTTGATCCACTGAAGGAATCGCAGCCTCAGACATTGCTGGGTTTGCACTTAGCGGTGCCCGAACTGCGCCAACTCTAACAATTGGACCCTTTAACGATTTGAAATTGCGCTCAGAGGCAGTTGCGGCGATTTCTGCAGTGATAGAACCAAATAATGGCGCTTCATCAAGCACTACTACGCGACCAAATTTTATAACTGCCGCATCAATGGCGTCCTGATCAATTGGATAAAGAGTACGTAAATCAATGACTTCAACCGATATTCCTTCTGCCTCTAGAGCTTGGGCCGCTTTAGTTGCAGTTACAGCAGAATAACCGTAAGTGATGATTGCGGCATCTTTACCAGCCTTAATCGTTTTGGCTTTACCAAATGGCACAAAGTAATTCTCGTCGCCAATTTCACCGCGAGCACCCGATAGTTTCTTATGCATTAAGAAAATTACTGGATCTTCGTTCCGTAACGCAGTCTTAATTAGACCCTTCACATCCATAGGAGTTGAAGGAACTGCAAGAGAAAGCCCAGCGGTATGCGCGAAGAAAGATTCGAGCGAGTTGCAATGGTGAGCGCCACCAAGAGCGACCCCAGAAGTTGCTCTAATTACAAGCGGAACTGGCCGATCAAACATAAATCGAATTTTTGCCGCTTGGTTAATAATTTCATCCATCGCGCCAAGTGAGAAATCGATGAAATTTAAATCTACGATTGGATGGCAGCCATACATAGCGGCGCCCATACCTGCTGCAATCATTGCAGCTTCAGAGATAGGTGCATCTCGAACTTGTTTAAGACCGAATTCTTGCGCGATGCCTTTTACTTGCGCAAAATGGCCACCACGTTCTACCAAGTCGGTACCGAGAATAAATATTTTCTTATTGCGGTTCATCTCTTCGCGCACGCCAGATTGGAATGCTTCAGAATAGGTTGGGGTAACGGCCTTTACCTCAGTTGTCATAGTTGTACTCCTAACTTTCCTGAATCTACCCCTTGGGTGATCGATGCAATTTCTGGCTCTGGTGAAGATTCGGCGAAAGCAACGGCTTCTTCAATTTCCTTACGAACCGAAGCGCGCAGTTCTTCGACTTCAGCTTGAGTGGCAAATCCAGAAGAGATAACTACTTCAGTAAATTTATCGATTGGATCTTGAGTGGTTCGCCATTGGGCGATTTCTTCTTGAGTTCGGTATTGCCCTTTTTCGCCTACGTTATGGCCGTAATACCGATATGTAAGCGCATTTATGAAGGTTGGACCCTCGCCGGCAAGCGCCCGCTCCCGGGCCTCGGAAACATACTTACGAACTTCAAGCACATCTTGACCATCGATGTTGTAGGCGGGTAATCCGAATCCAGATGCGCGCTTAGCTAGATCGCCGCCGCCAGTTACTCGGCCAACGAAAGTTTCCACCGCATATTGGTTGTTATCAACCAAAATAATTAAGGGGAGCTTCCAAATCGAAGCCATGTTAATGGATTCCCAAGTTCTACCGGTGTTCATACCACCGTCACCAACGAAACCAACCGCAATTTTCTTATCGCCGATATGTTGAATACCAAGGGCAGCCCCCATTGCAATTCCAACACCAGCACCAACAATTCCATTGCCACCGAAATGGCCTTCGGTAACTTCAGCTAAGTGCATCGATCCACCGCGTCCATGTGAAATTCCAGTTGATTTGGCGAACAACTCCGCCATAACAGATTTCGCAGAATAACCTTTTGCAAGAGTGTGGTGATGAGATCTATGCGTTGTGGCGATCACGTCATCTTTTGCAATCGCAGACAAAGTTCCGACCGCGACCGCTTCTTGGCCGGAGGAGTTATGCATTCCGCCCGGGACCTTTCCGCGCAAACATAATTTATCGGCAGTCTCTTCAAAATCTCGGATCACCATCATCTGACGCAATAGCGCTAACGCAGTGCTCTTATCTAACTTTGACATTAACTACTCCACTTCGCCAGGTGCAAGCACCACAGCAATCGTATTTCCGGCAGGTACTTCTGTATTTGCGGCGTATCTATGTTTTCCGAGCACTCCTGATGTTTCAGCAGGTAAATCTAAAGTTGTCTTGTCAGTTTCAATTACGGCAACTACATCGCCGGCGTTTACTACATCGCCTGGCTGTTTCAACCATTCGAGCAACATTGCGTTATCCATCGCCATCCCAAGTGCTGGCACAAATATCTCTTCCATTTATATATCTCCTTTATATCTAGAAAGGGCCAGCTGCGAATTTGCCATTGCTAATCGTCTGTTTTGTAATGAAATTTACGGCGTCCATTAATCCCCATTCGACTAAGCGAGGGCCTGAACTTTTCGAGTACCAAGCTATATGTGGCGAAAGTAATAAATTCTTGGTTTTACGAATTGGGGCATCTTCGGCTAACGGTTCCTTCTCAAATACATCGAGACCGGCTCCATCTAAGTGGCCACTTTCAAGTGCTTCCATTAACGCAGCTTCATCAATTAAGCCACCGCGCGAAACGTTTACTAAAATTGAACCCTTTTGCATTAACGCTAATTCGC
>CANLJW010000044.1:0-7434 GCA_947491605.1 Actinomycetota bacterium | reverse complement strand
CCCATGGCCGCCCGTGAATTTGAGTTAGAGATTGCTGCGCTAAGCGGCACCCTCGGATCGATTGAAAAAGTGATCGATCTTCCGAAATTACGGATAGCAGCTAAAGAATTAGAAGAAGCTGCTGGTGCTCCAAACCTTTGGGACGATCCGGAAGCTGCGCAGAAAGTTACTAGCCAACTGTCGAGAGTGCAGAGCGAAATCAATCGAGTCTCATCATTACGACAACGCCTAGGTGACCTTCCAGTTTTACTTGAATTAGCTAGAGGCGAAGAAGACCAGAGCGCACTTGAAGATGCTGGGAAGGAATTGGACTCGGTTGCCAAAGCAATCAGCGAATTAGAAGTTCAAACTCTATTAAGTGGCGAGTATGACCACCGCGATGCGCTCGTAACAATTCGCTCTGAAGCTGGCGGGGTTGATGCTGCCGATTGGGCGGAAATGGTTTCACGAATGTTTCTTCGCTATTGCGAAATCCATGATTATCAGACCCAAGTACTTGAAACTTCTTATGCTGAAGAAGCTGGAATTAAATCCACTACTTTTAAAGTTGCTGCTCCTTATGCTTATGGAACACTTTCGGTTGAACAAGGAACACATCGCTTAGTTCGTATTTCACCTTTCGATAGCCAAAACCGTCGCCATACATCTTTTGCTGGCGTTGAAGTTGTTCCAGTTGTTGATCAAAGCGATCATATTGAAATAGATGAAAAAGATATTCGAATAGATGTTTATCGTTCATCTGGCCCGGGTGGCCAAGGCGTTAACACAACAGATTCTGCAGTTCGCATAACGCATATTCCAAGCGGCATAGTGGTTTCATGCCAGAACGAAAGATCTCAAATCCAAAACCGTGCAACTGCAATGGCGGTATTGCAATCTAAATTATTAGAACGTCGCCATCAAGAAGATCGGGCGAAGATGGATGCACTCCGCGGCGATAATGCCGGATCATGGGGAAACCAAATTCGTTCTTATGTATTACATCCGTATCAAATGGTTAAAGACCACCGCACTGATTTCGAAACTGGAAATACCCAAGCGGTCTTAAATGGTGAATTAGATGGATTTATTGAAGCGGGCATTAGATGGCGCCGTTCGCAGCGCTAAATTACTTTTAATTAAAAATGTGAGATATCTCCCGCAATATCCGCGTAATTAGGCAATATCCTCAGGAAAATAGCCGAGTTTCATTGCCCCGTATGGCGGCAATATCCATAAAATGACCACATGATTCGCTTTGAGAAGGTCACCAAGTCCTATCCTAAAACGGAACAACCCGCGCTTAGTGAGGTTGATCTAAATGTGGAAAAGGGCGAATTCGTTTTCCTAGTCGGACTTTCCGGATCTGGTAAGTCAACATTCTTGCGTTTGGTTTTACGGGAAGAGAAACCCACATCTGGGATTATTCATGTTGCTGGTAAAGACCTTGCCACGCTCTCTAATTATAAAGTGCCCGAACTTCGTCGCCAAGTTGGAACGGTATTTCAAGACTTTAGATTATTAAATAACAAAACAGTTTTTGAAAATGTAGCGTTTACATTGCACGTGCTCGGATATTCAAAGAAAGAAATTGCCCGTGAAGTCCCAGAGGTTTTAGAACTTGTTGGCTTGGAAGAGAAGTTAGATCGCAAGCCTGGAGAGTTATCTGGCGGAGAACAGCAACGGGTGGCGATTGCTAGAGCCTATGTAAGTCGCCCAGCAATTCTGATTGCTGATGAACCAACTGGAAACTTAGATCCCGCAACTTCGGTTGGAATTATGAAATTACTTGACCGGATTAATCGTGATGGCACCACAGTTGTTATGGCTACTCACGACGCTGGAATTGTGGATCAAATGCGAAAACGAGTTATCGAACTTGAAGCGGGCCATGTAATCCGTGACCAAGCTCGAGGTGTCTACGGATATACCGGCTGATTTCAGATAAAGTAAATTAACTAAACAAAAGAGAGGGAAAGGAGGAGAGATATGCGCGCTGGATTTCTTATGAGCGAAGTCGGTATTGGACTTCGACGTAACCTAACCATGACATTTGCGGTAATTATTACCGTCGCAATTTCACTCTCACTTCTTGGTATCGGATTTCTTTCAAATGCCCAAGTGCGCGTAATGAAAGATTATTGGTACGACAAAATCGAAGTTTCGGTCTACCTTTGCGGATCACTCTCCGAATCGGCGTCATGTTCCGGTGGCGTAATAACAGATGGTCAACGCGTTGAGATTCAAAAAGATTTACAAGATCTTCCAGCAGTGCAGAGTGTTTATTACGAATCCCAAGGTGAAGCATTTACTCGCTTCCAAGAAAGATTTAAAGGTTCGGCAATTGCACAGAATGTTACGCAAGATCAATTACCGGAATCTTTTCGAGTTAAATTAAAAGATCCAACTCAATTTGCAGTTGTTGAGAGCGCCTTCTCCGGGCGCCCTGGTGTAGATGTTGTACAAGACCAACGCTCTATTCTGGAGAAGTTCTTTAAACTCTTAAATGTGCTTCGCGATGGCGCGCTCGCGATCGGCTTAGCCAGCGTTCTTACTGCAGCGCTACTTATAAGCAACACACTTCGCCTCGCCGCATTTAATCGACGTCGCGAAACTAATGTAATGAAATTAGTTGGCGCTAGCTCATTTTCAATTCAATTGCCTTTCTTACTTGAAGGCGTGTTTGCAGCGATAATTGGTTGGCTATTTTCTACTGGGTTACTTGCAACATTTAAATTAGTGATAGATCAACGAGTTGCGCCTCTATTAACCTTCACAAACTTCTTCGGCTGGCGCGATGTTTGGGTCACTTCGAGTTACTTACTCCTAACAGGTTTAGGCGTATCTGCCATTGCTTCTACACTCACACTTCGCAAATATCTAAAGGTCTAGTACTTTTAACCTCCAATAAGTCCTTCGTAAAGCACGGGGGAGAACTTCCCAGGAGTGTGTTGAAATGGTGCGCGAACCAGACTTTTTGCGCCCTTCAATTATTACCAAGATAAAAGCAAAAATTCTAAAACCGCTTAGCGGGAATTCATTTCGAGCAAGCGGCATCATTTTCATAGTAATGACCCTTGTTTTCGCAATCGGATACTCGACTGGAAGTAGGAATTCTGACGGTCCCGTTGACGAAGCTATTAAAGAAATAACATCTGCGGGACAGTCAAAAGTTACAAAGCAACTATTGCAACGGGCAGCAATCGAGGGTGCGATCAAGGCATCGGGAGATCAGTGGTCAAATTATTTCCCTACAAGTGCGCTTGATATATTTCAAGACCAATTAAATAACCAGTACACCGGCGTTGGAATTATTTTAAGACGGCCCACCTCGGGAGTTCTAGAGATTGCAAGTGTTGAAGTAACCTCTCCGGCCGCTGCTGCGGGGATAAAGGTAAGCGACCAATTAATTGAAATTGATGGAACCGATGTGCAAGGTGCATCTTTACCATCGGCGATTGCAATGCTTCGTGGAAACATCGGCAAGAAAGTTGATTTGCTTATACTTAGAAGCGGAAAGAATATTTTGGTTTCGCTGAAACGAGCCAAAATAACTGCAAAAAATGTCGAGATATCAACCATCTCCAAAGATGTAGCGCTATTAACAATTTCATCTTTTTCTTCATTAACTGCAAACGATGTGCAATGGTTCCTAACCAACACTCCTCATAGCAAGGGGATAATTATAGATTTAAGAAATAACCCTGGCGGGATTGTTGAAGAAGCGGTTGGAGTTGCCCGTCAATTTATAGATGGTGGAATTATTGTTTCTTATCAGAAGGCATCGGGCGAAAAGGTTATATTTGAATCCACCAAAACTGGCGCAGATCAAGCTCCGCTAATTGTTTTGATTAATCGATCAACCGCAAGTGCTGCTGAGATATTGGCGGCAGCGCTACAAGATAGAAATAGAGCAGTAATCCTTGGTGAGAAGAGTTATGGCAAGGGAACAGTGCAAGAGTTTAAAACGTTGAACGATGGCTCAAAACTTGAACTAACAGTTGCCTTTTACCGATCGCCTTCTGGAAGATTGATTGAAGGAAAAGGCGTTATGCCAGATTTAGTGGTTCCAGAGAGTGTGATTGCAAGCAAATCGCTACAAGTGCTTGGCGGTTTAGCCTCATTGATTACGCCTAATAATTGAAATCACCAATTAATTAACGATTCTATTTCGCACCCGTTACCCTTAAGCCATGGTTAAGGAAGTCGGACGGAAACTCATCGCGCAAAATAAAAAGGCGCGCCATGATTACTTCATAGAAGATGTTTATGAATGTGGTCTTGTGTTAACCGGCACGGAAGTGAAGTCGCTTCGGGCTGGTCGAGCATCGCTCATTGACGGCTTTGCCATGGTTATTGACGGCGAGTTATGGCTTAGCGGAGTTCATATTCCGGAATATACGGAAGGAACTTGGACTAATCACACGCCTCGAAGAGATCGAAAATTACTGTTACATAAGAAAGAGATCACAAAGTTAATTGGCAAGACGAAAGAGAGTGGTTTAACTTTAATTCCGATTTCGCTCTACTTTAAAGATGGCAAAGCCAAGATAGAACTTGGTTTGGCTAAGGGAAAGAAAGCGCACGATAAACGGGCTGCACTTATGGAACGCGAAGCTGGTCGAGAAATCGCGCGCGAAATGTCGCGTAATTTGAGCGGCAAGAATGTTGGGCGTAGCAATCCGCGTAAATCCAATAAGTATGACGATTAATCTCGGTATTTACTTTTGCTTTATTAACGTACAATTAGCTAGCTTTCTAACTCCCATGGGGGTGAACGGTCTCGACTTTGGATGTTGGGACAGGGGAAGCGGGCCGAGGAAGCCGGGATGATCTCGTAAACCAAAAACCCGTGCAAACAATCAAGCGCCAGTACAACTGCCGCTGATTACGCCCTCGCTGCATAAGCGAGCCTCGTAATCCGTTAGCCCAAGTGCGCCCTCGCCTTGGAATCTAGCGCCGACAGAGGGCTTACTTATTCATAAGGTTGCGATTATGAATCGGGAAATCTTCCGCAAATGAGTTCGTTGACTACATGTGCGTGTGAGAGTCAGAGCTGAGAAAACGAATAGCGCACTACGCCCGTAGAAGCCCTGTTTTGGTACCAGAGGACCCGGGTTCGATTCCCGGCACCTCCACCATGTTTTACTTGCGCGTTCCTAAAAATTTTTAGCGATGGCCGACCCAATTGTCAAAGTGAATTGCTTTATTTAATTAACAACTCCATAAATGAGTACTCCTATGAAGAGGACCCAGATAATTTGCTGTAACGGTTTCTTCAATAATAATTTAGAGGTACTCGGCAAAAACGAGAGCACCAAAATAAGTATTCCAGTTAAAATAATAATCGCGCTATGGATTGCGACATCAGAAGTGCCAGTTTGGTAACGCCAGTTGATAAGTCCAATCGCGAATAGGGTGTAACCAGCTAGCCGAAAATAATTTAATGGGTTCATCTACAAAATGTAGCCCAAGTCAAGCCCAAGTCAATGCTTTTTCGATTGTATTTGTTTAATGTCTTTTGGATATAGCCAGACTCAATCCTAAATTAATCTTGGATAAGTCCTTTATCGGGATTCCGATTTCCGCGCATCTGTTTAATAGTTCGATAAAGGGCAAAGGTTGAAACTCCGAAACCAAATAAGCCATAGAGACGGCCGCCAAGTCCAATATTTGCGGTCATAAAAATTACCCCGATAAATATTGCAGGAAGCGAGAAGAGTATTACCGCTCCAACTCTTAACTTGTTAAAAGAGGATTTAGCCGGATTGATAAAGGTAAGCCCTAGCGCAATTGGCCCACCCACAACAGTTATGGCTGCCATTAGCGCTACTAATGCCGCAAGTGATTCCATTGTTAAACCATAGAGCATTCAAAGCCGCTTCAGGCTGCATCGTTAATGGGGCGAGCTGGAACTTGGTAAATCTTTCCAGTTGGTGAAGTCCAAGTACAGGATCCATCACCCCTGCTTTTTAATTCCCAACCACCATGAGTCTTCATTCGATGGTGACGTCTACATAAAACTCCTAAGTTTGAAATTGAGGTTTCACCTCCGGTATCCCAACTTTTTGCATGATCGATATCGCCAACTCTGGCCGGTTGTCTACAACCTGGGAATCTGCAAGTTCGATCACGCGCAGTAAGAAAATCAATTAGCGCTTGCGGTGGCTCGTAAGTTTCTCGACCTAAGTTGAGTAATTCACCAGATACTGGATCGGTAATAAACCGCTTCCATTTTCCATCAGCTGCTAATTCTCGTGCAACAGATGCCGGGATTGCGCCGTAACCTGCAAGAATTCCTGGATTCTCCGATAGCCCTAAAAGCGTTGGTAAATCAATAGTTAAGTTAACGGTAACTGGTCGTCGATGTGGCTTATAGGAATCCACATTGTTTGCAAGGAAGGTTGCGGCTAAAGATGTAAGTGCATCTGCGCGCTTCATATCTAAAGTTCGCTCATCATCTAAAGGTGAAATACTCACATCACCACCATTTATTTCGGATTCATGTCTAGCTAGCGCATCTATCGCAAGCATTACGGTTTGAGCATCCGCTGCCGGCAGGAGGGCCACAATCGTTGCCATTCCATCAGGTTCAGAATACATAGTGACTTTACGACAATCGCGCGCATACTCTGATGCAGCTTCAAAAATTTCTGGTGAAAGTCTTGCTATTGTGCCGCGCACTTTATTAGCAACTTGAACTGGCGTATGAAATTCAGCATGGGAAATTGCCTTTAACTCAATCTCTTCGATCGCAGCAGCCGATAAACCTTTACCAATTACCGCAGCGCTTTCCCGGGCAATTACCGAAGCATGTGCAGCTGAAATTTCGCCATTTGCTAAGGCAGCACAGGTATTAGGCAAGTAATTTATAAGAGTGCGCGCTACATCTATTCGATTTTGCGCGGTACCGCTAGATAGTCGAAGCGCCGCCGCAATCTCCTCACGTTCGGAGTCATCAACACCGCTCCACATTGATTCCGCTTTAGAAGGTTCATTTCCGGCTACTGCGACGATTGCGCTCTGCATCAAAGCCTGCAACCAGCCAGATTGTTTTTCTAACGCGGACAAATAATCAACTCGTCCTGATGGCGATAACGAGAATGGATCAATCGCAACGAGCTCCGTCAGAATTTCAATTCCAGCGCGGGTATTAAGTAAACGAAGGATATTTTCTTCGGTTAGCTCGATTGCGATCTCCATGTGAGAAGCATCTAAAACGGGTCTGACAAGTTGGGAAAGTTATGCACACCCGTTACTTTGTTTTCAACTTGCATTCCCACCCAAAGTAGTTGAAACTTCAATCATGCCCGCCGTAACCGTAAAAGATATAACTGTCCTACCGCGCGTAATCGCTACTCCCGCTGCGCATGCACGGACCGTAAAGAGCGTTACCTCCGCGCCGCAAGGTTACGAAGGTGAAGGCTTCCCGGTACGACGCGCATTTCATGGCGT
>CANLJW010000043.1:0-7659 GCA_947491605.1 Actinomycetota bacterium | reverse complement strand
TAGTTATGGAAGCTCCTGGTGGTCTGGTTTATGTGACTGCGCAATGTTCTAATGGAAAAGTTACTCAGGTACGGGTAAAAAATGTGCCGTCATTTGTTGGTGAATTGAATTTGAACCTTGAGGTTGCTGGTTTGGGAACATTGCGAGTTGATACCGCATTTGGCGGCGATAGTTTTGTAATTGTTAACTCCGATGATCTTGGCTTCGCGATTGCACCTGATGAAGCTTTTGATTTAGCAAGAGTAGGAATGCGGATTACCGCAGCTGCTAACCAACAATTAAAGTTTGAACATCCAACAAATCCAGATTGGAAACATTTCTCTTTTACCCAGATCGCAAAGCCAATTTTCTATGAGAATGGGGTTGCAATCAGCAAGAACGCAGTAGCGATTCAACCAGGGAAGATAGATCGCTCCCCTACCGGTACTGGGTGTTCGGCGCGGTTAGCTTTATTGCACCATCAAGGGGTATTGAAAGTCGGCGACTTGATGATTGGTCGTTCGATTATTGATTCGGAATTTCATTGCAAGATTGAAGAAGAAGTCGTTATTGGAGATAAGAACGGAATCATTCCTTCGATTGCCGGCCAAGCATGGATTACTGGAACTCATAAACACACTTTGGATCCAACCGATCCATGGCCACTTGGTTACAAATTAAGCGATACCTGGCCGAAAAAGCTTTAGAACTAGATAGGTTCCCTTAGGTTCCTTTTTGGAACCTAGCGTGGTACCCTAGCGCTTGAACATAGGGGTTATAAATGGCAATCAACGTAAAGCTACCGGAATCATTAGTTGAGGAAGCAAAGCGAATAGCACTTGCCGAACACCGATCAGTTCCGAAACAGATTGAATTCTATTTCCGCATGGCGAGAGTGGCAGAAGAAAATCCTGAACTTTCATTTAAGTTAATCCGCGAAATACTTATTGCCCAAGCCGACGAAGCAGTTGAAGAGTATCAATTCGGATAATGAAGGTTTTTCTTACCTCAAAATTTGCTAAGCAATTAAAACGGTTGCACCCGGCTGAGAAAAAAATTATGGATAAAGCTGTGCAGAAAATAATCAATAATCCTAAAATTGGTGAGGCAAAAATTGGCGACCTCATCGGCGTCTATATCTATAAATTCAAGGTAAAAGATCAACAGTGGTTGATGGCTTATGAAATCATTTCAAATAAGAGCCTTAAATTATTAATGTTTGGTCCGCATGAAAATTTCTACCAAAAGCTAAAATAGATCTAAAAATAGTTCCTAAATATTCTACGAAAAAGTAGTTTAACTTGTTCTATTGGCGAGATCTTTAAAACTTTTGCATTGGCGGGTTCGTCTGGAGTGCTGACATCTTTTAGGGCAGGTGAACTTTGATCTAAAGAATCCGCGATTCGATCAATGTTTGCAACCATAGAAAGTCCGCGCACAATTTGTTCTTGATCGGCGTCTTTAGCATCTTCAATCAGGCTTTCGGCGAGAGCAGCGCCGGCATCGCGCGCATCTGAAGTTGCGCTCTGATTTGAATCATCTTGGCTTGCACTTTCAGTTTCATATTTTGAAGAGATGGCATAGCTAACTGCGGAAAGCGCTACTGCTATTTGCTTTTTAGTGGAATCGGCAATTCCCCCACTTACGGCAGAATCAAAAAGAGTTCGTGCAATGGTGCGCACTTGCACAACAGTATGTTCAAGTGCGATGCCACGAATATAGATCTCTTCAGCTTCATCTTTTTCGGCAGTCGGAAACCAACGCGCATGTCCACGTGCTTCAGCAGATTGGGCTCGGATTGATGGAACCTCTTCAATTAATAGCCGCGCTTTTGCCAACCAATTGCCCGCTTCTTTTTGAGTAAATCCGGCAGCAACACCTTCAGACATTGTTGCTAATAATTCAGCCGCCTTCTTACTTACTGAAGCGATTTGATCGGTTGCACGACCCACTGGCGTATTTGGGTGTGAAAAGTAAGAGAAGACGATTGCAACAGCAGCACCGAGAAGTGTGGAACTTAATCGATGAGTTGCGGTAGAACCTGAAATACCGGGTCCAATAACAATTAGTGCAGTAACCGGAACGTTCACGGATGCAACTTCGCCAAGGTGAAGTGCGCGAGCAACTACCGAGCAGAGAATTACAGTTATGCCGACAGCGATGAAACCAAAACTAAAGATAGATACTGCAAATATTGCAACGGCAGATCCAATTGCGGTACCGACAATTTGGCCGAAACCTTCTCGGAGTGATTTATGTAGTGAGATGCGAATACTTAGTACGCAAACAATTGCCGCGACTAATCCGCCCTTATAAATAATGAGATCGCCGAGTTGCCATGCTACGGCGCCAGCAAGCCCTGCGATGGCAATTTGCCGAACCCAGATATGGCGATCGGTAACCAGCTTTATTAAGCGTTTAAAGAGTCTCTTCATTTGTTGCCAAGTTTAGAGAGTTCTCCATATTTATCTTCGATTTGAGTGCGATTCCCGTTAATTGTGATTCGTTTGTCCCTAGAAACCTCGCCATGCACGATCCTGAAATCTCGAAGCTGCAAATCTAAGGCTTTTGCAAGTACTTTGACGATTGCAATCTTGTTCCATTACATTCCAGATGCATACATACTTACAACCGATCGATCAGTACCAAGGTCGCTATTTGATGCCTTCATATTTGCAGTAGAAGTTGCTTAATTACTTTAAGTGAAACTTTTTTACTTTTCCACAGCAAACAAATTACCCACAGTTTGTCTAAAGTTGAATTATGGAATTTTAGATCTTGCCAATAATTTGCAAGTGGAAAAATTCCCCGCTATGAAGGCAAGCGAGTTGACTAGATTATTGTGCTCAAAGCCTCTAAATTATAGAATTGTGAGAATTAGAGGTTCACATAAAGTATTAACGTCTGATAAATATCCAATGGTGAGAATCAGTTTTCATGAAAGCGTTGAGATAACTGGCTCATTCATTAGAAATCTATTAGTTAAACACATTGGATTAAGTGAAAAGGAAGCGAGAAGTTTGATATGAGAACTATAAAAATTGTTATAGAAAAAGATGACTGCTCTTGGCGAGCCACTTCACCCGACATCAATGGAATGTTCATTTTTGCTAATTCTTTAAATGAAGTTAGGGAGCTTGTAAAGAGTGGAGTTCCTTTTTACCTAGATTCTCGCGACGTGGAGATTATCGAAGTACTAGAGCCAGCGGTTTAGCTCGATTGTGAGAAACAGAGGTAAGTAAATATAATTAAGGCATGACAAACCTCTTCGATCCGATAACACTTCGGAAAACTACTTTCCAAAACCGCGTCTGGGTTTCGCCGATGTGCCAATACAAGGCAAATGATGGCTTAATCAGCGAATGGCACTTTGCACACTTAAATGCATTTGCAACTGGTGCACCTGGATTGATTATGGTTGAAGCATCCGGGGTAGTTCCAGAAGGTCGAATCTCGTTAGGTTGCACTGGGATTTGGAACGATGAACAAGCAAAAGCTTTCAAGCCCATTATTAATTTTGCACACTCGCAAAATGTAAAGATCGGAATCCAATTAGCCCATGCTGGTCGAAAAGCTTCAACGATGCGGCCTTGGGATGACCATCAAATGGCTGCAGCAAATGAAGGTGGTTGGGAAACCGTTTCAGCTTCACCGCTTGCATATAGCAAGATGCCGGTACCACGCGCTCTAAAAATTCCAGAAATTCATGCACTTACTAATTCCTTTGTTGATGCTGCACTGCGTTCAGTCGCTGTTGGATTTGATGTCTTGGAAATTCACGCAGCTCACGGATACCTCTTCCACCAGTTTTATTCACCGCTTTCAAATCAGCGGAGTGATGAGTATGGCGGATCTTTTGAAAACCGAATTCGTTTCTTATTGGAAACTACTAAAGCGATTCGAGCAGCAATTCCTACCGATACCGTTTTATTTGTAAGAATTTCAGCATCCGATTGGGTTGAAGGCGGCTGGAACATCATCGACGCCGTCGAACTAAGTAAGGCGCTAAAAGAGTTAGGTGTTGATTTAATTGATGCATCTTCGGCCGGGAATAGTCCCGATCAGAAAATTAAAGTTGAACCTGGCTTCCAAGTGCCATTCGCGACTGCGATTCGCACCGAAGTTGGAATTCCAACATCTGCAGTTGGCTTAATCACGACTCCGGAACAAGCGCAACACATTGTTGAAAGTAACGAAGCCGATGCGATTTTTCTTGCACGGGAAATGATTCGCAATCCAAGATGGGCGTTAAGCGCTGCTGAAAAATTAGGGGTAAAGATTAAATGGCCTGCGTCGTTAGAACGTGGCCAAACCTTGCCAGCAAAATAGCGCCTTTTTAATTTATTTGTTAAATTATTTTCGAATCAGTTGAATTCGCGATACTTCCATATAGGTTTCCATCATTCTTGCTTAAATAATTAAATATCTCAGAATAATCTTCAAATGTTAATTTTTCATCATCTGCAACATCATAATTTAAATTGGCGAGTTTTTTCTCTCTAAGATATGTAATAACGGACATGGTTGAATCCTCTCACAAAACTATTAACGTTTTTCAATGCGTGCCGATTTGAGAACCCATATAGAATCAAAATATCGCAATGGGTAAATCCAAGCCAGTAAATTCTTACCGTCTGTAGTTTCACATTTGACTAAAAATCTACTGCCATGAATTCTATCTACTGCCTCTTCTGCTAAGAGTTCTCTGTTGCAAACAATTGCGCTACGTATTTCGTACTCGGATAAATTGTGTTTTGTTCGAATCTTACGGCTAACTGAATCCGAGATAACGAGTTCGGCAATCCAAATTCTTCCAGCCACATGTCTCCGAATGATTGATTTAGGGAAAGATAAATCAGATTTCGACTGCTAAATTTTCGTCCGCCTGAGTTTGTGAATAAATGTGGACTGTGGATTAGAGTGACCTTATGAAGCGCGCGCTATTTATCGATCATGATCACATAACCAATGGCGGTTTAATTCAACGTCAATTCGAAGCGCGTGGATTTGAAGTTACGAAATTTTTAGTTGTTCCGGAAGCTTCATATAAAGCACCCAATGTTGTCGCAACATTTCCGGATTTTTCGAATTTTGATGTAATCGTTCCGATGGGTGCGCCATGGGGAGTTTGGGAAGATGGCCGCATTGGTAATTGGTTGCTTCCTGAATTGAAATGGCTAAAGAATGTTCATAACGCAGGTATCCCAATTTTTGGAATTTGTTTTGGTGGTCAATTAATGGCGCGTGCATTAGGCGGATCGGTAGCACGCGGACCCAAAGCAGAAGTTGGTTGGTATCCGTTAATGAGTGATGATCAATCAATAATTCCTAATGGGCCATGGTTTCAATACCACTGGGATCGGTGGGTAACTCCAAAAGGCGCTACCGAAATTGCGCGCACCCCGATTGCTTCACAAGCATTCATTATGGGTAGGACTTTAGGATTGCAGTTTCATCCAGAGGTAAATATCGATGTATTAAATTCGTGGTTGAGTCTAGAAAGTGGCTGCGTAGAGGTGGAAGGCGAAGGCTTAAATTTAGAAATATTACGAGCCCAAACTATTGCTGAAGAGCCCAGCGCCAATATTCGTGCGATTAACTTGGTTAATTACTTTCTCGAGAGCATTGCTACCGCTGATATCAAACCAGTTTAGTTGCATAAATGGCTATAAGATTTAGCAATCGCTTTAATAGGGAAAAGGTAAAATAGAAATGTGCCGCTTGCTTGGCTTCGTTTCGGATCAGAAGCGCAATTTTCCAGAACTTTTCGGCAACGATTTCCAAGAGTTTGTTGAATTATCCAAAGTTCATTGTGATGGTTGGGGAATTTCAAATATCGGTAGCGATGAAAAAGTAGCGCAAATGACCCGCGAGCCAATAATGGCTGCCACTAGTGACAAATTCAAAGATAAAATCGCAAATCTTTCTACTGATGGTGCGCTACTTCATATTAGGTGGGCAACTCCTGGGTTGCCGATTAAAGAAGAAAACTCCCATCCATTTATTTATAAAGATATTACTTTCACTCATAACGGAGCAATCCGACCAGCAACCGCACTAAATGATGAGATTGATCCAAAGTATCTTGCGTTATGCCAAGGTGATACAGATAGCGAGCGATATTTCTATTTCATATTAACAGAAATTGATAAATCTGATTTCATTACGGGAATAAAGAGCGCAGTTAACCACGTAAGAAAGAATAAAGATTATTCAAGCATTAATGGCATGATTATGAACGAAGATTATTATGTTGTAATCGCTGAATACGACCTAGCTAAAATTCCACCAATATTTACTGAAGATTATTATGAACTTAGATTTAAAAAGAGCCAAAAAAGCGTGATGGTTGGCTCAAGTGGTTGGAATCAGGATGGATGGGAAATTTTGCCAAACCATCACCTTTTAGTGGTTAACCGAAAAACTTTTGCAACTGAAATTATTGAGTTGGATATATGAGCAATATAAAAGTTCGTGAATTGAAATTACTTCCCGAACAGAGCGCCGGTCGTGAAATATTCGATATCACTTGGCCGGTAATCGGCGGTACTGAAATCACGCCAAATCTTATGCAAGCATTTGTCCATAACGGAGCCTATTTTGTTGGTGCTTACGATGGCGAGAAAATTGTCGGAGCCACATTTGGCTTCATCGGCACCGCTGGCGGCATTCATTTACATTCACATATGTCCGCTGTTCTTGTTGATTATCGAGATCGTGGAATTGGTGCGTTAATGAAGCGCCATCAATTAACTTGGGCTTACGAACATAAAATTCCTTTTATTACTTGGACTTTTGACCCGCTAGTAAAGCGAAATGCAAAGTTAAACATCCTCAAGTTAGGGGTAGAGGTTGCGAGCTATCACCCGAATTTTTACGGAGTAATGCCAGATTTAATTAATGCTGGCGATGATTCAGATCGTTTGATGGCGAAATGGGTGGTTGGGCCAACCTCGCCAGGTGAAAAATCACTCACAACTACTATCCCCGATAGCGCAATCACTATTTCAGTCCCAGAGGATATTGTGAAGTTACGCGAAACGAATTTGGCAGAAGCGAAATCTGCACGAGTTAGAGTGAGAGAAGAATTTCTTGCCGCTTTCAAAGATGGCTATAAAGTTATGGGTTTTTCAGATGAAGCCGGATATGTATTAACGAAAGGGATAAAGTGAAGATAGCCGAATATGAGTTCCGCATAATTCATTTGCCGCTAGTTCGGCCATTCCGCACTTCATTTGGAACTCAAACCAGTCGCGAAGTCTTGATGGTAAAGGTAACTACTTCAGAAGGCGTGGTTGGATGGGCTGAATGTGTTGCAATGTCTGTGCCGCTCTACTCCCCTGAATATGTTGCTGGATGTTTAGAGACTATGCAGAAATTCTTAATCCCAGCGTTAAATAAAGTTGGAGATTTTCGCGCTGAAGATGTTGCGACAATATTGAAACCATATCTCGGTGCGCAAATGGCGAAAGCAGCGCTAGAGACTGCAATCTTGGATGCTCAACTCCGAATCGAAGGAATTTCACTTGCGAAATATCTAGGTGCAACTAAGACCAAGGTTGAATGTGGAGTTTCGGTTGGAATTGCATCATCTATGGGTGCGCTAATTGAAGAGGTTTCTTCATATATTGATAGCGGTTATCGCCGAATAAAATTAAAGATTGAACCTGGTTGGGATAT
>CANLJW010000042.1:0-7663 GCA_947491605.1 Actinomycetota bacterium | reverse complement strand
GATCGCGAACTTTTAAATTCAGTCTCAAATAAGATTGTTACGTTAGAACAAGGCGCGCTTGGAAATACTACTTGGATGCATGGTGGTAATTTTGAAACTTGGCATGATGCAAGAAAAGCTAGAAATGCTAGGTTTGCTGAGTTGTTACTGCGTTGGGAGCAAGAGCGCGATCGACTTAAAGATCTAGTCAGAACGCTACAAGTACAAGCAGCGAGTTCGCCAGATATGGCTTCTAAATATCGTGCGATGCAAACTAGATTTAGAAAATTTGAAGAAGTTGGCCCACCACCAGCGCCACCGTTAGAACAAGATGTCAGAGTTGGGTTAAAAGGTGGGCGAACGGGTGAGCGGGTGGTTACTTGCGAGAACTTAGCGCTAGATAATTTAACCGAACCATTTACTTTTGAAGTATTTTTTGGCGATCGCGTTGCAGTTTTAGGAAAAAACGGAACTGGTAAATCACATTTCTTACGGCTACTTTCTGGCGAAAGTTCAGTTGCGCACACTGGTTCATTTAAATTAGGAGCGCGAGTTAAACCGGGATTTTTTGCGCAGACCCATTCACACCCCGAATTTATTGGTAAAACACTGTTAGAAATTTTGTGGAATGAACATTCGCTCCAACTTGGTGCCGCAAAAAGCGTTTTAGGACGCTATGAAATAAGCGCGCAAGCAGAGCAGAAATTCACAACGCTTTCGGGTGGCCAGCAAGCGCGCTTTCAAGTGCTCTTATTAGAATTGCAAGGTTCAACGCTTTTATTACTCGATGAACCTACCGATAACTTAGATTTAGCTAGCGCAGAAGCGTTAGAAGGTGCGCTCGAAAGTTACGAAGGAACGGTCTTTGCAGTTACCCACGATCGCTGGTTCTCCCGCGGCTTCACCCGATATTTGATTTTTGGGGCTAATGGCCAAGTATCTGAGAGCCCTACGCCTGTCTGGGAGCATTGATTTAAGCCATTTTGACCCACCGCACGCTGGGCAGGTAATCTACGGCTCCTGGCTTTACCCTCGTAAGGTCGATTATCTAGTTCGTTAGATAGTAATAAATAGATTAGAGAGCGAGTTACTGCTGTGCGTACTTATAGTCCTAAGCCTGGCGATGAGGCGCGCAAGTGGCATGTCATTGATGCTTCCGATGTTGTTCTCGGTCGGCTAGCAAGCCATGCAGCTGTACTCCTTCGTGGAAAACATAAACCAACTTTCGCACCACATATGGATATGGGCGATTTCGTAATCGTCATCAACGCCGAAAAAATTGTTCTTACTGGACAAAAAGCTGCACAAAAGTTTGCGCACCACCACTCTGGTTTCCCAGGCGGAATGACCTCAACAGCATATGTTGATTTAATGGTTAAGCACCCAACTCGCGCAGTTGAAAAAGCGATCAAGGGAATGTTGCCAAAGAATTCACTTGGCAAAGTTGTCGGCAACAAACTTAAAGTTTATGCCGGTCCTGCGCACCCACACGTAAACCAAAACCCAACACCTTATGTTTTCACTCAAGTTTCCCAAATGATTAACTCAGCCAAATAAATTTAACCAATCACAAATAGAAAAAGAGAGAAAATGTCAGATCGCGAACTCGCAGTAGATAACGACGAAATCCCAACGTCGTACAGCACCAGCACACCTGCTGCTGCAACTAATCGCCCTGCAATTACTGCACCTGGCGGTGGCACTGGTCGTCGTAAAGAGGCTGTTGCACGCGTTCGCTTAATCCCTGGCACTGGTCGTTGGGTAGTTAATGACCGCACTCTCGATGTGTATTTCCCAAACAAAGTTCACCAACAATTAGTTTCAGAACCACTTCGTACAGTTGGCGTTGAAGGTAAGTACGACATTATCGCTCGTATTGATGGTGGCGGAATTTCTGGCCAAGCTGGCGCGCTACGTCTTGGCGTTGCTCGCGCACTTAACTTTATTGATACTGATGCCCATCGCCCAGCGTTAAAGAAAGCTGGCTTCCTATCTCGTGATGCACGAGTAATTGAACGGAAGAAGTACGGTCTGAAGAAGGCCCGTAAGCGTTCCCAATACAGCAAGCGTTAATTTATATCGCTCCCGCATCATGACGCTCTTCGGAACAGATGGCGTCAGAGGCGTTGCTAATAAAGATCTAACCGCTGAACTTGCCGTTGATTTAGCGATTGCCGCAGCCCATGTTTTAGCTGAAGTTGGCGCATTTGCTGGACATAAACCCAAAGCAATTGTCGGCCAAGATTCGCGCGCATCTGGCGAATTTTTAGAAGCAGCAGTTTGTGCTGGTCTTGCTAGCGCTGGCGTAGATGTTTATCGCGTTGGCGTTTTACCAACTCCAGCAATTGCACATTTAGTTGCTGCAGACGGTGCAGATCTTGGCGTAATGATTAGCGCATCGCATAATCCAATGCCAGATAACGGAATTAAGTTTTTTGCTCGTGGCGGTGGCAAATTAGATGATTCACTGGAAGCTGCAATCGAAGCTCATCTTGGTGAACCTTGGGATCGACCAATCGGGGCTAATGTCGGCCGAATAATTATCGATGAGAGTGCCAGTGAACGTTACTTAACGCACTTGCTTTCTTCGGTAAAAACTAAATTAACTGGGATTAAAGTAGTTGTTGATTGTGCAAACGGAGCAGCTTCGCTAGTTGCACCAGAAGCTTATCGACGCGCTGGCGCTGAAGTAATTGCAATTTCAAATATTCCAAACGGCTTAAACATTAACGAAAATTGTGGATCAACTCATTTAGAAAATATTAAAGCTAAAGTAATTGCCGAAAAAGCCGATATTGGAATCGCACATGATGGCGATGCAGATCGAGTTCTTGCAATTGATAACGAAGGAAATGAAGTTGATGGTGATTTCATACTTGCAATATTGGCAGATGCCCAAATGCGAAACGGTGGTTTAACGAGCAAAACTGTGGTTGGCACCGTGATGACAAATCTCGGTTTCATTCTCGCGATGGAGAGCAAAGGCATCAAAGTTGCGACTACGCCAGTTGGTGATCGCTATGTTTTAGAGAAAATGATTGCCGAGAACTACACGCTCGGCGGTGAACAATCTGGCCACATCATCATGCGCGACTTTGCTAATACTGGTGACGGCGCGTTAACTGCACTTCATTTGCTTCAAGAACTAGCGACCAGTAAGAAATCTTTGAAAGATTTAGCAAAGATTATGGTGCGTTATCCGCAAGTATTAATAAATGTCGCTGGCGTAGATAAAGCTAAAGTCTCAAGTAATTCCGCAATTGCCGCTGGAGTAAGAGCTGCTGAAGTGAAATTAGGAAGCTCTGGTCGGGTTTTACTTCGTGCATCCGGCACTGAACCATTAATCCGCGTAATGGTCGAGGCAGAAAGCGCCAGCGATGCGCATGAGTTAGCGACTTCGCTCGCTGCACTAGTAAAATCTGAACTCTCGCTTTAAAACTTATTTAAGGGGTACCTCATATGTGCGGCATCGTCGGATATACCGGTGAAAAAGCCGCGCTAACTCCAGTCTTAGAAGGTTTGCGTCGTTTGGAATATCGCGGCTATGACTCGGCCGGTGTTGCTTTAACAACTACAAAAGGTGCACCGCTATTTGTAGAGAAGAAAGCTGGCAAGCTCGCTAATTTAGAAGCTGAGTTAAGCCATTCGCACGATGGCTCACATAGCGGCATTGGCCATACTCGATGGGCAACTCATGGCGGACCTACTGATTCAAATGCACATCCGCATCTTTCAAATGATGGCAAGTTAGCCGTTATTCATAATGGAATTATTGAAAACTATTTGGAATTGCGAGCAGAGTTAGAAAAACGTGGCCATAAATTTACCTCTGAAACCGATACTGAATCGGTCGCACACTTGCTTAGTGATGCGGTATCGAAAAACGGTGGCGATCTTGCGGCTGCAATGCGTAGCGTTTGTAAAGAGTTGCGCGGTTCATTCACGCTCTTAGCAATTCACTCAGATACTCCTAACCGTATTGTGGGAGCACGTCGAAATTCACCGCTAGTTGTTGGTGTTGGAAAGGGCGAGAATTTCTTAGCTTCCGATGTTTCGGCTTTCATTTCGTATACAAAGAGCGCGTTAGAACTTGGCCAAGATGAAGTTGTAGATGTAACTCCTGATCAAGTGATTGTTACAGATTTAAATGGGAAAGCTCTTACTCCAAGAGCTTATGAAATTACCTGGGATGCCAGCGCTGCAGAACGTGGCGGCTACCCACATTTCATGTTAAAAGAAATATTTGAACAACCAAAATCGATTGCCGATACTTTATTAGGTCGCTTTACCGAGAATTCTCAGATCGCGATCGGGGAGTTAGATAACCTGCCAGAGCTGTTAAGCGCTGAAAGAATTCTAATTTTGGCATGTGGCACCGCTTATCACGCTGGATTAATCGGTAAATATGCCATTGAAACTTGGGCAAAAATTCCAGTTGATGTTGAACTTGCATCAGAATTTAGATATCGCCAACCTGTTCTCACCAAGAAAACTGTAGTTATTACAATTTCGCAATCTGGCGAGACGATGGATACTTTGATGGCAGCGCGCCACGCAAAATCTCTCGGTGCGAAAATTATTTCGATTTGCAATACAAACGGTTCGACGATTCCACGTGAATCAGATTCAGTTATCTATACCCATGCTGGCCCAGAGATTGCAGTAGCTTCAACAAAAGCGCTAATTACCCAAATAATTGCAATTGCCTTAATTGCACTTTATATCGGTGATAAAAGCGGTGCCCTAAAACCAAACGAAGTTAGCGGATTAATTGAGGAGTTATTAGCTTTACCTGCAAAAGTTGAGCAAATCTTGGAAACTGCAGAACCGCTCCGAGAAATGTCTCGCGGTTTTAAAGATGCAACTTCAGTTTTATTCTTAGGAAGACACGTTGGTTATCCGGCAGCGCTTGAAGGAGCTTTGAAATTGAAAGAGCTGGCTTATATGCACGCAGAAGGATTCGCAGGCGGCGAATTAAAGCATGGGCCGATTGCGTTAATTGAATCCGGAACTCCGGTTATTGCAATCATGCCACCACAAGGAAGTGAACTTCGAGAAAAAATGGCGAGCAATATTCAAGAGGTTCGTGCTCGCGGTGCAAATGTAATCGTAATCGCTGATTCTCAAACTACAATTCCGGATGTGGCACATGTAATCCGGATTCCTACTTCTAACCAATTATTACAACCAATACTTGCAATCGTGCCACTCCAAATTTTTGCCTACGAAATGGCCGTTGCGCGCGGTAGCGATGTGGACCAACCAAGAAATCTAGCTAAATCTGTAACGGTTGAATGAGTGAGCCCGCAAGCCGCTATCGATAATCGCCGCCGCCAGATGGTTAAAGCCTTGGAATGGTCTGGCGTATTGTGCATCGGTTTTTTAATAGTTACACAACAAGTGGTGGTTAATGGACCACTAGTCCACTTGGATGCAATTATAGCCAACGCAGATCGTCCAGAATTTTCTGCCACTACTAATTTCTTATTAATGCAAATAGACAATCTAGGTTTACGCGGCGTTACCGCAACCATTCTGTTAATTTCTGCGCTACTAATCTGTCGTCGCTTTAAATCTTGGCGACCTTTTAATCTCGCGTTACTTTCTTTGATAGCACTTAATCTAGTAGTTGGATTAGCAAAGTTAGGATTTGGTCGAACTAAGCCAAGGTTAAATGTTGATCTACTTTATGCTGGCGGTCTCTCATACCCAAGTGGTCACGCATCTAATGCTTTACTAACTTGGGGCTTACTTTCTTATCTGATTTTCCGATATACCCATCGCCAACCTTTTGAAGGAATGCGGTTAACTTGGCTGGTAGGAGTAATTACCGCTGGAGTTTGCTTAGTTTCGCTCTTTCGCAATACTCACTGGCTCTCGGACTTAATCGGCGGGCTCTTTATTGGTGGCGCGCTCTTGGTTGCTGTTATTGCGCTAGATCGTTTTGTTCCATCCAAGCGACAACCCTCATAAAATTAACTTGATACTAATTCGAATAGTGGGTGAAAAATGGTTGAAGGTGTAGGAATAGATGTCGTAGACATCAAGCGCTTTGCCGATTCACTAGAGCGCACTCCAAATTTAAAAGAACGGTTATTTACGCCAGCTGAAGCAGCGCTACCAATCTCTTCATTGGCTGCGAGGTTTGCCGCAAAAGAGGCGTTAGCAAAAGCATTGAGCACTAATAAAGGCTTACCTTGGCATGATGCTGAAGTTATAAATTTGGAATCTGGTAAACCTACATTTTTATTTCGTGGAGTTATCGCAGATTTAATCGATGGCGCGAGCGTACATTTGTCGTTATCCCATGATGCCGGAATTGCTTCTGCAGTAGTAATAATTGAGCGGAATTAACTTAATATGACCAGAGCCCAAATTGAAGTGGATTTATCGGCAATCGCAGCCAATGTTCGTAAAGTTATTAAAGAAACTAAAGTAGATGTATGTGCTGTTGTTAAAGCGGATGCATATGGGCATGGTTTAGTTCCAATCGCGCAGGCAGCAACTGATGCTGGCGCAAAATGGCTAGGTGTTGCCCTTCTTGAAGAAGCAATCACTTTGAGAACTCACGGACTTTCTATACCAATTATTGCTTGGCTAACGCCACTTACCGAAGATTTCGATAACGCGCTCCGCCACGATATCGATTTAGGAATCTCATCTCTTTCGCTGCTTGAGAAAGTAATGGCGGCCGGAGAACGAACTGGCATTACACCGCGAATCCATGTTGAAGTTGATACTGGGATGACTCGTGGCGGAGTATTAAACGAATGGCCAGTTTTCCTAAAGAAAGTTTCTGCTGCCACTTTAAGTGAGAAAGTTAAATTAATTGGTTTCTTCTCGCATTTTGCAAGAGCTGATGAACCAGATAAAATTGAGAATGAACTCCAACTTAAGAAATTTACTGAACTCTTATTTGAGTTAAAAGCAACGGGTGTAACACCAAAGTATTTACATCTAGCAAACTCTGCTGCAGCCCTTTCTAACCCAAGTGTAAGTTTTGACTTTGTCAGGCTAGGAATTGCCATGTATGGACTTTCACCAGATGTGAAAACTATGGGTAGCTCTAAAACTTTGGGGCTAATTCCTGCGATGACGCTCCGCGCAAAATTACATCTGGTTAAACAAGTTCCAGCCGGTGCCGCAGTTGGTTATGGTGGAAGCGCAATCACAAATAAAGAAACCAAAGTTGGCATTGTTGCAATGGGTTATGCAGATGGAATTCCGCGAAATGCAGATAACTCAACTGGAGTATTTTTCAATGGCGATCGCGCCCCAATTCTTGGTCGAGTCTCTATGGACCAATTCGTGGTCGATTTAGGTCTTAATTCAAAGGCGATAACCGGGGATGAAGTGATTGTTTTTGGCGCGGGAAATGTAGGGGAATACACAGCTGATGATTGGGCTAGCGCTAGCACTACCATCAATTATGAGATTGTTAGCCGACTTGCGGCTAGAGTGCCTAGAATCTATAACAGGTAATCAAAGAATGGAGCGTTGTGAGTAAAGAAGCAACACTTCTTTCTATCGAAGCACTCTCCGTTAATTTCGGAGGCTTAAAAGCGCTTTCAAACGTTTATTTGGATTTAAATCTAGGCGAAGTAGTTGGTCTAATTGGGCCAAACGGTGCTGGGAAAACGACAGCTTTTAATGCCATCTCGGGATTAGTGGAAGCAACATCAGG
>CANLJW010000041.1:0-8010 GCA_947491605.1 Actinomycetota bacterium | reverse complement strand
TGTGTGTTGGTGTTGGTGTTGGGTTTGGTGTTGGTGTTGGTGTTGGTGTTGGTGTTGGTGTTGGTGTTGGTGTTGGTGTTGGTGTTGGTGTTGGTGTAACAACACTTACAGTGCCAAGTTCCTGAAGATGAGTGTATTTACCAGCAAAATCGGTAGTTTGGGACTTAATAACATACGCACCGTCGGCAGATCCTGCTGGAACAACAAGAGTTGCTCTGTAAGTTACATCTGTGTCTGTTCCAGAAATTTTAGAAGCAGCTGATCTAGTAACCCAAGTTCCGGCAGAGTTATACATATATGCATCGTGTGGATTACAGCAGCCGGTATCATCAGTAACTCGATAAGTAATTGATACAGAGCCACCGGGTGCAACTGTTGATGCAGAAAGGACACCAGAACCAATAACGATTACAGGATTTTCGGTATCAACTGCGAATGCCTTTTGTGGAACTATTACATTTATTCCTACTAAAACTCCAAACAACAATGCAAGGATTGTCGAAAATGAAATTTGCTTTCGTCTGTTACTGATCATTTAAGACAACCTCTCTCCGTCATCTATTTTTCCTCAATTTTGACCTGCATGCCATACGAAAATTCATAACCTGACTTAGTGGAACCAGTAACCGCGTATTCAACTGAGTTTGGCTTATCTGACTCGAGTCCACTTATTTCAATGGTATCGAAATCGGCCCCACATCGCTCATCTCCAGAATTAACAGAGATTTTTAACCCAGTTGAGTTCACCCCTCTTTCCTTATTAGGGGTTACTTTCAAAGAGCTTTCGATTACTTGTTGGTCGCATAAAAATGCCGTGAACTCTCGGCCTTCGCCAGTTTGAGGCGCCGGATCACCGTCCACTGTCACAGTCCAGATATAACTTTTTGAACTAGTGCCCATAAATGGCTTATTTATAAAGACAACCGCGAAAATAATTGCGATTACCGATATTGACGATAGTGAAAGAATTTGTTTTAGATTAATTTTTCGAGTTTTCCTCGGCTTCACTTTGGTATTGCTTAATGATTTAGTGCCTGCCACCTCTCGCAAAGTATTTAAAGCTTTGTTGGCAGTAACTCGCTTACGATAATCTTTTTCTAGTAACGAAAGTATTAAGTTTCTCTGTAATTCTGTAAGTGTAGAAACATCTGGATCGCCCGTAAGTAAAGAATGCATAATTGTTGCTACTGAAGAATCGTCATCGCCCCAAGGTGTAGTTCCGGTTGCTACGTAGTAAAGAACTGAACCTGCAGAAAAAATATCGAGGGCTGTTGTTATGGCTTCATTTTTAAATTGTTCAGGAGATAACCATGCAGGAGTACCGGCAACCAAGCCGGTCTTAGTTAGCGATGTTGATTCTTTAGAAAATGCAATCCCAAAATCAATTAGTTTTGGACCGTCTTTAGACATCAAAATATTAGAAGGTTTTATATCTCGATGAATAACGCCGACCGAATGCACTGCGGCGAGCGCCGAAAGAAGTCCGTCTGCAAAACTAACCCAGTCCGTTTCGTTCAATGGACCTTCTTTTTCAATTAATACTTTGAGGCTTGGCCCATCAACATAATTGGTAGCAATCCAAGAAGTTTTACTTTTTACATCGCTCCCAACAATTTCAGCAACAAAGTTGCTTTTTACTTTCTGAAGTGTTTCAACTTCTCTAGCTAGGCGCGCTCTTGCACCGGGATCCTCAAGGAGAAAATCGCGCACAACCTTTACGGCTGCTGCATGCGTTCCATTGGTGCCCATATAAACAATTCCCATGCCACCTGAACCGAGCCGATTAACAATTTGCCACGGACCAATTTGCTCGGGGTCATCTGGGCGAAGGCGTTCCATGCTCGAAGTCTGCCATGGTTATTAGCGGCGTGAAATATAGAGCTCTAAACCTTATAAAGTACGCGAGTGCTCAAATCTCATCGCGGTGAAATACTTCTAATCTCGGCTGCTCTCTTGTTTGCCGCTAATGGCATTATTTCGAAGGTTGCAATGAGCCCGATTAATAATGGTTTAAGCGCTTGGCAGATGACCCAAATCCGTGCGACCGGAGCGTTTCTAATTCTCCTAACTTACTTTTTAATCTTTAAGCGAGATCAGCTTCGTGTTACCAAGCAAGAGATCCCACAATTAATAGCCTTCGGTGTAATTGGAATCGCGATTGTGCAATCTTTTTATTTCTTTGCGATTGGTCGCATGAATGTTAGTACCGCGCTAATTATTGAATTCACCGCACCTCTCTGGATTTTGATTTATTTAAAATTTATTGCCAAGCGCGAAGTAAGTAGCTCGATGTGGATTTCGCTGGCGCTTTGCTTTGGTGGGTTATTGATGATCGCTCAAGTTTGGAAAGGTTTCACTCTAGATAAATGGGGAGTTGCCGCGGCATTTGCTGATGCCTTTGCACTTGCTTTCTATTTCTTAATGGGTGAGAAGTTGGGAAAGAAGCGCTCTAGCGGAGTATTAACTTTATGGGGACTCGGAGTTGCTTCGGTAGTTTGGGCGTTACTTTTCCCATGGTGGAATTTTCCGTTCGCTTATCTAAATAGTAAATCTGATTTGCTTGGCAGATTTAGTGGCCAGCAAATTAGTGGTTACTGGCTAATACTTTTTATTATTGTTATGGGAACAATCTTGCCTTACCTTTTCTGTATCGGTGGATTGCTACTTCTAAGCGCTTCAACAACTTCGGTTATTGGAATGTTGGAACCAATTTTTGCGGGAATTTTCGCTTGGTGGTGGTTAAGTGAAGGTTTTAATGCCATTCAGTTAATTGGATGCGTTACAGTATTTATTGGGATTTACCTCGCCGATAAAGCGAGATACGCAGTAGGAGCTAATTCATGAGCAATGAATTTAACGATTTATTCTCGGCAAATAACGTTTTTCAAGCTGGTTTTAAATCTCAAGATTTAACCGGTTTTGCGCTTAAAGGTTTAGCAATTGTCACATGCATGGACTCGCGGATTGAACCACTTAAAGTTGTTGGATTAAAAGCGGGAGATGCCAAAATTCTGCGTAACGCGGGCGCCCGAGTAACCGAAGACGTACTTCGTACTTTGGTTTTAGCAACGCATTTATTAGGGGTAAAGCGAGTTTTAATAATGCCACATACCGATTGCCGAATGGCAAGTGGTGATGAAGATTCTATTCATGCTTCGATAATGGAAAGTTCTGGGATTGATACCCGCAGTATCGAGATTCGAACTGTTAAAGACCAAATCGCAGCGCTTAAGACCGACGTATTACGGATTCAAACTTTTCCGCTTTTAAGTGAGGATCTTGAAGTATTGGGCGCGGTATACGATGTGAAAACTGGGAAGCTAGAAAAGATAATTTAACTTTCTTTTGGATAAGTTTCTTTAGAACTGTATGTAGGTGGCATATCCACAAAGCGGGCAAAGTGAAGTTGGGCCGATACTGTAATAGTGCGAGTAGGTCCGTTACGGTGCTTAGCCACAATTAGATCTGCTTCACCTGAACGGTTTTGATTGTCATATAGATCATCGCGGTGTAACAAGATAACAACGTCGGCGTCTTGTTCGATCGAACCAGATTCGCGAAGGTCGGAAAGCAGCGGCTTCTTATCGGAGCGTTGTTCTGGGGAACGGTTGAGCTGGGAGATTGCAATGATCGGCACATTTAATTCTTTTGCGAGCAATTTAAGTTGACGAGAGAATTCGGAAACTTCTTGTTGGCGGTTCTCTACGCGTTTTCCGGAAGTCATCAACTGCAAGTAATCAATAACGATTAATTTTAAATTATGGCGCTGCTTTAAACGCCGGGCTTTCGCGCGGATTTCCATAAGGGAAAGGTTTGGTGAATCATCAATAAATAGCGGGGCCTCTGAAATTTCTCCCATTCTGCGCGCCAATCGAGCCCATTCTTCGTCGTTTAAAGTTCCAGCGCGAATATTATTTAACGCAACCCGAGCTTCCGCTGAAAGCATACGCATTGTGATTTCACTCCTCGACATTTCAAGAGAGAAGATAACCGAGGTATCGCCTTTGTGAATCGATGCATGGCGCGCAATATCTAAACCGAGTGTTGATTTACCAACTGCAGGACGAGCAGCGAGCACAATCATATTTCCTGGGTGTAAACCATTTGTTAATGAATCCAATTCTTTGAAACCAGTCTTAACGCCTTCACCCATTACGCCTTGAGAAATTTTTTCAATTTCATCAAGAGCTGCCGGTAGCAAAGTACTTAGTTGTACATAATCTTCATTTGCGCGGCGTTCGGTAACTGAGTAAACCTCGGCTTGTGCTTGGTCAACCGCGTCATCGACTTCGCCTTCGGTTGAATAACCGAGTTGCACAATCTTTGTGCCAGCTTCTACCAGGCGGCGGAGGATTGCGCGTTCGCGCACAATCTTTGCGTAGTAACCGGCATTAGCTGCAGTTGGTACTGATGAAATTAAAGTATGTAAATATGGTGCGCCACCAGCACGTGCAATGTCGCCGCGTTTTGTTAGCTCTGCAGAGACTGTTACTGGATCGACTGGTTCGCCGCGGCCGTATAGATCAACAATCGCATCGTAAATTAATTCGTGTGCTGGTCGATAAAAATCTCGGTCGCGAATAATTTCAACAACATCTGCGATTGCATCTTTACTTAATAACATTCCGCCGAGAACACCTTGCTCTGCAATTAAATCTTGCGGCGGTGTGCGTTCGAATTCGGTGCCACCTTCGCGCGCGCCACGAGATTGATTTCCGTAGCTTGGAAGTTCGGCGATACTCATGTGCGTATCTTCTCGCCGAGCACTGACAAGTGGGTAATGAGGTCGATTGGGGATTGGTTAAAGGTGTGGAGTACTCACTTTTTCTGGTGGATAAGCGGCGCTATCGCTGTGGAGGAGGTGTGGATGAATTGTGGGTAAGTGCAGTTTTTCTAGGTAAAGCGCAGGTCAGGAGCGTGGTTGCCTGTGGGTAAAAACTTTTTTTCGAAATCTCATAATATGAACTTTGAATTGTTTTCTTTAGAATTAAAAAAGCCCACCGTTTCCAGTGGGCTTATTAATTTAATTCGGTTCTTAGGCAGGAACCACATCAACAGTTACGTTAGCAACAACGCTGCCTTGCAATGAAACTTTGGCAACATACTTACCAATTAGCTTGATGTGCTTATCAATCTTGATGCGATGACGATCAACATCTACACCGACAGCAGCTTTAATTGATGCGGCAACATCTTTATCAGTTACGGAACCGAATAGACGTCCTTCGCTACCAACCTTCACCTTTACGGTGATGTCATTTGCTTCTAGTGAAGATTTGATTTGTTTCGCATGATCGAGATCGCGGATTTCACGAGCGGTACGCGCGCGACGAATTCCTTGAATCTGCTTTTCGCCACCTTGGGACCATGCAATTGCATTTCCGTTTGGTAGTAGAAAGTTCCGGGCATAACCATCTGCAACTGTTACAACGTCGCCAGGTTGTCCGAGTCCGTTAACTTCGCGAGTAAGGATGAGTTTCATTATTAACTCCCCTTATCTTGCTGAAGACGAATAAGGCAGAAGTCCCATTTCGCGTGCGTTTTTAATCGCAGCAGAAATTTGACGTTGCTGTTGGACCGTTACACCTGTGATACGGCTAGAACGAATCTTGCCGCGATCAGAAATGAATCGACGAAGTAGTGCGATGTCTTTGTAATCGATGTACTCGACGCCTTTAAGGGGGTTCGCTTTCTTTTTGAACTTCTTAGCTGCGGCTGCTTTTGACAGCTTTGGCTTTACCTTAAAGGTCTTATTAGACCGTGCTCCCATTGTGGTGCTCCTTTTCGGGTGCCTCGAAAGTTATTTCGAGAATGGATTGTTGTGGTTAAAAGGGTGGTTGTTCATCTGCAGCTGCTGGTGAAGACCAACCGCCTGCGTTAGATGAAGTAGTAGATGATGCCCAAGGATCTTCAGATGCTGGGGCAGCGGAGAAGCCGCCGGCGCTACTTTGGCCGCCGTTTGGACGGGCAGTCTTAGTAACTTTTGCGGACGCGTTACGTAGTGATGGACCAACTTCGTCAACTTCTACTTCAAAGACAGTGCGCTTTTCGCCTTCTTTGGTTTCGTAAGAGCGTTGCTTCAAACGACCAGAAACAATAACGCGCATTCCGCGAGTTAAAGATTCTGCAACGTTCTCAGCAGCTTGACGCCAAATTTGGCATTGAAGGAAAAGAGTGTCGCCATCTTTCCATTCATTAGTTGCTCTATCCATGTAACGCGGTGTTGACGCAACAGTGAACTTAGCGACTGCAGCACCAGATGGTGTGAATCGAAGTTCAGGGTCGTTAACGAGATTACCAATCATTGTGATTTGTGTATCGCCTGCTGCCATTTTCTGCTTCTCTCTACTTTTCTATATCTCTAAGTTGGATGCTTGTTTGAGTTTGTTTGTGAAAGTTATTCGGGACGGACAACTTTTGTGCGAAGCACTGCTTCATTCAAATTAAGTTGACGATCCAACTCTTTGATTGCGGCAGGTTCACAGTGCATATCAATAACGGCGTAGATGCCTTCTGATTTCTTTTTCATTTCGAAAGTCATTCGGCGCTTGCCCCAAATATCGAGCTTGTCTACTTTTCCGCCGGATTCCTTGACGATCTTGAGATAAGTCTCAAGACTTGGTGCGACTGTGCGTTCTTCGAGTTCTGGATCTAGGATGACCATTAATTCATATCGACGCATGCGTTAACCCAACCTCCTTTGGACTAATCGGTTACGGCATTTCCGTAACAGGAGGGCTTACACGTTCTTCTGTGAAGAAGAGGGCTAAGCGTAACCGTCAGTTGCTTTAGAGAGAAATTCAAGGAGCGAACCTCGGGATAACCGCTGGCTTGTGGAGCGTGCTGCAAGTGCGGTGCGGGCCAAAGTCAGGCAGAAATAGAGGAGCGCGGCGATCCGGATGAAAATCGTCAGGGCATACCAATTCTCAGGAAGTCCGAATTTTCCTCCTAAAAATCCCGCAAAGTACTGCCAGATTGCAAAATGATAAATCAATTCTGCGCCTTGCCAAACCCAGAATGCGATGCGCTCTTTTTTATTTGTCATTGCTAATACTGCAAACGGGGTCAACCAGAGAATATATTGCGGTGAATAAACTTTATTAACCGAGGTAAATGCGGCCATAGTCAAGAAAATCATTAGCGCTAAGTTTTGGTGGTGCGTGCGAGTTTCTGAAATATCAATATAGAAAATCGCTAGCGCTGCAATTAGAATGAATGTTATTAAGATAGAAAGATAATTTAAAGCTGAGACTTTCCCGCCAAGTGCAGTAATGCCATACCAAATTGAACCCCAATCTGCGGCGCGGGTGAAGTTCATTTTGTAGAAGCGCGACCAACCTTGATAATTTGTAAGCGCAATTGGCAGATTAATTGCCAACCAAGTAATAAGTGTGATTGCGAAGTAACGCAGAAAATATTTTAATCGGCCAGTTTTAATGGAAATTAAAAGGATCGGAAATAGAAAAACTATCGGGAAGAATTTTGTTGCAATTGAAATCCCGAGAAATAACGCTGATAAATCGGGTTTCTCTTTTATGAAAAAATAAAGTGCAAGCGCAGCTGTTATAACCGCCCACAAATCCCAATTTATAAATAGCGACGCGATTACAGCTGGCGCTGCTGGGAGTAAATATGCAAACTCTGGATTTATTTTAAATATGGTAATTACTAAGCCGATAAAGAGTAGAACTAGTAAAGCAATATTTATATCAAAGTAATTTCGGAATGGGTTTTCCTCGTCACTAACTAAGTAAGAAGTTCCCCACATAACTAAACCGGTAATTACCGGGTATTCAACGGCGTTTGTGGCTGATGAATAAGGAAATACGTGTTTATCTATGCCACGATCGCTATAAAGCGCGGAGATGTCGGAATAGCACGCGTGCACATATACATCAGGCACGCCCCACCCAGCGTCGCGACAGTGATTAAATTTCACAAAAGAGAGAAGTGAGGCCAAGACCGCTAATAAAATCATCGATTTACTTACGGTTTTCACAGAAGTTAAGG
>CANLJW010000040.1:0-8380 GCA_947491605.1 Actinomycetota bacterium | reverse complement strand
CGTTGACTATGCGCTGAAGTTAGTCGGTATGAGTGAGTTTAAGGATCGTCCTCCGCATCACCTCTCCTTTGGACAGCGCAGACGAGTCGCAGTTGCCACAGTTCTTGCGATGAAACCTGAAATCTTGATTATGGATGAACCCTCATCAAATCTTGACCCAGCTAGCCGCAGAGAGTTGGCGGACATTTTGCGCTCACTCGATGTCACTATCGTGATGGTGACACATGACCTTCCCTACGCACACGAGCTCTGTGAAAGAGCAGTGATTCTCTCTGGTGGAATCATTGTTGCAGACGATAAAACTGAGTCAATATTGAAAAATGAAAAATTACTCGGTACTCATCGACTTGAGCTCCCAGTCGGTTTTACTCTTTCCTAAATCTGATTCGCTCTTGAGCAATCGCTGCACCTACAATTAAGTAGAAAGGGAAAGCCCCCAGTCGAGACCGGCTGGGGCTAACTCAAAATGAAGAAAACCACTTTGGTATTAATGACTTTAGGCCTATTTCTATTTGGCATAGAAAATGCCAACGCACATGCTCAATTGAGTTCGAGCGTTCCAACAAAGAATCAAACGGTAAAGGTTCTTCCATCTTTAGTGTGGCTCGAGTTTGATGGCGACCTTTTGAGCTTTGGAGATAAGCAGATCCATAGACTGAACGTCACAAACGCTAAGAAAGTGCGAGTGGATGTCGGTGGTCCAATTGTTGGCGGCGCTCGAATCTCAACAAAATTGAAGGCTGGGTTACCATCCGGAAGGTATCTGATTTCTTACAGGATTGTTTCGGAGGACGGTCATCCTGTGTCGGGAAGCTACTCGTTTACTTATAAGCCAAAGTGAGCTTTTGTGAGCATCCGGCTTATAGGGCGACTCTTCTTTATTCTTCACTCTCACTACTAAACTTAGGCATGACTATTTCAATGGACCGCCTTCTATCTCACATGGCATGGGCAAATCAGAAAACTATTGCCCACCTTCAAACACTTCCTGAAGAGTCGCTAGGAGCATTTGCGACCAATCCCGAATGGCATGCGGCAGAGATTGTTTATCACATAGTTGATTCAGCTGATCAATACGCCTTTCGCATCAGTGACATCCCAGTACTTACCAAACCAGGGGAGCCTTGTATTGATGATGTGAAAGTAATTGCAGATCTTGCACGACTTAAAGAGCAAGCGGCGATTGTGGACAAAGCACTCCTTGAGTGCATGAAGCTAGATGACATTCAGATTGAGTTTAAGAACTATGAGGACAAGTTGGTCAAGAGATGGCGATCCACAATCCTTTCACAAGCAATACATCACGCCACAGAGCACAGGGCTCAGTTGGCTTCTGCCCTAGAGGCAAAAGGTTTTCAGCCAATGGATCTTGATGAATTGGATCTCTGGGCTTTTGAGGTTGAATCCGGCTTATAGGGCGACTCTTCTTTATATTTACTCTGCACCAATTGGGTTCTAGCGCTGGCTTCGCCTCTTCAGTGCTCCTACTATCCGCATAATAATGCCAACCAACATCACTCCGTAGACCAGTAGAGAAAATATCCACTTAATGGTTGAGGAGGTTGAGGCAAGTAGAGCAGTCGACGAAGAAATCGTGCCGTCTGCAAGGTACTGCTTTGACAAAGTAGCTAAGGCAAAGTTCTCCAACCAATCAAAGAGAACTTGACCAAATGGGAGCAAATTCAAAATCCCAACCTTTTGCGAATATGGCTTAAACAAAATCGACACCCAAACCACATACATAACTCCGTAGATTAAACCGAAGAGAGAGTCCCAAACCTGATTGAAATTAATGTAGGCATTAATCATCTGATCAGAACGTTCTGCAAGGAAGGCAAGAATCTCTGCCTGACCAAAGCCCAACGAAGTTCCTAGCGACTTAACACTGCTGTTGGCAACTTCAAAAGCCTTGCCCTGTCGCGTTAGGAATAAGACAAGGTAACCAGCAAAGACGGAGGTGGCCAGCAACGCGGTGACCAGGTTTGACTTCGTGTAGAAAAACCGTGACGCGCGACTTAGGGGTCCGGATTTTCTCGACGGATTTTTGCTCTCGGTGCTTTTGCTAGACATCATTGACCATTTACCTCTCTGGTGCGGGTTGTAGATATAGGGCATTGTAATTCCCTCGTTGCTTTAACTCCGGCTTATAGGGCGACTCTTCTTCCAAATTTCTACTGCGCGTAATCAAGTTATTATGTAATAATTTCAGAACGCTTGTTTGGTAGTAAATGGGAGTTGGTTAATAGCCAGGTCCTTTTTACTTTCCTCAATGTGGTACTTCTAATTATGTGTCATAATTGCTCTACAACGGTTTGGTAGTAATTAGGACTTGGATAATTCCAAGTCCTTTTTGCTTTCCACAGCAATTAGGTTTCAACAGAGTTGATACTTTCTAAATTTCCAATTCCGATTCAACCGTAACTTCGCTTCCGTGATGGGGGCGTGTTGTAATCGGCAGCCTAACTGTTTACCAAACCGTTGGAGCGGGTTCAAATCCCGTCGCCTCCACCACAGTCTTGGCTTATGCAATTCGATCTATTGGTAGTGATCAAGAGAATTGCAATAGCTTTGCAGGAAAGAGCCTCGAGAAATCGGGGCTCTTTCTATTTTCTACTCTGGCTTATAGGGCGACCTTTCTCTTATAGTCAGCGTATGTTTGAGGAAAAAGTACGCTCCGAGATTATCGAAACTGGTAACCCTAAGATTAAATCTGCCCGAATTATCATCCAGGCAAACCCATCGAAGATTTATGCGTTCCTTAATAATCCTAAGCGACATAAAGAGATTGATGGCAGTGCAACTATTACTGAGAATATCAGTGGCCCCGATGAATTGGTTCTCAACTCAAAATTTGGCATGAAGATGCACCTTGGAATTGACTATCGAATTCTAAACACCGTGGTTGAGTATAAGAAAGATGAATTGATTGCTTGGAAGCATTTAGGTCAGTGGAGATGGCGCTACGAGTTAGCAGATCTTGGAAATGGTTCTACGCAGGTAACTGAATCCTTTGATGGCACTTATGCTCCAGGAATAGCTCAAATATGGCTTAACTTCCGCAAGGCATATCCGTGGACACAGACTGCTGTGGCGAAGACTTTAGTTCGACTTAAAGCAGCAGCTGAAGCGAAGTAGAATTGTTCACATTGATTTAATCCGGCTCATAGGGCGACACTTCCTTAATCCTTACGTTACTCCGAGTAATCGAAGATTTATGCAATAATTGCCACACGGATGTTTGGTAGTAATTGGGACTTGGTTTATATCCAAGTCCCTTTTGCTTTTCCACATAAATTTCATATTCACAATTTTTAGTTATATTCAGATTTTTCTAACAGTTAAACCGTAACTTCACGATCGTGTTGGGGGCGTGTTGTAATTGGCAGCCTAGTCGTTGACCAAACATCTGGAGCGGGTTCAAACCCCTTCGTTTCCACCACAGTCTTAGATATTTCAACTCGATCTATTGGTATCGATCAATGCAGTTGCTTTGTCTTTGCATGGGAGGGCCTCGAGAAATCGAGGCCCTTTCTAAATTTTCGGCTTATCGGGCGACTCTTCTTTATTTTTAGTTACTGTGAGTAACTAAGTTTTGTGTAATACTTCCTCCACTGTCGCTTGGTAGCGAAGAAGGACCCGAAATTATTCGGGTCCTTCTTGTTTATACACAATTCATTTCTTTGCACACTAAATGACTATTACAGGACCAAGATGTTTCACATAGCCATAACTTCCTCCTCGTGATGGGGACGTGGTGTAATTGGCAGCACAAACGTTTACCAAGCGGCAGGAGCGGGTTCAAACCCCGTCGTCTCCACCACAGTCTTAGCTGGAGCAATTCGATCTATTGGTATCGATCAATGTAGTTGTTTCCGCTTTGCATGGGAGAGCCTCGAGAGATCGGGGCTCTTTCCAATTCTTCGGTTTATAGGGCGACTCTTCTTTAATATTTAGTTCAGTTTAGAAATGGGTTTTTGAATTCACAATCCTCGGTAGCTTCTAATTCAAGTAAGCGATTCCACTTTGCATTCCGTTCTGCTCCGTGCGTCGAACCAACTTTAATCTGCTTAGCCCGCCAACCAGTTGCAAGATCAGCTAACCATGAATCTTCAGTTTCACCAGAGCGTGCCGATACAACGGTATTAAACCCAGCAGATTGTGCTTGTTTCAGTACCGATTGAGTAGAAGTTACAAGTCCATTTTGGTTAGCTTTAATCAGAATGGAATTTGCAGATTTTTCAATTATGGCTCTATTTAGCCGACCCGAGTTGGTAGTTAAGAGATCATCACCCAATATTTGTAAGTATTTTGGCGCGATCTTGGAAAAAGAATTCCAAGCGCTCCAATCATCTTCAGCGAATGGATCTTCAATAGAAATAATTGGAAAATTCTTAACCAAATTTAAGGTGTAATCAACAAATTCAACACTGGAATATTTTTTATCGAGGGTAGTTAGGTTGTAACTAGCGCCATCAAAAAACTGCGTAGCGGCGATGTCCAGAGCCAGCGAGATCTCGGTACCAACCCTTAAACCAACTTTTTCAATGCTTTCCAACACAAATGTGCAGGCTAGTTCAATCGAATCAAATGGAATTCCAAGCCCACCCTCATCCGCTACTAGATGAGTAATTTTTCCGGCTTTACTTCCAAGATTTGCCGCCATTTCACGTACTGCGACAATCCAAGAAAGAGCTTCTGTAAAAGATTTTGCACCAGTTGGCACAATTAAGATGTCTTGTATATCCAAAGTTCGATTCGCATGCGCTCCGCCGGAAAGGATATTTACCATCGGCATCGGAATTAGAAGTTTGCCGATTGGTTGGAAATACCGCGCTAGTGAAACGTTTCTTACATGTGCGCTTGCGATTGCAGCGGCCAGTGAAGTTGCTAGCGTGGCATTTGCGCCGAGAAGCTCATGGGTTTCAGAAGGGTCAAGCTCTTTCAATTTTTGATCAACACTTGTCAGATCTATTTCTTTTCCGATCAAGTGCGGTGCAATTTTTGAATTTATATTGGCAACTGCAAGGTTTACCGAATTTCCAGAGTAATAACGATTAGAAATTGATTCGTTTCCATCCCGGAGTTCAAACGCTTCATGTTTTCCAGTAGAGGCTCCGGAAGGAACTCTTGCAGTATGCGTACTGCCATCTTCGATGGATATTGCCGCAGCAACTGTGGGCTTACCTCGTGAATCGAGAACTTGGTAACCGAGTACTTTTGTTATTTTCATCGGTAGCTCAAATCGAATAAATCGCGAGCATTTGTAATTTTAGAGTCAGAAAGAACTTTCTTGGTAAAAATCTGCAATTTCTCTTGTTGGGCTGGGTTTAAGTAATTTACTGGAGATTTTCCTTCAACTCTTGCGAGAGATATCAGCCCTGTATGCAGCGCAAGAGAAGGGGAGATTGAGTGCATTTTTTCATATGCATCAAGGAAAGATGTAGCGAGAGCTGCGAGTTGGAGAGCTATTTGATCATTTTCAGCTCTAAAAAACTTACAAAGTAAGTGGGCAACTAAAAATGCCAAATCAAAGACTGGATTTCCAATATGCATAACTTCAAAATCCAATACATATACCTGACCAGAAGGTGAAACCATTATATTTTTTGGCGAGAAATCTCCATGCACGATTGTGGTGTGCTCGGTCTCTAGTTCTTTTATAAGGCCACCAATCACCCTCTGCAAGTTGGAATTTCGCTTCGAAACAAATCTATAAAAAGGATCGACTCGAAGTTGCTCAAAAAGGGTGTCTTCTTTAAATTGAGCGATGTTTGCCGGATTACTTTCACCGTATAGGTGCCAAGTCGCAAGGGTTTTGCCTAATACATTGGCTACATTTAAATCAAATATGCCGTCTAATAAATCTGATTTCCAAACTGTGCTATCTAATTCAACCCGATCCATTAATAACACAAATTGCACGGGATCGATAAAAACTAGGTTAGGAACTTGGTCTGGACTTAGCTCATGAAATAGGCGCAAAGCATCTGCTTCAACGATTGCGCGCCTTTGGTCAGCTTCCCATTTCTCGGCAACTTTTAATTCGGGTAGCGCCTGCTTTAGGACCATATTGCGATCATTTGTTGTAACTGCAAGCACGGTATTTGATACACCACCGGTGAGAATTTCAATTATTACTTTCTCGCCTGCAGTGACAACACCTTGTTCCACAAGATATGGCAAAACGGAAACTTCATTCAAAAGCTCCAAAATTAATTTCTCTCCTTTTCTTGCCACATTTCAACGCGAGAAATGCTGAATTGCGTCCCAATCCCATTGGATTCCGAACCCAGGTTCAGTGCTCAGTATTGCCTTTCCGTTTCGAATTTCTATCGGTTTTAAGAGCAAATGATGAAATAAATCTATTTCATATCGGGGATCGAGATATTCCAAGCCACCGGGATAGAGATTAGGGGTGGCCGCCGCCAATTGAGAATGAACCTCGGTATGGATATGGGTTGCAAAAGTTTTACCTTTTTGATGTGCATATGCGGTTGCCTTTAGAAATTCGCCAACGCCACCAATTACAAGCGCATCTATTCGTAAAATATCAGTTTGGTTGTAATAGAGAACTTGTTCGGCCATCTTTGAAGAGGCCAGGGATTCGCCAAATGAAACTGGTACGCCGGTTGCTTCGCGGAGTGCGATAGCAGCAACGCCTTCGGATTCAAGAAAAGGATCTTCCACGAATGCCACGCCATACTCTTTAATTAGGTTCACTCGCTTTATGGCATTATCTAAAGTTTTTAGAGTTCTAAACGCGTCAAGTGCAATCAAAGGCTTATCGCCAACTTTTTCTCTAAGTACCTTAAGTCGATTTGCATCTCGTTCCGGAGTGTCTGCTCCCATTACAATTTTAAAAGAATTTATACCGCGGCTGAGCGCGTAATCAATCTCTTCGCGCAACCCAGATTCGTCTTTTCCATAGTGATAGCCAATAACAGAATAAATTGGAACTTCACTAACGGTTGCCCCCAACATTGCTGCGACACTTTTACCCGCTCGTTTTCCAGCGATATCGTGAAGTGCGATATCGACAGCACTTGCTGCAGAGGTTACTGATCCATGTTCGGCAGATTGCCAATTAAATCCAAGAATTAATTTGCGTATTTCTTCTGGTGATTCTGCAGTTTGGCCAATTGCAACTGGCGTCATCACATCATCAATAATCTTTGCCATTGGAAGTCCACGGCTATAGCAATAACCGACGCCAACAATTCCATCAGAAGTCGTAATTTTTACAACTGAATAAGTGCGATGTGTAATCCGAGCTGATCCCACAGCAAGTGGAGCGGGGAGTGGAACTCTGGCTTCAAAAGTTTCAATTGAATTGATTAGGTCCACAATTGTGAAGTTTATATAGTTGCTTATGATGCAGTCAACTGTTTACAATAAAGTAATTAAGTAACACTCACTAGCGAAATGAGTTTCGGATGAAAGTACTGCTCTTTGGTGGCACCAGGTTTATGGGCCGATATGTATTAAAAGCTTTATTGGAAGAAGGTGCAGATGTAACCATCGCTAATCGTGGGACTAGAGAAGAGAACATTGGCGCAACAAATGTTATCTGCGACCGTTCGCAACCTGGCGCTTTGGAACAATTCGCTAACTCTAAATTTGATGTGGTTATCGATTTCTCTGCGTATGCCTCAGCCTGGGTTGAAGAGGCTGGAAATTTTTTCGCTAATAAGATCGAAAAATATATATTCATCTCTACCGGCGCCGTTTACTCTTCTAGCAATATTTTTCCGATAACTGAAGATTTTCCTAAAGGACCACCACACCCATTTGCTGATTATGCAAGAGAAAAGAATCGATCCGAAGCGCTTCTTCAAGAATTTAGCAACAAGGGATTTTTTACTACAACTGCCTGTCGCTTACCGTTCGTTCTTGGGCCGGATAATTATGAAGATCGCGAATCTTTTGCATTTAGTCGCCTCTTAAAGGGGCTACCAATTCTGCTTGGAAATGGTGGAAAATCTATACATTCATTTGTATACGCTGGGGATGTAGCCGATGCAATCGTTGCGATAATAAACGCAGGTAAAAAAGTGGATAAGCAGGCATTTAATATTGCTACCAAACAAGCTACAACAAGCCGAGGCTTTGTGGAGTTAGCTGCAAAAGTTTGCAAGAAAGAAGCAAACTTATTGCCCTACAACCCAGATGATTTTGCGCTAGATGTTGCTAATTTCGATCTGCGAAATGTTGCATTCCCATTTCCAGAAAATAATGGCTACCTAGGCTCTGAAAAGATTAAAGAAACAATTGGATTTGTGTCAAAGCACAACCTAGAGAGTATGTTGGAAATCTATTTCAAGTGGTGGCTGGAAAAAGGTGACCTTGAACCTAAGGAATATCCACTTGAACGGAGAATCCT
>CANLJW010000039.1:0-9992 GCA_947491605.1 Actinomycetota bacterium | reverse complement strand
AAATTTCTCAAATACCTGGCATCGGGGAGAAAATTGCCAAAATAATTGTAGATTTCTTGGCTCAACAAAGTACGCCCGAGAATGTAAATACCAGTACCGGTGAAATTACTTAGGATGCTTGACAGGTGTAGCAAGATATTGGGCATGGGGGGATCTCGATGAATCGCGAGTTGGTAGTAGTAACTGGCATGAGTGGCGCCGGCCGCTCGACGATTGCACACGCCATGGAAGATGCTGGCTGGTATGTAATTGATAATTTACCGCCTTCGCTCTTAGCTAACCTTTTTGATCTAACCGAAAAAACTGTGGAATCTATTGCGGTAGTTATTGATGTCCGTGGCCGAGAATTTTTTGATGATCTAAATAGATCATTAGCGGAGTTAGTTGAAAAAGGGATATCGCGTCGAATTTTATTTGTTGATGCCTCTGATGATGTGCTAGTTCGACGGTTTGAATCGACACGGCGTCCGCATCCACTTCAAGGAAATGATCGAATTGTTGATGGAATAGCAAAAGAGCGCGAAAAATTGCGGGAACTGAGATCTGGTGCAGATTTAATTATTGATAGCACTGATTTGAATATTCACCAATTGGAGAAGAAGACGGAAGAGCTTTTCCATAAGGAGGGGAGCGCAGATTTAAAAGTTAATGTGCTTTCATTTGGATATAAATACGGAATTCCAGTTGATGCCGATTTAGTGATGGATTGTCGCTTCATCCCAAATCCTCATTGGATTCCAGAGTTGCGGCCATTGAACGGAACTGATGCACCAGTTCGTGAGAAAGTTTTGAAAGCAGAAAACGTAAGTGAATTCCTCGATCGTTATATTGCCCTATTTGAGACCATTGCAGATGGGTATATTCGCGAAGGCAAGAAATTCATAACACTTGCCGTGGGATGTACCGGTGGAAAACATCGAAGCGTTGCGATTGCAGATGAGTTAGATCGTAGATTGCAAAAGGTTATATTGCCGCGGGGTCAAGAGATTTCAACACAAGCAATTCATCGAGACTTGGGACGTGAACGGTAGCCGTGTTGTTAAATCCAGATTTGAAAGTTGTGGCGCTAGGTGGTGGCCATGGACTTGCGGCAACGTTGACTTCGCTTCGTCGCATTACTGCGCAATTAACTGCGATTGTTACCGTTGCTGATAATGGTGGCTCAAGTGGCAGGTTGCGCGAAGAATTTAATACGTTGCCGCCAGGTGATTTGCGAATGGCGTTAGCTGCATTATGTGCAGACGATGAGTGGGGTAAAAGTTGGGCCGAGATTATGCAGTATCGATTTACATCCACTGGGGCGATGAACGGACATGCGGTCGGGAACTTACTTTTAGCTGCGCTTTGGGATAAAGATGGCGATCCGGTCCAAGGGTTAGATCGGGTGGCTTCGTTATTGAAAGTAGTTGGTCGAGTCCTTCCGATGGCGACAGAACCGTTAGATATTGAAGGCACATTTCAATCATCAGTTGGCAGAACAATTACTCGAGGGCAGAAAGAAGTTGCGATCGCTAAAGGTAAATTAGAATCATTGCGGTTAATTCCAGAGAATGCGACGCCAACCCCGGAAGGGCTGGCAGCTATCGCAAGTGCGGATTGGATTACATTCGGACCAGGATCTTGGTTTTCTAGTGTTCTACCACACTTTTTAATCAAGCAGCAGATTGATGCGATCAAGAGTTCTAAAGCAAAAAAATTAGTTATATTGAATTTGGATGCAGCGCCATCAATGCGCGGTGATGAGTTTGCCGGAAGTTCACCTGCAGAACATTTATCGATATTGCAGAAATTTGCACCGGATTTTCACTGCGATATTGCGCTAGTTGATATATCGGTTGCGCTAGATAAGGCAGCGATGGCGCAAGCTGTAGGTGAAATCGGAGGCGAATTAGTTGTGGCGGATATCGCATCTGTGGGAAGTGTGCATCACGATCCCAGAAAATTGGGTCCCGTAATCAGCCACATTTTCGCGCGATAGATGCTTGGATACGGGCAGGAGTAAAGGAGTAAATACATGGCAATGACAGCATCGGTAAAAGATGAGTTAAGTCGTCTCTCGATTACCAAACCTTGCTGCCGTAAAGCAGAGGTCTCATCAGTTTTAAGATTTGCTGGTGGATTACATTTAACTTCTGGAAAAATTATGGTGGAAGTAGAACTTGATACCGCGCAGAGTGCGCGGAGATTACGTAAAGATATTGCTGATATTTATGGACACGAAAGTGATTTAGCTGTTATTAGCGCTGGCGGTCTACGCAAAGGAAGTCGATACGTAGTTCGTGTTGTTAAAGATGGTGATGCGCTAGCTAGACAGACCGGTTTAGTAGATAGCAACGGTCGCCCGGTTCGAGGTTTGCCGCCACAAGTTGTATCGGCTGCGCTATGCGATGCTGAAGCAGCTTGGCGTGGTGCGTTCTTGGCGCATGGTTCATTGACCGAACCAGGAAGATCTTCCGCTCTTGAAATCACTTGTCCCGGCCCAGAGGCAGCGCTGGCGTTAGTTGGATCAGCGCGGCGGTTAGGTATCGTGGCAAAGGCAAGAGAAGTACGTGGCGTTGATCGAGTAGTAATTAGAGATGGCGATGCCATCGGAGTTTTACTAACTCGGCTAGGAGCACATGAGAGTGTGTTGGCTTGGGAAGAGCGGAGAATGCGTCGCGAAGTTCGTGCGACTGCGAATCGATTAGCGAACTTTGATGATGCGAATTTGCGTCGTTCCGCTAGAGCGGCGGTTGCGGCATCAGCACGGGTACAACGCGCCATGGAAATTTTAAGCGCAGATATTCCAGATCATTTGCGTGAGGCTGGCGAACTTCGAATTCAACATGGCCAAGCGAGCTTGGAAGAACTTGGATCACTTGCATCGCCGCCTATGACTAAGGATGCAATTGCTGGTCGGATTCGTAGATTGTTGGCGATGGCCGATAAACGAGCACAAGATTTAGGGATTCCCGATACCGAGGCAGGGCTATCACCCGATTTATTGGGGTGATGCGTGCAAGGTCGACTGTTAAGATTGGCTATTCCCAGAAAGTCGTGGTCTTTTAAATAATTAAGTTGAATTAATTTTCGTTCCAGCTAATGGAAACTTAGGAAGTGGAGTCATTGTGGTCAAAGTCGGGATCAATGGATTCGGTCGAATTGGTAGAAACTTCTTCAGAGCAGCGCTCGCTCCAACTTCAAATATTGAAATTGTGGGTATTAACGATCTGACCGATAACGCAACTTTGGCACACCTTTTGAAGTATGACTCAATCCTTGGTCGCCTTGGACTTCCAGTAACTTTTACCGATGACACCATCACAGTTGGTGGAAAAACAATTAAGATTTTTGCAGAACGCGATCCAGCGCTACTTCCTTGGGCTGCAGTTGGGGCTGAAGTGGTTCTCGAATCGACTGGCCATTTCACTAAAGCTGCCGATGCTAAGAAACATATAACAGCCGGGGCAAAGAAAGTGATTATCTCAGCGCCTGCAACTGACGAAGACATCACCATTGTAATGGGCGTAAATCACACGCAATATGACGGCGCTAAGCATCACATCATTTCCAACGCTTCTTGCACAACTAACTGTTTGGCGCCGATGGCTAAAGTTATTAACGATACCTTTGGAATCGTCCGCGGATTTATGACCACAGTGCACGCTTATACAAACGACCAAGTAATTTTGGATTTCCCGCACAAAGACCTACGTAGAAGTCGGGCTGCTGCAACAAATATCATTCCAACTTCTACAGGTGCTGCAAAAGCAATTTCGCTAGTTCTGCCAGAATTAAAGGGCAAGCTAGATGGATACGCGCTTCGAGTTCCAGTTCCAACCGGTTCAATTACAGATTTAACTTTGGAACTTTCCCGCGAAGTAACTGCGGCAGAAATTAATGCTGCCATCAAAGCTGCTTCCGAAACTACGCTTAAAGGCATCTTGCTTTACACCGAGGACCCAATAGTTTCATCGGATATTGTTACAGACCCTCACTCTTGCATTTTCGATGCTGGCATAACTAAAGCAAATGGCACAACTGTGAAAGTTGCTGGTTGGTATGACAACGAATGGGGTTACTCAAATCGATTAGTTGATTTAATCGGTTATGTAGGTAAATCGCTCTAATGTCTATCCTGAACCTCGCCTCTCTTGATGTAAAGGGGAAGCGAGTATTTCTGCGTTGCGATTTTAATGTTCCGTTAAAAGATGGTGCTATAACTGATGATGGCAGAATTAGAGCTTCGCTTCCTACAATTAACGCACTTCTTGAAAGCGGCGCATCGATTGTTATTTGTGCACACCTTGGTCGCCCTAAAGGGGAGCGCAAGCCGGAGCTATCTCTAGCTCCAGTTTCTATTCGGTTATCTGAACTTTTAAATCGAGAAGTTGTATTTGCAACGGATGTGGTTGGCGAATCGGCTAGAGCAGCGGTTACTTCTTTAAATTCTGGCGATGTAGTTCTACTTGAGAACATTCGTTACGAAGCCGCTGAAACAAGTAAGGATGAGAGCGAGCGTTTTGCGCTAGCAACGAAACTAGCGAGTTATGCCGATGCATATGTGGGGGATGGATTCGGAGCCGTTCATAGAAAACACGCTTCCGTTTTTGAAACCGCAAAATTACTGCCACGCGCTGCCGGTAAATTGATTTCAGCTGAAGTTGAAGTATTGCAGAAATTAACAATGGACCCGGTTCGCCCATACGGAGTAATACTAGGCGGCGCAAAAGTTTCCGACAAAATTGGCGTGATCTCGAACTTGCTCGAGAAAGTAGATGTTTTGGCAATAGGTGGTGGGATGCTCTTTACTTTTCTAGCAGCGCAAGGAAAAGAAATTGGTAAATCACTTGTTGAAGTGGAATCTATCCCTACTGTGAAAGTGTTATTAAATCGTGCCACCGAATTAGGTGTAGAAATTTTATTGCCAACCGATATTGTAGTTGCTCCAGCTTTTGCAAACGAATTACCTACAGTTGTTTCTGCTGATGCAATTCCAGTGCATCAAATAGGTTTAGATATTGGTCCGGATTCATCAAAGAAATTCGCCGAAGCCATAAGAAAGTGTCATACCGTTTTTTGGAATGGCCCTATGGGAGTTTTTGAATTCTCCAATTTTGCAGCAGGTACTAAAGCAATTGCAGAAGCACTCACAGAAGTAGATGGTTTGGCTGTTGTAGGTGGGGGAGATTCCGCTGCGGCAGTGCGCGCCCTTGGGTTTACTGATTCACAATTCGGTTATATTTCGACCGGTGGCGGCGCTTCTCTTGAATATCTCGAGGGCAAAGAGTTGCCAGGTTTAACCGCGTTACAGTCTTAAATTGAAACGTAAAACTTAGAGGAGCGAATAGTGCGTAAGCCGTTAGTTGCTGGTAACTGGAAGATGAATCTCAATCACCTGGAAGCGATTGCGGTAACCCAAAAATTAGCTTATTCAATTGATGATAAAGATTATGCCGCGGTTGATATCACAATAATTCCACCGTTTACCGATATTCGTTCGATTCAAACTTTGGTTGATGGTGATCGCTTAAAACTAACTTATGGCGCACAAGATCTCTCACCCGATTCATCCGGTGCTTTTACTGGTGATATCTCGGGTTCCATGCTTAAGAAATTGGGTTGTACCTATGTTTTGGTTGGCCATTCCGAGCGGCGCGCAATTCATAAAGAGGGCGATGAATTGCTCAACAAGAAAGTGAAAGCTGCGCTTGCTAATGAATTAACGCCTATTTTCTGCATCGGCGAAGAATTGTCGATCCGCGAAGAAGGTTCTCATATACAGCATGTTTTAAATCAAATTCGAACCGGTTTACGCGGATTTCACAAACCAGATTTAAAGAAGATTGTCTTTGCATATGAACCAATCTGGGCAATCGGTACTGGGAAAACTGCAACCCCGGAAGATGCACAAGAAGTATGTAGCGCTATCCGTGAGGATCTTAAGAAATTTGGTAGCGATGAAATTGCGGAGAATGCAAAAATCCTTTACGGTGGTTCGGTTAAATCCGCAAATATCGTCGATATTATGAAACAACCTGACGTGGATGGCGTTTTGGTGGGCGGAGCGAGCCTCGATCCCGAAGAATTCGCCCGCATTTCGAAGTTTCATCGCGTCCTCTAGCGCGGTATCCTTACGCCTTGGAAATGTCCGTTACAGCTAAATGAAGTTTGTAATTTTAAACTTGTTAGGGGTTCTTAAGTGAAGCTAGCGCTCTCGCTCCTTTTAATTATTACCAGCGTTTTAATGATTCTGCTTGTGCTTTTACATAAAGGTAAAGGTTCCGGACTCTCAGATTTATTTGGTGGCGGAATTTCTTCGACATATGGCGGATCATCTGTAGTCGAGCGCAATCTGGATCGGATCACAATTGTGGTTGGTGGTCTTTGGTTTGCAAGTGTTGTCGCACTAAGTTTGTTATTAAAGAGTCAATTTTCTTAACAATTAGAAAGGGAAATCATGGCCGGTGGTAGCGCAATACGTGGATCTAGAGTTGGCGCGGGTCCAATGGGAGAAGCCGAACGCGGCGAGGCGATCGCACGTTTTCGTGTTTCTTATTGGTGCTTAAACGGACATGAAACCAAACCTTCGTTTGCTGAAGATGGCACTGTCGTTATTCCTGATCAATGGGATTGTCCGCGTTGCGGATTCCCTGCAGGTCGCGATAAGAGCAACCCACCAAGCCCAGTAGTCAATACTCCCTACAAAACTCATCTTGCATATGTAAAAGAACGTAGAACTGAAGCAGAAGCGCAGAAAATTCTAGAAGATGCGCTTCGCAATCTACGTGGTGATGACGAGGAATAAAGTAGGGTAGACTTCACCTGCATCGCATTCGCGGTGTAGTTTTATTCATACGAGCGTCACATACGCTCTCTTGCGAGTCTTAGCTACCAATCTTTACGAGACGCGCTTGTTGTCTCGATTGGTGTTTACATGTCATTTCTTAAATTGGGCGTTAGCGCTGCGCTTGTACGTACTCTTACTCAAAACGGTATAACGGAACCGTTTCCAATCCAATCTGCATCGATTCCTGATGCAATCTCTGGTCGCGACATTTTAGGTCGAGGCCAAACTGGATCTGGCAAAACTTTAGCTTTTGGACTTGCGCTACTAACTCGGCTTGCCGATCGCAAAGCTGCTCCGAATAAACCATTAGCGTTAATTCTCTCCCCAACCCGCGAACTCGCAATGCAAATCACCGATGTAATCGGAGACTTAGCGCCAGTAGTTGGTTTGAACGCTCAAGTAGTTGCAGGTGGACTTTCATATCACAAGCAGCAACAAGCACTCCGCCGTGGCGTAGCAATCGTGGTTGCAACCCCAGGTCGTTTGATGGATTTAATGGAGCGGAAAGATGTAATTCTCTCTGATGTTGAAATTACAGTTCTAGATGAAGCTGACCAAATGGCTGATATGGGTTTCTTGCCTTCGGTTCGCGAAATCCTAAACAAAACTAAAGTAGATGGTCAACGGATGCTCTTCAGTGCAACGTTAGATCGTGACGTTGATTCCTTGGTTAGAAAATATTTAAAAGACCCAGCTACGCACTCAGTCCAAAACGAAACCGCTTCGGTTATGAAAATGAGCCATCACGTATTAGTTCATGAAGCTAACCACAAAGATGAGATTACTTCACAAATTGCAGCAAGAGATGGTCGAACCATTTTCTTCGTGCGGACTAAGCGTGGCGCAGATAAATTAACAGAGAAACTATTACGCGCTGGTGTAAAAGTTGGCGCGCTACATGGTGGAAAGACGCAAGCCGTACGGACTCGAACCCTAGAACATTTCAAAACTGGTAAAACTTTAGCGCTGGTAGCAACTGATGTTGCAGCTCGCGGCATTCACGTCGATGATGTTTCTTTGGTGGTGCATGTTGATGCGCCGGCAGACCATAAAGATTATTTACACCGCGCGGGACGTACTGCACGGGCTGGCGAAAAAGGAACGGTAGTTTCACTTGTGACCATGTCGCAACGTGGTGAGTTAAAGCGAATTACTGAAAAAGCCGGGATTCGCCCAACTACAACTTCAGTCTTGCCTGGTGATAGCGAACTAATAAAAATTACTGGTTCTCGTAAACCTAGCGGCGTACCGATCGTAACTACAGTTACAAAAAGCGATTCAGTAGAGCCTAAATTTCCAAAACGCAATCGCCCTTCGAAAGCGCGTCGAACCTCAAACGCACGCACTTCATCAAGCCGGAGCGAAACACCTCGTTCTACCACGCCACGGAGCGAAGGCTCCCGCAGCAATTCTGGACCAAGAAAATTTGGCTCAGATCGTGGCGCAGCTGGAAAACCAAAGAGTCGTACCGGTGAACGTAGACGGACTCGTTAAAGCGATTTAATTATTGCAAGTAATTGCGAAATCCCGTTCGTTCGATCACGTAAGTGAATTCGAAGGAGCGGGAATTTTCGTTTTTGAAGGGCTTCACCGTCGCCGAGCGCTTGCGCCATAATTAGAGTTTCAAATCCGTAAACCTGGTTTGGGATTGCGATATCTCTAGCGCAATTACCAGTTATTTGTATGAATGAGCCAACTTGTGGGCCACCTTTATGAAACTGCCCGGTCGAATGTAAAAATCTAGGTCCCCAACCAAAAGTGGTTGGCTTTTCAGATTTCGCTGCAATAAGTTCTCGAATTTCTGAAATCTCATGGTCCGAAACCCGATTTAAATAGGCCATGATGGCGATGTAACCAGCTCCACTAATTGCTTCCGTCAAGTATTGCGCAACCGAGTCAAACTTTTTATCGGAATAGATTTCAATCGATTCGCTTGCAAATGCAGTCGCAGGAGTTTCCACTTTGCCATCGATCCATCTTGTTAGGAGCGCACCAGTTTGATTTTTAGCTTCAGTCACGTTTGGTTGGTTAAAAGGATCAACTTTTAACGCCACACAAAGCAGCGCCGTGACCCACTCCCAAAAAATGAATTGAGATCCAAGAGTGCCAGTAACCGATAGCGGACCAGCGCCGTTAAAAGTAATTACTGGATGAGACCCACCAATTGCAGAAGTAGGCGAACTTATAACTATTGGTAGTACGCCTTTTTGATTTTTTCCAGTTGATTCAGCGATAAGTTGTTCGATCCAATCGCTGATGCCTGGCACCGCGCTATCGCTATCTAGAAGTGCGGTGAAAGCATAAGTGGGTTGGGCAAGCAGATAAGCCATTTGCAAAACAGGTGAATTACTCTCCAGAAATTTTTCCGCAGCCTCGAACGCATCATCTAATAAAACCGAAACATCAACGCCGATAAGAGCAGCCGGAGCTAGACCGAATGCCGAGAGCGCGCTAAATCTGCCACCAACATTAGGATCGGCGTTGATTATTCGTAAACCTGCAGTCCGTGCGGAAAGTTCAAGCGGTGACCCTGGGTCAGTAATTATCAGCATGTGTTCGGATGAGTCCAGGCCCGCCATTTCGAACTCACTTTTAAAAAGCGCGAGCTGTGCGGCAGTTTCTATAGTTGAACCAGATTTGGATCCAACTATTACGATGGTGTTAACTAAATTAGTTTTCAATGCCAACGAAATCTGTTCTGGGTCAGTGGTGTCGATTACGGTTAATTCCTTATGGAAAGTCTTGCTAATTACTTCAGGAGCGAGAGATGAACCACCCATACCACAGAGCAATACTTTGGTTAATTTTTTCTCTCGAGCCCACGCGGTAAGCGCATCTAGTTGGGGGAGTAATTCCCGTGATGAAACCGGCAGCTCCAACCAATTCATTCGGATTTTGGCTTCCGCTGCAGCAGATTCGCCCCAGAGATTTTCATCTTTATTTGCTAATTTTTTAGCAGCATCTATTAACTCCAAATATAGTTTAGAGTTTTGATCAACTTGCGAAAGCGCAGTACCTGAAATCGAGATGCCGATCACGTTGCTCAATTGCTTGCTACTTTCGTAACGGTTTCGATTAATTCAATCCAAGGCGATACAAATTTATCGATTCCTTCTAGCTCCAATTTAATTGCTACATCTTGTAGTGAAACTCCAGTTGCGGC
>CANLJW010000038.1:0-10119 GCA_947491605.1 Actinomycetota bacterium | reverse complement strand
GCGAGGTTCTCCCTTGTAATTTAGGCGCAGATTCCACCCCAGCCTCTGTTATGGCTCGAAAGCCAAGCAATCTCCTCTTGAATGTGGTCTCCAAGCTTATGGGTCCCGTTATTTATACGGCGCTCCAAGATAAAGATGGGAAAGTTTTAAAGTCACTTGCAGGTCTAATCCCAGCAAATAAAAAACTTGTTTCGATTGCCATCAACTCTGGAGTTATCAAGTCCACTAAACAAACAAGCATAGTTTCATGTCTTGAGGGTCGGCCAAGAATGGTTCGCGAAGGAAGTATTCCTGCTTTCGAGATTAAGAAAGTTATCCCTAGTTTGCAGGCAGTTTAACTACTTCATCTCCAACGGTTTTCCAAGTTCTGGAATCCATACTCGACCATTAGGTTCAAGGCGTTTGTAAGTATCGGTAAATTCATTTAAATCTAGAGTTGCAGTCTTATTAAATTCTTCATCTTCGCGCCACAACCCAAAGTGCATTGGAACTGCAACTTTGCAACCTTGACGCCAAGCAAGAAAGGCAGCTTCCTTAGTATCCATATTTCCAGTAATTCCGTTAATACAGATAAGTGAAACATCGGTTCGATTTTCAGTATCATCAACGATTCGAGCATCGTATTCAGTATCTCCTGAATGATAAATCCGCCACTTGCCTACAGTTATTAAATATCCGGCAGCATCTGGAGTTGGCTCTGGTTCAAACATATGGCGCGCATAAACGGCTTCGATCTTAATATCGCCCACTTCTACAACTTCACCGCGGTTAATTAGAACAGAACGATCACCATAAAATCCGCCAGCGCGAGCCAGTTTTATTACATTAAAGGGTCCGATGTAACGAGTCTTTGGATGTTTAGAGAATGGAATTATTGCTTCTGGATCTTGGTGGTCATCATGTGAATGAGTGGCCATTACCGCATCAAACTCTGACTCTTCTGGTGAGAGCGGCGCTGGATAACCTCTACTGATACCGTAAGAAGTTTTCACGGAATCAGTTAAGTAAGCATCTATACAAACCGTAAAACCACCTGGGCTTTTAATTACAAATCCGGCTTGTAGTAACCACCAAATATGAACTGCGCCTTGTGGGACGGGAGTATCTCGGATTGTCGGCCAAAGTGAACCTTTATTATCAACCATTTCCAGCCTCCTTCTTAGTCGAGTTATTAACCTTTAATTGCGCCAGCAGTTAAGCCAGAGATCACGAATCGTTGAATAAACATATAGAGAATTACTGGTGGCAATCCATAAACAATCGCCCCAGATAACAAAGTTTGAATTGGGGTATCAAGCTGAGACATTGTTGATGCAAGACCAACTGAAGCTGGATATTTACCCTCTGTTGAAATCATTGTGACCGCAATTAAATATTCGCCCCAACTTGCAAAGAAGGCAACCACGCCTACTGCAAGAATCGCTGGCGAACATAGCGGAATTATTATTTTTCTAAGTATTCCCATAGGGGTACAACCATCAATCTGTGCCGCCTCATTAACTTCTTTTGGGATTCCTTCAAAAGCCGGCTTGAGGATCCAAACACCTACTGGGATAACGAATGCTGCGTGAATAAGCGAAAGCGTTGCTAGTGAATCCGTCCAATGAAAGTTGCTATAAATCTTGAAAATTGGAATAACTATTAACGCTTCAGGAAGCATCTGGGTAAAGAGCAGCATTAATCCAAATGCAACCTTGCCGCGCCACTTAAACCAAGAAAGCGCATACGCGCCAAGTATAGAAAGTGCTGTTGTAATCGCGGTGGTTAATATGGCAACAAATCCTGAATTTATCAGCCATTTTCCCATTTGTTTTTCAAAAAATATTGCATGGAAACCTTTTAGGTTTGGGTCAATTGGATATAGAACTGGTGGATATCGAAGCGTTACCTCAGGGGCTTGCACTGCGGTAACTAACATCCAATAAAGCGGAAAAATTACTAATAAGCTAACTAAGAAAATCGTAAAATATCTAAATACAGCGCGAATGCGATTCCTTAGTTTTGTCCCTCTTACGATAGCCATTATGAATTACTCTTCTCAGCTCGCGATTGCAACGTTAAGAACGCAACTGCGATTAGGAAAGTAAAAATCAGACCTACAACTCCAATTGCAGAGGAAAGAGCTAGGTCGTAATACTTAAATGCGGTGTTATAAACAGCTAAAACTAAGGTTTCAGTATCGCGCTCTGGGCCGCCACCTGTAGTTAGGTAAATCATGCTGAATTGTCGGAATGCGAAGATAAAAGCCAAAAGCGCTAGAAGTACAAAAGTAGGTCGAATGCTTGGCAGGGTAACGGTTTTAAATCTCTGAAATGGGCCAGCGCCATCTACGGTTGCAGCTTCAGTTAAATCTTCCGGAACTCCTTGTAAAGCTGCTAGAAATACAATGCTGTAAAACGGAAAAGTCTTCCACATAGACATCACGATGATCGAAACAAATGCATAAGGGCTAGAAGTTAACCAGCCACCAGATGTATCAAACGGTAAGTGCTGATTCAAAATTCCTACAACTCCAAAAGCGGAGTTCAAAATCCAGATAAAAATAATTACCGAGGCAATATCTGGGAAAGCCCATGGCGCAGTCATAAGCGCTCTAATTCCGCCTCTGCCTCTAAATTTCTTATTTACTAAAATTGCCGTTAATAAACCGGCACCAACTGAAAAAACGACATTTAATAGTGCGTAGGTTGTGGTAATTCGTAAACTTGCTAGAAAAGTTGGACTATGTAGCAACGAATTATAATTTCGGAGTCCAACAAAATTTATCTTCTCGTCGACTGCTGCGCCTAGTGTTTTATCGGTGAGGCTGGTCCAGATCGCTTGGGAAATCGGATAAACCACCAACAGCGCTACCAATAAAATAATCGGAAGTGTTAATAGATACGGTAATTTGATATGAGAAAACCGAGACGATGATCTATTTTTCATAGAGCCATCATCTCGGTTTTCTCTCCTCGTTTTTACTCCCGGTCTACCAAAGTATTCTTTAAATCTTAGAGCTTCGTGGCCAATACCAGAAGTTCTTTTTGCGCCTGATCCATTGCTTGCTTCACTGTCTTCTTTTTATTAACGGCAGATTGCAAGTTGGTCAAGATAATGGTTCCGTACTCATCACTCTTGGTGATGAAGTCACCCATCATGTCCATTGGAGTAATAGGCACGCTTGGTGGGGTTAGGAAGCCATCAATCCAAGGCAGAGTCTTTAAGTAAGCCTTGAATGCAGGAACATTCGCCATTTCTGGGAATGGTGGGATGAAATCTAGACATTGCATAGTTAGATCAGCCATGTTCTCTGGCTTGAACAACCATGTCAAGAATTCAGTTGCAGCAGCTTTGTTCTTACCCAATTTATTTAGTGAGATTGGGTGAACGCGAGATGCAGCTTTGCGGCTTGCATGTGGCAACGCAACGCTGCGAAGTTTTGCGTATACAGCTTCGTTAGTGCTCTTAAGCACGTTAACTGCTGCTGATACCCAGAAACCTTGTGCGATACGACCATTAGCTGCAAGTTGTACTGCAGCAGCGTTGTTAATTCCCTTAGGAATAGCTGCGTTGTAAAGGTCTAACCAAAGTTGCATAGCTTTAACAACTTGTGGTGAGTTAGCTTTTGGAGTCTTACCTACAGCCCAAACGCCGTCATACATGTTGACCCAGTTCTGCATGTTGAACCAGAAGTCACCTTGTTCGGCCATAATGTTTGGATGCCAGAAACCATATTGATTTGGCTTCTTTGTAAGTTTCTTAGCGGCAGCCAATAACTCTTCTGGAGTTGTTGGTGGCTTAATTTTAGCTTTTGAGAATAGTTCTGAGTTGTAAAGTAAACCGAAGTTAACAGTCACGATACTTACACCGTAACAAGCTCCGTCTTTTGTTACATATGCGTGAATCTTTGGATTTGGGGTTACGCCCGCAGCCTTGACCGCATCAGTAAGTGGCAAGAAGTAGCCGCTCTTAAATAGTCGAACTGCCAAGTCAGGTGTTGACATGATTAGATCGTCAGTAAGAGTTCCAGCTTCTAAACCAGTTAGAACTTGGTTTACATATTGCGCAAATGGCCAACCAGTTAATTTAACTTCGCTAGTTGTGCTCTGTGCGTTGAATTTTCCCAGTACAGATTCCCATGCTTCTTTACGGCCTGGTTCTACACCCATCCAAGTTGTGATGTTTAACTGGGTCTTTGCTGCTTTAGCGGTAGTTGCTCCTGCAACTGATCCGACTGCAACAGTTCCTGCAACAGCTCCTGCACCCTTAATAAATCCACGACGACCAACTGTCGCGTTTGTTATTTCGAGAGCATCTACTGTTTTATTTTCTTTCTTGCTCATAAGCATCCCCTCCGGTGGAATCTCAAACTAAATAGGTCACATTTTGTGAACTGTATTTAGTTAACAGTTCTTGCATACTTCACCCTACTGCGGAGTAGGTCAAGGATTAAAGGGTTGCTTTTAGATAACTTTTACGCTCAATTGGCTAGGTAGCCGCCGTCAACTGGGAGGACAACGCCGGTTACATAATCTGAAGCTGCCGACGCCAGAAAAAGGGTGGTGCCGGCCAAATCGCTTGGTTTGCCCCAACGCCCCATCGGAATTCGGCTGCTCAAGAATTCAAACCTTGCTTTATCTTGTCGAACTGCGTTGTTGATATCGGTCTCAATAAAACCCGGCGCGATCGCATTTACGTTGATTCCCATTGGCGAAAGTTCGTTTGAAAGTCCACGAGTTAAACCGCCGAGCGCAGTCTTAGCGGCGGTGTAGCTAATTACATTTTTGCCACCCAAGAAAGTCCACATGGAAGCTGTGAAAATAATTTTGCCGCTACCGCGAGCTGCCATGCCACGAGCGAATTCTCTAGAGAGGAAAAATGGTGCATTCAAATCAATTTCAATGGTTTGATCCCATTGCTCGTCAGTATGCTCTAAAACTACGCCTCTACTTGCAATGCCTGCGTTATTTACCAGAATATCGATTTTGCTATCTTTTAAAGTTGAGATTAAAGATTTAGTTTCAGATCTTTCGCGTAGGTCACATGCAACCGCGGTAAATTCAACACCGAAGCTCGTAACAACTTTCTTAAGTTCATCATCGGCTTCTTGCTTTGAGCTGACCGCAATTATGTTTGCGCCAAACTCCGCGAGTATTGAAGCCATCGCAAAGCCAATTCCTTTTCGCGCTCCAGTTACAACTGCAGTCTTTCCAGTTAAATCAAAAATGCCTTGATAGGACATAACTCTCCCTTAAAAATTAATCGTGCCAATAACTAGTAACTCTGCTACAGATACCTTAGGATTGTCAATAGTTAACAACTCGCGAGCTTAGCTTCGGTAACTAGGGAGATATTTCATGCAAGGTTTATTCATCCCGCAATTCACCGCTTTTGATAAGAACAATAACGTTGATTACGTTGCAACGGTTGAACATGCCAAATGGCTACTATCAAATGGCGTTAGCGGGCTTGTACCTTTCGGGACTTTCGGTGAAGGCGCTTCAATTAGCTTGCGGGAAAGAATGAAAATAACCGAGCAATTGGCTGATATTTCACATAACTCCGCGCTTATCCCAACAATTATCTCCAATAGCTTGGGCGATATTTGGGAGTATTTAGACTTTGTTAAAGATATCCCAGTAGAAGCGATCATGGTAATCCCACCAAGTTATTTCAAACCAATTGCTAATCTATCCTTAATTGATTTCTATAAAGCGGTGGCAGATCGCACTAGGCATAAAATCGTTGCTTACAACATTCCTGCTTGTTCGTTAAAAATAGATGTAGACGTAGCTAAAAATATTCCGATTTGGGGTGTGAAAGATTCCAGCGGTGATATTAATTCTACAAAAGATTACCTTGAAAGCGGAGTCAAAGTTCTACTCGGTAGTGATATTTTGCTTGCAAAAGGAATTGCACTTGGCGCCTCTGGTGGCATTTGCGGTCTTGGAAACTTCTTCCCTAAACACTTAACTAAGGTTTATAAGTTAGCTAAAGAAGGCAAGAACGCAGAAGCGCAAGCACTAATTCAAGCAACGGTCGGCGTTTTTGATGCGATCTTGAAGCCAGGTTTTGATTTTGTAAACGCTATCGGCTGCTTAAAAAACGCTGCACCGAAAATAATCCCAACAAGGCTTGGCGATATGCGATTGCCATGTCCAACACTTAGATCTACTGATGCTGAGCTGAAGAATTTAGCGAGCGCAGTAAAAGAGTTAGAAAGCCAAGCTATTTAAGTATTTTGTAACTGTAACTTTATCTGGATAAGAGATTTGTGCGCCTTTTCGAGTAACACTTGTTGTTGCGCATATAACTCCAAGTTTTGCGGCGATTTCCGGGCGCAAGCCTTCATTTAAGCCAGTTGCGAAAGTGCCTACAAAACAATCACCAGCACCAGTCGTATCTACAACTTGTACTTTTTCACTTTCAATTTTGAAATATTTACCACTTCGATCAATTAGTGCTGCGCCACTCTCTCCCAAAGTGACCACGAGCCCAACCCCGTGTTTCTTGGCGAAATCACTCATGGCAGCCTGGTTTGGCTCACTATTTGAAATCGCTTCGAATTCGATGGCGTTCGGAATTAACCAATCAGTATTTTCTAAGAAATCTTTTGAAAGTGTTTTGGCTGGGGCCGGATTTAGAATCGTTATCAACCCTAATTTTTTAGCTGCTTTAAATGCCGCCAACGTCACTTCTTCTAATATTTCTAGTTGTCCGACTACAACTCCTAAATCTTTAATCGTTTGAATTGCCGTCACAGCATCTTTTGCCGTAAGCAAATTACTTGCACCTGGAACCACAATTATCCGATTAGCACCAGTCTCATCTACCCAAATTGGCGCTACCCCGGTACTTTCAGAAAACTTATGAAGATGCTCCGTATTTATACCTGCTAGTTTCATATTTTCAATAATTTGATCGCCAAAAATATCTGAGCCAACACCGGTCACCATATAAACAGTGGAATTGAAACGACTCGCCATTGCCGCTTGATTCGCGCCTTTCCCACCAAAATTTGTCGAAAAAGAATTACCGATAACAGTTTCACCACTATCTGGGATCTGAGATGTGTAGGTGACCATGTCAATATTAGAACTTCCAACTACCGCAATCGCTCGCATTTTCGTGAGGATAGACCTCTCTTGCCTGCCAATCAACCAAATTTCAACTTATACTTGGCTTACTATGAAAAATAATCAGCGCCGCTTTATTGGAAAATTGGAAGTTTCACCAATTGGGCTTGGTTGCATGCCACTTTCAGGTTATCCACCTGAGAAAAGTTTCATGTTAGATAACCGTGACCAAGCTATTCAAACTGTTCATGCTGCGTTAGATGCTGGGATTAACTTCCTAGATACCGGTGACTCATACTCGCCGACCTGGAATCCTTACGGACATAATGAAAAATTGATTGCTGAAGCCATCAGAAGTTGGAGTGGTTCTGCCGCTGCGAAAGCAAAAATTATTGTTGCGACTAAAGCAGGCATAACCCGCGAAAAAAACGATACTTGGTATGGCGAACTTGGTTTTAACTCAACTCGAAGTTATTTATACCGCGCGGTTGAAGGCTCAGCAGCGCGACTCGGTGTGGATAAAATCAAACTTTGGCAACACCACCGGATTGATCCAAAACTTACAATTGAAGAACAGTATGAAAATGTAAATACTTTAAAGGAACATGGAATGGTAGAAAATTTTGGGTTAAGTAATGTAACTGTTGCACAATTAAAAGTCGGTTTAAAAATTATTGGCGGACCAAAAGAAGGTGGTGTGGTTTCGGTACAGAATGAATTTAGTCCTAGATTTAGAGTCAATAGCGATGTATTAGATCTTTGCACTGAGTTAGGTATTGCATTTCTGCCATGGTCACCACTTGGTGGAATCGGTAAGCCTAAAAATGTAACTTCTGATAGTTACGCCACGCTCCACGAAATGGCAAATCGAAAGAACGTTTCAGTCTTTGCGCTAACTATTGCTTGGCACCTTGCTAAGAGTCCAATTACTATTCCAATCCCGGGATCTTCCCAACCTGCAACTATTTTAGATTCACTATTGGGTTCAGAAATTGATCTGTCTGATGCTGAATTTGCGGAACTAGAGAACGGCTTACCTGAAACCAGTATTGAAACTGGAACTTATATTCCTAAAAAACCAGCCGCTAATTAGTAAGTAGCGCGACCACCAGTTAAATCAAAAGCAAAACCGGTAGTGAAACTGCAAGCTGGTGAAATTATCCAGGCTGCCATATCTGCAACTTCGCTAGTTTTTCCTAGTCGATTCATCGGAATTCTCGATTTAAGTGATGCTAACTGCGCTTCTGAAAAACTGTCACTCATTGGTGATTGAATTAGCGCCGGCGCCATGGCATTAACAGTTACCCCAGTTGTTGCATACTCTTTTCCAACGCTCTTAACTAATGCGATTAACCCAGCTTTTGTTGCAGAATATGCAACCAATAGCGGATTTCCTTCTTTACCGGAGATGCTGGCCATGTGCAAAATTCGACCATAACCACGATCGGCCATTCCTTTGATTACCGCTTTAGTGAGTATTAAAGCCCCTCTTAAATTAATGGCGTAAACCAAATCAAAGTCAGCGATATCTACTAATTCAACTTTTTCGCCATTTTTGCCAAGGATTCCAACACAGTTCACAACTGCTTTGAGCGGACCTAGATCTGATTCCACTTTGCTAACACAATTAATTATTGAATCTTCGTTCACAAAATCTACTTCAAAAATGTGAAAATCTTTATTGTTGACTTCGTTCTTAATTGCTTGCAACGCCGAAATATTCTTATCGCACGCAGCAATGATGGCGCCGCGCTTAATAAATGAAGTTGCAATCTCTTTTCCAATTCCGCTGGCAGCGCCGGTTACTAAAACCAGATGACCTTTAATGTCGGTGGTTTCCATTTATATCCCTGCTTTCAAATAGTCATGCAAAATTGTTCCTGGTACAAGTGCAAAGTCAGCTTTCCAATAAAATGATTCTACGGTTTCAAGCACGGGTAGTAAATGAAATGGTGCGCTCTCATTAAATTCGATGGTTAATTTAGATGGACCGCGCCAGCATTCCTTCACAACTACATCTCCCAAAATTCTAGAAGTTATCTGATTGATGCCTTGAGTACCGTCAATGTTTCGAATTACTTTATGGTTGATGTTCTCGCGGAACGGGAAATATTTTTCAAGTTCACTTACTTGCGCAGCTTGGCTACTCACCGGCATAACAACCCTAGAAATTAAGGCGTTACCGCGAAAAACCTCAGCCACAATTTCATTATTTACAGTTTTGATTTTAGTGCTACCCATTTTCTTAGGTTGGCCGTGAATTTCACGTCCCTGGGTTAGCCCAACTTCGGAACTAATCAATAAATTAGTGCTGAAACCGCCGAAGTGGTCTACCCCGCCAGCGCTAACTTTTACGCCAATCATCACGTTGGTTTCTTCAACTTCACCCATGCCTTCAACAATTGGCATGTAATAGTTATGAATCATTACTAAATCGCCATTACTTTCCACTGGGAAATCAATATGTTTCTCGATTGCCGCAGGATCGGTCCGATAAACCGTAGTCAGAATAGTTACATCCTTATACCGAATTGGAAACGGTGGATACATCGGCGCAAGCTTGGGCGTGGACCATATGCCGGCAACGTTCTGATCCATTTTTCTCGATTCCTAACGGTTATTTTTGCGCTAAAACTTTACCTGGATTTAAAATTCCGTTTGGATCCATTGCATTTTTGATATTTCGCATTAGGGCTACTGCGTTCTCGCCCGTCTCTTCAACTAAAGATTCAATCTTTCCCATACCAATTCCATGTTCACCAGTACAAGTACCATTCATCGCAATAATTTTTGAAGCAAGTGAATGTGTTATTTCCCGAATATCAGTTAGCTCATTTGGATTTGAAGGATCGGTAATGATTAGGCAATGGAAATTGCCATCAGCAACATGTCCGAAAATACTAAATGGGAAATCATGCGTACTTAAAATTTCATTACAAGCCTCTACCGCTTTGGCGAGCGCTGAAAGTGGCACTGCCATATCGGTACTTACAATTCGCTTCCCAGGATAGATATGTATGTTTGACCAATAGGCATCATGTCGAGCTTGCCAAAGTTTTCG
>CANLJW010000037.1:0-10425 GCA_947491605.1 Actinomycetota bacterium | reverse complement strand
GCAAGTGCTTCCATTGTGGTAATTGCACTTTCAATATCTAAAATATTTGGCAGCGTTCGTTGTGGTTTTGGCGCTACAAGTTGTTGGCCAATATCGCCGCTTAACCAACCATTTTTTGCACCCCAATAAGTAAAGGCCCTGATTGAAACCACTCGTCGTGACATGGACGAACGAGCAGCTCCCCTAGTTTGTAAATTAGCTAGCCAAGAACGGAGATGATTTAAATCTAATTGTGAAAATTCGGTAATTCCTAATTTATTTATATGTTGCAATAGCGATTCTAAATCAGCTAAATATGCCCGGATGGAATTATCGGATAGGTTCCGATCAACGACTAAGTGCTCGCGATATTCGCTAAGCAGGGATGATTCCATTTGGCAAGGCTACTCGGGAATTTTGCCTTGTCGTAATAGCCCGTATGTAACTGCATCTTCTAAAGCCATTGCTGAAGCTGCAATAACGTTTTCGTGAACGCCGATAGTGTTCCATTCACCTTTGCCGTCGCTGGTTTCTACGAGAACGCGAGTAACCGCTCCTGTTCCTAAGCGACCTTCGAGGATTCGAACTTTGTAATCAGTGAGTTCTAATTTATTAAGTTCGGGATAAAGTTTTTCAAGTCCGGAACGAAGCGCAGTATCAATTGCATTTACCGGACCATTCCCACTCCCAGAAGATTCAATTTTTTGACCGCGCGCAATGATTGTGACATTTGCTCGAGATTTAACACTGCCGTCATCACCTCGATCTACAACAGTTTCCCATTTTTCAATCTTGAAAAATTGTACTCGCTTGCCATCAATCTCTTCGCGAAGTAATAATTCAAATGATGCATCTGCAGCTTCGAATGTGTAACCGCGCGACTCCATTTCTTTTACACGTTCTACAACGCGAGTAAGTACTTCTTTATCGTCACCTATATCGATGCCGAGTTCTTGTGATTTCAATTCAATAGATGCGCGACCAGCCATATCAGAGACCAACATTCGACGATCATTTCCAACACTGGCAGGATCTTCATGTTGGTAAAGCGCAGGATCAACTTTAATAGCAGATGCATGCAATCCAGCTTTATGCGCAAAAGCAGAAATACCTACATATGGTTGGCGTGCGCTTGATGCCACGTTAGTTACTTCAGCAATTGCATGTGAAATTCGGAATGCTTCGTGGAGTGAATTCTTAGGTAGAACTAATTGCTTCTTCTTTAATTCGAGGTTCGCGATGATCGAAACTAAATCCGCATTACCGGTGCGTTCACCATAACCGTTGAGCGTGCCTTGCACATGGGTAGCGCCAGCAGCGACTGCAGCTAGTGAGTTAGCGATTGCACAACCAGTGTCGTTATGGCAATGAATTCCAAGACGTGCAGCGCTTTTTCCTAATACATCATGTACAACTTGCGAGAGTTCATCCGGCAACATGCCACCGTTAGTGTCGCAAAGCGCAACTACGTCAGCGCCAGCTTCCGCAGCAACTCGAACAACTTCAAGTGCATATGCAGGATTTGAACGGTAGCCATCGAAGAAATGTTCGGCGTCAAGAAATACCCGCTGGCCGCCTTCTTTTAGAAAATGAATTGATTCGCGAATCATGGCGAGATTTTCATCCAAGTTAGTTTTCAGCGCCAAATCAACATGACGATCGTGGGCTTTTGCAACGAGAGTTACTGCTGGTGCGCCAGAATCTGCAAGAGCACGAAGTAGCACATCATCAGCAGCTTTAACTCCTGGACGACGCGTTGCACCAAATGCAACAAAGGTTGCGTTCTTTAACTTTAACTCTTTCTTTGCAAGTGCAAAGAATTCAGTATCTTTTGGATTAGCCCCTGGCCAACCGCCTTCAATAAAACCAACACCGAGATCATCAAGGTGACGAGCGATTGTAAGTTTGTCGTGAACTGAAAGATTTAATCCTTCTTGTTGGGCACCATCGCGAAGTGTGGTGTCATAAATATGGAACGCATCGGAGATTGTCATTAACAGACCTTTATATTCCAATCATGTTTATCTTCGATAGTTCCATGTTGAATACCAAGCAAATGTTCACGAAGTTGCATAGTGATCGGACCAGGAGTTCCATCTCCGGTTGGCCAATTTCCAAATTCGCTCTTAGCGCCACCGATTGGTGAGATAACTGCAGCAGTGCCACAGGCAAAAGTTTCGGTAATCTCACCGCTGGCAACACCGTCGCGCCAATCGTCAATTGAAATCATTCCTTCTTCAGTTTTATAACCAAGATCTTTCGCAACAGTAAGAATGGAATCGCGCGTAACTCCAGGAAGTAGCGTGCCGGTTAATTTAGGTGTGAAAATTGTGGCATCTTTACCTTTTCCTTTAACAAAATAAAGGTTCATACCGCCCATCTCTTCTACCCATTTACGCTCTAGCGCATCTAACCAAACAACTTGATCGCAACCTTGAGCTGCTGCTTGCTGCTGTGCGAGTAGCGATGCTGCATAGTTTCCACCACACTTAGCTTCACCAGTTCCACCAAGTGATGCGCGGACATATTCAGTAGAAATCCAAACCGTTACTGCGGTTGTAGTTGAGAAATATGCACCAACTGGGCAGGCAATTAATATGTATGAAGCGCTCTTTGAAGGCCGAACTCCGATTGCAACTTCTGTTGCGATCATAAACGGCCGAATGTAGAGCGAAGAACCTACTTTATGCGGTACCCAACCCTTATCTTGCTTTACTAAAGTTTCAATAGTTTTAATGAATGCTTCGACTGGGAGCTCTGGTAACGCTAAACGCTTTGCCGATTTAGCAAAACGTTTTCCGTTTGCATCGGGACGGAACAAACTAATTGAATTATCTGGTTGCCAATAAGCCTTCAATCCTTCAAAAATTTCTTGGCCGTAATGTAAAACCATCGTTGCTGGGTCGAGCGAGAGTGGACCGTATGCTTTTAGTTCAGCATCACCCCATCCAGAATCCACATGCCAATTAGCAATAATCATGTGGTCAGTGAAATATTTTCCAAATCCACCTTCATCTACTTTTGCTTGGCGGACTGCATCTGGCAACGCAGTGGATGATGGTGTGATATTTATTTTCATAACTACCCCTTCACTGCGTTAGCAAGAAGTGTTCCAATTTCGCTAGTGGAACGCTTTTTATCGCCGCGAGTTAGCAAATCTGCTGCCACTACTTTCTCTACATCTTTAGCAGCGTCAGTTAAACCTAAATGGCTAAGCATCATTGCCACTGACATTATGGTTGCAGTTGGATCTGCGATTCCTTTACCAGCAATATCAGGTGCTGAACCGTGGACTGGCTCAAACATCGATGGGAACTTGCCAGTTGGATTAATATTTCCAGAAGCAGCCAACCCAAGGCCACCACAAATTGCAGCTGCAATATCGGTCAAGATATCGCCAAAGAGATTATCGGTAACAACTACATCGAAGCGATCTGGATTAGTAACAAAGAACATGGAAGCTGCGTCAACGTGTAAGTAATCTGTTGCAACATCCGGAAATTCTTTTGCTACTTCATTAAATGTCCGGGTCCATAAACTGCCAGCACGAGTAAGCACATTGTTCTTATGCACCAAAGTTAATTTCTTACGTGGCCGTACTTGCGCACGTGCAAATGCATTTCGAATTACCCGCTCGGCGCCACGTCGAGTATTTAAGCTCTCTTCAGTAGCGATTTCATCGGCTGTTCCTTCTGCTAGAACACCACCAGCTCCAACATATGGGCCTTCAGTACCTTCACGAACCACAACGAAATCAAGTTCACTAACGCCAGCAAGTGGTGATTTAACCCCAGGATATAGCCGAGCTGGTCGCAAATTAATAAAGTGATCAAAAGCGAAGCGAATCTTCAATAATAAACCACGCTCTAAAACACCGCTTGGAACTGTTGGGTCGCCAACTGCGCCAAGCAGAATTACATCTGCTTTCGCTAATTCGTTTAGCGTTGCATCAGGAAGCGTCTCGCCAGTTTTATGCCAGAGGCGAGCACCAAGTTCGTACTCTTTCTTATTGAAAGTGACGCCATATTTTAGAGAGACGGCATCTAGAACTTTGAGTCCTTCGGCCACAACTTCTGGACCAATGCCATCGCCACCGATAACTGCAAGATTAAATGATTTGCTCATGGTTTATCCCAACAACGATACTGAAGTAACAGAACTAGAACCGGTTTCTTTCTTAACTAACTCAACCATTTCATTTGGAATTGAAGAGTCGACAGTGATTGCCATTAACGCTTCCCCGCCTTCGCTGTTGCGCGCCACCTGCATGCCAGCAATATTTATCTTGGCCTTACCAAGTGTGTTACCGACAATTCCCACAATTCCAGGACGATCGCCATAGCGGAGAAATAGCATGTGGCTTGTTGGGGGCAGATCTAAATCAAAGCCATCGATTGCGATGATTTTTTCTACTTTTCTAATACCCATCAAAGTGCCATGTACATCAACAAATTTTCCATCGGCAAATGATGCGTGCAAAGTTATCATGCTGCGAAATTCTGGGCTCTCGGCATTGGTTGTAACAGTTGCAGTTAAACCGCGTTCTTCCGCAATATTTGGTGCGTTAACATATGTAACATCTTCAGCTCCGGTTGCAAGTAGCGCGCCTTTCATTGCACTTGTTGCTAGTACAGAACAATCGTGGCCAGAGATATCGCCTTTAACTTCGATCGCAATTGCTACGGGAAGTTCACCAGCAATTGCGGTTGCAACTTGGGAAAGTTTTTCTACTAGCGGCAAACTTGGACGAATATCTTCATCAATTGCGCCACCTTTAACGTTTACCGCATCTGGAACTAATTCGCCAGAGAGCGCTTTTCGAACTGATACCGCGACCGCTATTCCAGCACGTTCTTGGGCTTCATCAGTAGATGCACCTAAGTGTGGAGTCGCAACAACTTGATCGAGTTGAAATAGTGGTGAATCAGTACAAGGTTCAGTTGCGAAAACATCTAAACCTGCACCAGCAACGCGTCCTTCTGTGATTGCTTTGTAAAGGGCAACCTCATCAAGTACACCACCTCGAGCTGCATTAATTATCCGAACCGATGGCTTAACTTTCTTAAGTGCAGCTTCACCGATTAAGTTTACAGTCTCTTTAGTTTTAGGTAAGTGGATTGTGATGAAATCAGATTGCACTAATAATTCATCTAGCGTAATAAGGCGCACGCCAAGTTGTGCTGCACGCGCTGGTTGTAAGTAAGGATCGTAAGCGACAACATCCATACCGAAAGCTTGCATCCGCAAAGCAACTAATTGGCCGATTCTGCCAAAACCAACAATGCCCAAAGTTTTTTCAAATAGTTCTGCACCTGTGTATTTAGAGCGGGCCCACTTACCATTTTTAAGTGCGGCATGTGCTGGTGTAATAAAACGTGCGCTTGCTAGCAATAATGAGATTGTTAGTTCGGCTGCGCTAACAATGTTTGAAGTTGGTGCGTTAACAACCATTACGCCGGCAGCAGTTGCTGCGGCAATATCGACGTTATCTAATCCAACGCCAGCACGAGCAATAACTTTTAAACCTTTTGCAACAGTGATTGCTTCACTATCCATCTTGGTTGCAGATCTAATTAACACTGCATCTACGCCAGTACTAAGGGCAGCGAGAAGTTCACTTCGATTTGCGCCATCACAATTTCGTACTTCGAAATCAGGACCAAGCGCTTCTAAAGTGGCAGGGCTAAGTTCTTCTGCAATTAAGACGATTGGCTTAGCCACGCGACACAGAACCTTCTTTGTAATCGTCCTTGTTCGCGGCTTTTACCCATGACATCAATTTACGAAGTTCACGGCCGACAGCTTCAATTGGGTGAGCTTCACCTTTTGCGCGAAGCGCTTTGAACTCAGGTGCGCCTGCATCTTGGTCATCGATAAAGCGTTTTGCGAAGGTGCCATTTTGAACATCGGCAAGCACGGCTTTCATATTCGCTTTTACGCTTGGGTCGATAACTCGTGGGCCAGATACATAATCTCCATATTCAGCAGTATCTGAAACTGACCAACGTTGTTTCGCGATTCCACCTTCGTACATCAAATCGACGATTAATTTAAGTTCGTGTAAGCATTCGAAGTAGGCAACTTCTGGTTGGTAACCAGCCTCAACTAAAGTTTCAAAACCGTACATAACTAATTGCGATGCGCCGCCACAAAGAACTGATTGTTCACCAAACAAATCAGTTTCAGTCTCTTCAGTAAATGTTGTAAGGATTGCACCGGCGCGAAGTCCGCCCATAGCTTTTGCATAGGAAAGCGTTAATGGCCAAGCGTTTCCAGTCGAATCTTGTTCTACCGCCACGATATCTGGCACGCCGCGTCCCGCAACAAATTCACGACGAACTAAGTGGCCTGGACCCTTTGGTGCGACCATACATACATCTATATTTGAGTTCGGCTTAATGTAACCAAAACGAATGTTAAAACCGTGCGCAAAGAAAAGCGCGTCGCCATCTTTAAGATTTGGCGCAATTGAATCATTGTAAATGTGGCGTTGTTTGTGGTCTGGCGCCAGCAACATAATCACGGTCGCTTCCTTTACCGCATCTGTTACTGAAAGTACGCGAAGTCCTTCTGCTTCTGCTTTTTCGCGCGACTTTGAACCGTCAGCTAAACCAATTCGAACATCGACACCGCTATCACGAAGGTTTAGAGCATGTGCGTGGCCTTGTGAACCATAACCAATTACTGCAACCTTTCGTCCTTGAATGATTGAAAGGTCTGCATCTTCATCATGATAAATAGTTGCCACGATATTTCTCCTTTATATATTTCGGTTGGTTTAGTTCTGGTAATCCGCGGTTGCGCTATGAGAGTCCGAGATTGCAACTCCTGAAGTGCTAAGCGTACGTTCTGCAAGCGTGATGCTGCCACGCTCAAGTGCGATCAACCCTGATTGCACCAATTCTTTAATGCCGAATTGCTCAAGTGATTTGAGCAGCGCTTCGATATCTGTACTTGGCCCAGTTGCTTCGATTGTTAGCGAAACGTCAGATTCATCAACAATTACGCCGTTATATTTCTGCGCAACTGCAGCAACCTTTTCGCGATCAGATTTCTGCGCATTAACTTTCACTAGTAGAGCTTCGCGTTTAATCGAATCAGTATCAGTCATTTCTGAGATGCCAATAACGTTGATAAGTTTAAATAATTGCGCGATTACTTGATCAAGTGCATGTCCATCAAGATTTAGCACAATAGTCATTCGGGATATTTCAGAATTTTCAGTCGGACCCACCGCAAGTGAATCAATGTTGTATCCGCGTCGAGAAAATAAGGATGCAATGCGGGCAAGTACACCTGGGCTGTTTTCAACTAAAACGGAGAGAGTATGGGTGGCCATTAGAGCTCCTGCGAATCCCAGTCAGGCGCAGTCTCGCGCGCAACCAAAATGTCATCATTTGATGTACCTGCAGCAACCATTGGCCAAACCATTGCGTCACGAAATACGCTGAAATCAACCACAACAGGTTGATCGTTAATAGCCATAGCTTCTTTAATAACTTTATCTACATCACCCGTAGTGTCGCAACGAAGCCCAACACAACCCATTGCATCTGCTAACTTAACGAAATCGGGAATTCGCTTGGAATCTAACGAAGTATTTGAATAGCGAGAGTTATAGAAAAGCGTCTGCCATTGCCGAACCATGCCGAGGCTTTCGTTATTGATGATTGCAACTTTAATTGGAATATTATTTATTGCGCATGTAACTAACTCTTGGTTTGTCATCTGGAAACAACCATCGCCATCAATTGCCCAAACCGTTGTATCTGGTGCGCCAACTTTTGCGCCCATCGCAGCGGGAACTGCATAACCCATCGTTCCAGCACCGCCAGAATTCAACCAGGTACGTGGTTTCTCATATTTAACGAATTGCGAAGCCCACATTTGATGTTGTCCAACGCCGGCAACATAAATTGAATCTGGTCCAGCGATAGCGCCAATTCTTTCAATTACATATTGTGGTGAAACACTGCCATCTTCGGGATGGTCATACCCAACTGGATATTTAGCGCGTAGTGCGCCCATCTGGCTCCACCATTGGGTTAAATCTGGTTCTGATTTCTTAAACTCAGTTTCTAAGGCAGGAATAAGCGCAGTAATCGCTTCGCCGACATCGCCAACAATTGCTACATCAGCAAAACGATTCTTACCAATTTCGGCTGGATCAATATCGGCATGAATAATTTTTGCATTAACCGCAAAAGTAGAAAGTTTTCCAGTCACGCGGTCATCAAAACGCGCGCCTAAAGTAATAAGTAAATCGCTCTTCTGTAACGCAGTAACTGCAGCGACAGTTCCATGCATGCCAGGCATACCTAGGTGTAGCGGATGGCTATCTGGGAAAGCACCGCGCGCCATCAAAGTTGTAACAACTGGTGCACCAGTTAATTCGGCAAGTCTTAATAATTGTTTGCTCGCATTAGCTTTTATTACTCCGCCACCGACATAAAGGACTGGCCTCTTTGATTTCGCAATTAGCGCTGCGGCATCTCGGATTGCTTGGCTATCTGGTTTAGTTTTTGGGTTGTAGCCAGCTAAGTTAATATTGGTTGGCCATTTAAACTCGGTCATCTTCTGTAACGCATCTTTAGCGATATCAACTAGTACTGGACCAGGACGACCCGTCCCGGCAATATGGAAAGCTTCTGCGATCGCGCGCGCTATATCATCTGGGTTAGTGATTAAATAATTATGTTTGGTAATCGGCATCGTGATACCGCGAATGTCAGCTTCTTGGAATGCATCGGTTCCGATTGCAGCAGAAGGTACTTGTCCGGTGATTGCAACCATTGGCACAGAATCCATCGCAGCATCGCCGATTGGCGTAACTAAATTTGTAGCTCCTGGTCCTGATGTTGCGATGCAGACTCCGACGCGGCCAGTTACTTGGGCATATCCAGTTGCAGCATGACCAGCACCTTGCTCATGGCGAACCAAGATGTGGCGAATTTTAGAATCGTAGATCGGATCGTAAGCCGGCAGAATTGCACCGCCTGGAATTCCAAACATGACTTCAACGCCAGCGTGCTCGAGTGATTTCACTAAGCTCTGCGCTCCAGTTACTTGGTTACTCATTCCGACCTACTCCTTTCCTTCTCTAATTAACTCCACTAACAGAAAAACCCTCAGTTTTAACTGAGGGTAGCGCGGGATCTGATTTTTCTAGATCGCGCGCTCTTGAATCACCACTGAGGTAGTAAGTGTTTTCATGGCTAAATTATCGCGCACGCCCGCGGGACTAGTCAACCCATGAGATGCGCATCTCAATATATGGCTATGCCTATCCGGAAATTCAACTACTGCTTATCGTGAGAAACTTCGCTTGATGATTTCAACAGCGAGCCTTGAATTACGAGCCGGGGCTCGATTACTCGTCAGCGGAGTATCAGTTCGTATCAACCACGGAGATCGCGTGGGCTTTGTCGGGCGAAATGGTGCTGGGAAAAGCACTTTAGCAAAAGTGCTAGCGGGTGAAACTCAACCTGCAGGCGGTCAAGTAATTCGAACCGGAATGATCGGTTATCTCCCCCAAGATCCGCGCACCGGCGATGAAGCAGGTTCGGTTGTAGAGCGAATTCTTTCAGTTCGTGAATTAGATCAAATAGTTTCGCGGATGCGAAAAGCTGAAGAAGCAATGTCGATTGCGCAAGGCGATGAACTTGAAGTTGCAATGACGCGATACACCAGAGCGGAAAATGAATTTAGTATCGCCGGCGGTTATGGGGCAACTGCGGAAGCTGAATCTATTGCCATGAGTTTAGGTATCCCAGAACGGTTATTTGATCAACAACTTGATTCATTAAGTGGTGGCCAACGCCGTCGAATTGAGTTGGCTAGAATCCTATTTAGTGGCGCTGATACCTTGCTATTGGATGAACCAACAAACCATTTAGATGCCGACTCAGTTGTTTGGCTCCGTGATTATTTAATGAAATATTCCGGCGGGTTAGTAATTATTAGCCACGATGTGAACTTGATCGAAACCGTCGTAAATAAGGTTTTCTATTTAGATGCCAACCGAAATGTTATCGATGTGTATAACATGGGTTGGAAAAAATATTTACAGCAACGTGAACAAGATGAACACCGTCGTAAGATTGATCGCGCAATTGCAGAGAAGAAAGCTGCCATCTTGGAGAAACAAGCAGAGAAGATGCGAGCAAAAGCTTCCAAGGCAAAAGCCGCCCAGGGTATGTTCCGCCGTGCCGATAAATTGCGTTCCGATTTAGCTGATGTTCGCAAAGTAGATAAAGTTGCAAAACTACGTTTCCCAACACCATCTCCTTGTGGCAAAACTCCACTTACTGCGACCGCGCTGAGCAAATCTTACGGATCGCTCGAAGTCTTTACCGATGTAGATCTCGCAATCGATAAAGGTTCTCGCGTTGTGATTTTGGGGCTAAATGGTGCTGGTAAAACTACTTTACTTAGAATGTTAGCTGG
>CANLJW010000036.1:0-10535 GCA_947491605.1 Actinomycetota bacterium | reverse complement strand
TGTTAATTAAATGATCTTGTTGATTACTAAATAACGATATTTACTAATTTTGGTGCACGAACGATTACATTTTTAACAGTTGCGCCTACGAGTCCTGCTATTACTCCGGGATTAGCTAGCGCTAACGCCTGTAACTCGGCATCGGTAATAGTTGGTGAAACTTCGATTCGATCCTTGATTTTTCCATTTATCTGCAAGATTGCGGTTACCGCATCTTCGACTAATAATTTTGGATCGAAAATTGGCCAACCCGCAAGTGCGATCGCAGGTTTATGACCCAATCGCTCCCACATCTCTTCCGCAGTAAATGGTGCAACCAGGGATAGCGCGATTGCTATTACCTCTGCTCCTTCACGAACTGCCGGGTCAGCCCCACCACAACCACTATCGATTGCTTTTCGCACTGCATTTACTAACTCCATCACTCTGGCAACCGCGACGTTGAATCTAAACGATTCGACCGCAATCCCAATGTCATGTAGTGATTTATGGGTAATTTTTCGTAACGCTAAGTCACCGGTATTGAAATCGACCCCAGGTTTACTTGTTACATCTCCAGATATTCGCCAGGCGCGATTTAAGAATTTAGTAGATCCTGCTGGTGAAACATCCGACCAATCAACATCATCTTCTGGAGGTCCGGCGAATACCATCGAAAGTCGAATTGCATCCACACCATGATTTTCTAATTCATCTGAAAGGCGTACTAAATTTCCACGACTCTTGCTCATAGCTGATCCATCTTTTAAAACCATTCCTTGATTTAGCAATCTAGAAAACGGTTCAGTGAAACTTACATAACCCATATCGTGCAGAGCTTTAGTAAAGAAACGTGAGTAAAGTAAATGCAAAATCGCATGAGTAACTCCGCCAACATATTGATCAACGGGTAGCCAGGTTTCGACTTCCTTCTTATCAAATGGTGCATCGTGGGTATTGGTGCTGGTGTACCGCAAGAAATACCAAGAGGAATCGACAAAAGTATCCATGGTGTCGGTATCGCGTTTGGCTGGTGCTTTGCACTTTGGGCATGGAACATTTACCCAATCAGTTGCGGTCGCTAGCGGTGAAGTACCTTTTGGTTTTAAATCTAACCCGGTTGCGTCGGGGAGTTTGACGGGTAATTGATCAAGTGAGACCGGTACTTCTCCGCATTTTTCACAATGAATAATTGGAATCGGAGTTCCCCAATATCTTTGACGTGAAATTAACCAATCGCGTAATCGATAATTGTTTGCCGCTTTCCCAAGTTTCTTTGCGGCGAGTTCGCCATTTATCTTTGCGATTGCGGCTTCAGAAGAGAGCCCGTTAAGTGAACCAGAATTGATTAATTTACCTTCACCAGCGGTGGCAATTCCCGAGGTTGCTGGGTCCTCACCATCTGTTTCCACCACAGTTCGGACCGGTAGTTTCATCGCTCGTGCAAAATCTAAATCTCTTTGATCGTGGGCTGGTACCGCCATGATTGCGCCAGTTCCATAATCCGCCAATACATAATCACTAGCCCAAATAGGAATTCGCTCGCCGTTGACTGGGTTAGTGGCAAATCGTTCTAAGAAAATTCCACTTTTAGGTCGATCGGTAGCAAGTCGATCGATATCACTTGCAGCTTTTACTGAATCAAAATATGTTCTAAATTCACTTTCCACTTTGCCGCCGATAGCAAGTTCTCTGGCAAGTTCGCTATCAACTGCAACAACCATAAAGGTTGCACCATACAGAGTATCTGGCCGAGTTGTATAAATCGTGATTGGTTTGGCGCGACCTTCAATTTCGAAAGTTACTTCCGCGCCGACAGATTTACCAATCCAATTCCGCTGCATCGTAAGCACTTTCTCTGGCCACTTGCCTTCTAACGCCTTCATATCGTCAAGTAGGCGTTCGGCATAATCAGTAATTTTGAAATACCATTGATTTAGTTTCTTCTTTGTTACTGCGTTATCGCACCGTTCGCAAAGGCCAGCTATAACTTGTTCGTTTGCTAATACTGTTTGGCAATCTGGACACCAATTAACTGCGGAGTCTTTTCGGTAGGCCAATCCGCGTTCGTACATTTTTAGAAAAATCCATTGATTCCATCTGTAATATTCGGGATCGCAAGTGTGAAGTACGCGATCCCAATCAAATGAACATGCATACCGGCGCATCGAAGCTTTTTGAGTTGCGATATTTTCGTAAGTCCAACTTCCAGGATCTGAATTTCGTTTAATCGCGGCGTTTTCGGCAGGTAGTCCAAATGCATCCCAACCAATTGGGTGCATCACGTTGAAACCTTTTTGCACCCAATAGCGCGCAATTACATCGCCAAGTGCGTATGCCTCCGCATGGCCCATATGTAAATCACCCGATGGATACGGGAACATATCGAGGACATATTTTTTAGGGCGCGAATCTCCAACTTTTCCAGAGCGAAATGGCGCAATCTCATCCCAAATCGGGAGCCACTTCTCTTGTACAAAGTGAACGTCATACGCCTCATGCATAAGGCGTAGGTTACTAGTTAGCGCTACTTACTTTGGACCGTAGCTTTTCTAATTCGACGCCCATTTCGCTAGGCAATTTCGTACCTATTTTCTTAAACCATTCATCAATAAGCGGCAATTCACTCTGCCATTCAGCGGTATCAACGCGAACTGCAGCCGCCATATCAGCAGCGCTAACATCTAGGCCGTCAACATCAATTGATCCTGGACTTGGTGCATAGCCAAGCGGTGTTTCAATAGCATCGGCACTTCCCTCAATTCTTTCTATCGCCCATTTAAGAATTCGGGAATTTTCGCCATACCCCGGCCATAAAAATTTGCCGCCTTCGCCGCGACGGAACCAATTAACATAAAAAATCTTTGGCAATTTATCAGGAGAACTCTGCTTGCCAATTCCAACCCAATGTTTCAAATAATCACCAACGTGGTAACCGATAAATGGCAACATCGCAAATGGATCGCGGCGCACAACGCCAACTTCTCCAGTTGCAGCTGCGGTTGTTTCGGATGAGAGCGTCGCGCCCATAAATACGCCATGATTCCAATCGCGTGATTGAATCACTAATGGAATTGTAGTTTTGCGGCGGCCACCGAAAAATATTGCTGAGATTGGAACGCCCGTTGGACTCTCCCACTCTGGCGCAATAATTGGACATTGCGCAGCTGGTGTGCAGAAACGCGAATTTGCATGTGAAGAAAGTTCACCGTTCTCTGGAGTCCAGCTTTGACGTTTCCAATCGGTTAAATGCGCCGGTGGGGTATCGGTCATACCTTCCCACCAAATATCGCCATCATCAGTTAAAGCTACATTTGTAAAGATCGAGTTTCCTTTTTCAATAGTGCGCATAGCGTTGGCATTTGTCTGCCAACCAGTACCAGGTGCTACACCGAAGAAACCAAATTCCGGGTTCGTTGCATATAGGCGACCATCATCACCAAATCGCATCCAGGCAATATCGTCGCCAAGAGTTTCAACTTTCCAACCTTTAATAGTTGGATCCAACATCGCAAGATTAGTTTTGCCACATGCAGATGGAAATGCCGCTGCAACATAATGAGCTTTTCCACTTGGTGGTGTTAATTTTAAAATCAACATATGTTCTGCAAGCCAGCCTTCGTCACGTCCCATGACCGATGCGATTCGCAGCGAATAACATTTCTTTCCAAGTAGTGCATTGCCGCCATAGCCAGATCCAAAAGACCAGATAGTCCGCTCTTCTGGAAATTGCACAATATATTTAGTTTGGCTACATGGCCAAGCGACATCTTTTGCACCTTCTGCAAGTGGCGCGCCAACTGAATGTAAAGCTCTTACAAATTTCCGATCAGTACCAAGGGCAGTTAACGCTGCACTTCCCATACGCGCCATGATTCGCATTGACGCAACAACATAGGCGCTATCTGTAATCTGGACGCCAAACATTGGGTGCTTCGAATTAATCGGACCCATGCAAAATGGAATTACATACATGGTGCGGCCGCTCATGGCGCCGGAGTAAAGATCGCGCATAATGTTTTTCATTGCAGCTGGATCCATCCAATTATTAGTTGGACCGGCATCGGATTCATCTACCGAACAGATATAAGTTCGATCTTCAACGCGAGCCACATCGGTAGGATCGGATGCGCACCAGAACGAGTTAGGTTTCTTTTTTAGCGGAGTTAAAGTTCCGGCGGCTACTAGTTTGCTAGTAATACGTTCCCACTCAGAATCTGAACCATCGCAAATGTAAATTTGATCGGGTTGGGTTAACGCAGCAACCTCTGAAATCCATGCCGTTAAACCAGCATGCTTTAAATCTTGGATCTTCATTGATCCTCCCCGGTAGGTAACGGAAGGGTAATCCTCCTTTATTACAACTTTGCGCTTTAAAGTGTTCGCTCAGTCACAAATAGCGGATATCGCATCAAATCGGACGCCTTGCGGTTGGGCAGGTCACAAATTAGGCTCGTCCAACTATTACTTAATCGGGGGTTTCAGATGAAGATGAATAAGAAAAAGATTGCAATTCTGGGGCTAATCGCTGCTTCCGCGATGGTGCTAACTGGATGCGCAAAGTCCGATAGTTCAAGTGAAACCGCTTCGGCTTCCTGCGCGAAAGCGGATTTACCTACTCTAACGGCTGGAAAGTTAACAATCGCAACTGGCGAACCTGCCTATTACCCATGGGTTATAGATGACAAGCCAGAAACTGGAAATGGTTTTGAAGGGGCGGTCGCTTATGCGGTTGCTAAGGCGCTTGGTTATACAAATGATGAAGTTGTATGGGTAAGAACTACATTTGATGGCGCAGTCACACCTGGAGCAAAAACTTTCGATTTCAACTTGCAACAGTTCTCAATTACCGATGAACGAAAAGTTGCAGTCGATTTCTCTTCTCCTTACTACACCGCACCGCAAGCCATTGTCTCTTTCGCTGGCAGCAAAATTGAAGGTAAAACTTCTATTGCTGACTTGAAAGGTGCAAAGTTAGGCGCTGCAGTTGGTACAACGTCACTTGATGTAATTTTAAATCAAATCGGTAGCACACCATCAGTTTTCAACGATAACGCTGCCGCAGTTTCTGCGCTAAAGAATAAGCAGATAGATGGACTAGTAGTTGATCTTCCAACTGCTTTCTACTTAGCTGGCGTTGAAATTCCTAAGGGAATTATTGTCGGACAACTTCCATCTAATGGAGTTGGCGATCAATTCGGACTCTTGCTTGCAAAAGATAGCCCACTTACAACATGCGTAAGTGGCGCAGTTGATGCAATTACTGCAGATGGAACGCTCGATGCGATAACTACACAATGGTTATCTACTGAAGCCGGCGCACCTGTAATCAAAGAATAGTTACGAGTTAAGGTAGTTTGGCGACCATGGCATTTAATCATTCATGGTCGCCAAGCTCTCGTGAATTAGAACGACGGGCGACCAGAGCGCGAATTTCTAAGCGACAAATCTCGATTGCAGCCATTTCATCAATAATCGTAATCGGTGCACTTTTGATTGCGACCATTACATCTCCCGGCTGGGAAGTTGTTAGGAAAACCTTTTTTGATGTTGATTATGGCAAGGAAGTCTTTCCTACTGTAATTAAGGGTCTCTGGCTTAATTTAAAACTCACAGTTATTGGCTCTATTTGTATCGGAATAATTGCGCTCTCGCTCGCAATATTGAGAACTACTAAATCGGCAGCTCTAACACCTTTTCGATTTCTCGCTGCTGCTTATACCGATATTTTTCGCGGCGTTCCACTCTTATTAGTAATCCTCTTAGTTGGGTTCGGTGTTCCGGCACTACAACTACGCGCAATCACAAGCAATGTAACTATTCTGGGTTCGGTCGCGGTAATACTTACTTATTCGGCATATGTTTCAGAAGTTATCCGCAGTGGCATACTCTCAATCCACCCCAGCCAAAAAGCGGCGGCACGATCGCTCGGTTTATCAAGCGCGCAAACAATGCGATTTGTAGTGTTACCACAAGCTCTTCGTCGAGTAATTCCCCCACTTTTAAATGATTTTGTTTCGCTACTTAAAGATACGGGTTTAGTTTCAATTCTTGGGGTAATCGATGCAATTAGAGCTGCCCAAATAAATAGCAGCCGAACTTTTAACTACACCCCATATGTCGTAGCAGCAATTCTCTTCCTATTAATCACAATTCCGCTAACGCGTTATACCGATAAAGCCATTCGCGGCTCATATTCTCGGCAGAATGCTGAAGGTACGATCTGATGCAACCTGTTCTGGAAATTAGAAACTTACGAAAATCTTTTGGTAGTGAAATTGTGATAGATGATTTATCGTTAGCAGTTCCGGTACATACTGCAACTGTTTTAATAGGTGCATCTGGTTCTGGAAAATCTACCTTACTTAGATGTATTAACCTGTTAGAGACAATTGATGACGGCGCTATTTTGCTAGACGGAGTTGAGATATCTGATCCAGAAATCGACCCAGATGAAGTGCGTCGTAAATTAGGAATGATTTTTCAATCTTTTAATCTTTTTCCACATATGACTGTACGCGAAAACATTGCGCTCTCCCCAATAAAAGTTCATCATAAGACCAAAGAAGAAGCTTTTGAAATTTCAAACCAACTTTTGAAACGCTTTGATTTACTTGATAAAGCCGAGCAATACCCGGATCGACTAAGTGGTGGCCAGCAACAACGGGTCGCAATCATCCGCTCGCTTGCGGTTAATCCACGGTTATTGCTATTGGACGAAGTGACTTCCGCGCTAGATCCAGTATTGGTTAATGAAGTACTAAGCATTGTGCGCGATTTAAAGAGCGATGGTATGACCATGGTTTTAGCAACGCATGAAATGGGTTTTGCGACTCAAGTTGCCGACCAAGTTTGTTATTTAGAATCTGGCACCATTATTGAACGTGGCACACCTAACGAAGTTATTGGTAACCCAAGCAATCCCAAAACTAAAGATTTTATAAAACGGGTTCATCAAGCTGGACGGCTTTAAGGTACTCTCCCCGACATGGGTATTGAAAAATATAAACTTGCACCTGGTTTAGAAATCTCTCGAGCCGTCACAGGTTTATGGCAGATAGCCGATATGGAAAAGAACGGAAACACGCTCGACCCAGTTGCGACCTCAGCATTTATGGCACCTTATGCAGATGCTGGATTAAATACTTTTGATATGGCTGATCATTATGGTTCCGCCGAAATCATCGCCGGTTATTTCAAAAAAAATAATCCGAGCGGTAAGTCCGCCACCATGCTAACTAAGTGGGTACCAAAGCCTGGTCCAGTTACTCGGGAACAAGTTCGCGCAGCTATTAAAGAACGTTGCAAGCGGTTACAAAGTGAGAAAGTTGACTTACTTCAATATCATGCTTGGAATTTTGCGAATCCTTATTGGCTAGACGCACTGATTTATTTACAGGAATTGAAAGTTGAAGGCTTAATCGGCGCCATCGGAACTACAAATTTTGATACTGCGCACCTGCGAATAGCAAAATCTAGCGGCGTTGATTTAGTCTCTAACCAAATTTCATATTCGCTAATTGACCAACGCGGTGGCGGCAAGATGGCGGATTACTGTGCCGAAAACCGGATCGCAATATTGGCATATGGGACTTTGTGCGGTGGCTTCCTCTCTCAGAAATGGCTGGGAAAAACCGAACCTGCCGCTGATGGTTTAGCGAACTGGTCCTTAATGAAATACAAGCGGTTTATCGATGCGGCGGGCGGATGGGATAAATTCCAAAACGTTTTAAGTACTCTAGATAAAATTAGTAAATCAGTTGATCGATCAATTTCTACAGTTGCAAGTAAGTATCAACTTGGGCAAAAGTCGGTTGGTGCAGTAATTATCGGGGCCCGACTTGGCGAAAACGCCCACATTAGCGATGCAGCTTCACTCTTCTCTTTCGAACTTTCCGATTCAGCACGAAACGAGATTGCAAAGACGCTAGCTGAACTGCTGCCGATCCCGGGTGATTGTGGCGATGAATACCGAAAGCCACCTTACTTAACAGCATCGGGCGATTTAAGCCATCACTTAGAAGATTTTCCACCAGTATATAAAGCGATTGAATCTGCCGGAAAAACTCGAATTGATTCTGGAACGACCTGGGAAGTGCTCGCCGGATATTCACGTGCTGTAAAAATTGGAGACCGTGTTCTAGTTTCTGGCACAACTGCTACACATGGCGCACTTGCTATTGGCGTAAATGACCCAATTGCACAAACTCATTTTGTAATCGATAAAATTGAAGCATCACTTGAATCTTTGGGTGCAAAACTCTCCGATGTTGTACGTTCGAGAATTTATATAAGTGAGATGAAAAATTGGGAAGCCGTTTCAAGAGTACATGGCGAAAGGTTTGCCGATATTCGGCCGGCAAACACAATGGTGGAAGCAAAATTAATCGGTGAAGAATACTTAGTAGAGATTGAAGTAGAAGCTGTCATTCAATGATTAAACGCGAACTAGTTCCAGGGTACAAAATTGCGCCAGTTATTAAAGGTGGTTGGCAATTAAGTTCTGGGCATTCGCTAGATCGAAAGATTGAAGATGAGCAAGCCGTTGCAGATACCGTCGCATTTATAGAAGCGGGTATTACAACTTTAGATTTTGGCGATATCTATACCGGTGTTGAAGAGTTAATCGGTAAGGCACTTTTAGAGCTTTCGAAGAAGAGTGGCGCAAGCGCTAGAGACCAAATTCAATTGCATACGAAATACGTCCCAAATGAGAAATTCCTAAGTAATTTCGATAGAACCGATGTTGCCACCATTGTTAATCGCTCGCTTTCGCGCTTAGGAGTGGATCAAGTAGATATCGTGCAATTACATTGGTGGAAATATGAAGATCGCCACTATCTGGCTGCGATGGAAGAGCTTTTCAAATTGAAAACCGCGGGCAAAATTAAGCATATCGGTGTAACAAATTTTGATGTTGATCGTTTGAAAGAGATTGTTGCAGCTGGATTTACTCCAGCAAGTCACCAAATCCAATACTCAATATTGGATCGTCGCGCAGAAGAAGGTATGGCCCAATTCTGTATTGAAAATGGAATTGGAATTCTCTGTTACGGAACCGTAGCTGGTGGCTTTCTCTCTGAAAAATTCTTAAATCAACCAGAACCAAAAGCTGTCGAAACCCGATCTAGCGTTAAGTACCAATTAATTATTGATGAGTTTGGCGGTTGGGACCTATTCCAAAATCTCCTCTCAACTCTTAATGAAATTGCAATATCGCATAAAACCGATATCGGAACTATTGCATCAGCTTGGGTCCTTAACCGCCCAGCAGTTAAAGCAGTAATAGTTGGAGCTAGAAACATTTCGCATATGGATTCAAACCTAAAAATTCCAAATATTAAATTTACTGAAGGAGAGCTACTAGAAATAGCTGAAGTACTGAAAAAGTCTAAGGGGCCAAAAGGTCCGGTTTATCATTTGGAAAGATATTTTGATAAACATCGAAATATTATGCACACCAATAATAATTAAGTTAAATCCCCCGAATTTAATTTAACTTTTCGAGTTCTCTCAATCCGCATCACGACCCGCTCATCTGGATCTGGACAAACCGCAAACGAATCCTTTTCCAGCCAATCTCCATCCGGCATCTGTCGTTGCTTTGCTGGGAGCAGCGGCATCACGGCTTGGATTGCATACATACAAAAATGTTTGCCTGCCGGGATTCGTAATTCCGCGCTATTTGTTACTTCGAAGTAATCTCCAACTTTCATGCCACAGACAGATCTGCCTTCGATTCGGTCCACAACTACCCGAAGATCGAAGAGCTCCATATCGGAAGATGTCGCTTCGCTCACATCATTTATCGTAAAGGATTGGCTGACAGAAGCCCATTTCTTAAAGTAGGTTTCACCTACTCATTACCCAGAAGATTGAGGTTGCCAAGTGGCCGAGTTTGTACAGTTGCTCTTCAACGGCTTAGTTGCAGGTTCAATTTTCGGTATGGCTGCGCTCGGGATTTCCTTAGTTTATTCAGTTCTGCATTTAGTTAATTTTGCCGCAGGAGATTTCTTAACCCTAGGCGCTTTTACAACTTTCTTTTTAGCCACATCCCAGCACCTTCCATTCGTGCTCGCAGTAATTCTTTCAATGGTTATCGGGGTTATCGTTTCGTTAATTCTTGAATTTATTTTATGGCGGAGACTCCGTAGAAGTGGCGCTGGCATGCTTGCGCTTTTCTTAGTTGCTACTGGAATTGCTTTTATTCTTCGTCAATCTATATCTTTAATATTTGGCAGCGATAGCCGTCGCTTCGATTTAGACCAACTAACAACCTACGAATTTCTTGGAGCGCAAATTGCCCGGGCGCAATTAATTGTTTTACTCTGCGCCTCAATTGCAATAACTGGGATCGCCTTATTTATTAAGAAATCAAATATTGGTAAAGATATGCGTGCCTATGCGGATAACGCTTCACTCGCCGCTGTCTCGGGCATAAATGTTGATCGGGTAATTATTGCGACTTGGACTATTAGTGGTGCCTTTGGTGCGCTAGCCGGCGTATTCCAAGGAACTGTGCAAGGTCAATTCACAAACGGAATGGGTCTAGACCT
>CANLJW010000035.1:0-11374 GCA_947491605.1 Actinomycetota bacterium | reverse complement strand
GCTGGTTTACAAGCACGTTCTGCAATTGCTGCAACTAAAGAAGCAGCAGCTGAAGCGGCACGCGCAGGGGCAGAATCTGTTGCAACCGGTGAACCGCTGGCTGATTGGGAGAAAGATTTACTTGGCGCAGCCGCAACTGAAGTTGTAGCGGAAGCACCAGCCACAACTGATGAAAGCGCAGGCGCATAAGTGGCGTATACAGCTGAAGATGTAAAGAAATTACGCGAAGCAACCGCGGCGGGAATGCTTGATTGTAAGAAGGCGCTAGATGAATCAGGCGGCGATTACGAAAAGGCAGTCGAAATTATTCGCGTTAAAGGTCAGAAAGGCATCACAAAGCGTGAAGGCCGAACTACCTCTAACGGTTTAGTTGTTGCTAAAGCAGATGGCAACACTGCAGTAATGCTCGAACTTAACTGCGAAACAGATTTCGTAGCAAAAGGCGATCGTTTCCAAGCAGCTGCTAATGAATTATTGGAACAACTCTTCGCAACCAAGATTAACGATGTCGCTGGTTTCTCAGCTTCAAAGTTAGCTTCCGGTAAGACTGTGCAAGAACATATCGACGAAGCTAATGCGACTCTTGGCGAAAAAATTGAACTTCGCCGCCTTGCAGTTCTCGATGGTTCGCCAGTCGGGTTGTATTTACACCGCACTAGCCCAGATCTACCACCGCAAGTAGGCGTAGTAGTTGCGTTAACAAAAGCAAACCCAGAAACTGGTAAAGATATTGCGCAACATATTGCGGCGTTCTCACCGCAATACTTAAAGCGCGAAGAAGTTCCAGCCGACCTAGTTGAAAACGAACGTCGAGTTGCCGAAGAGACAGCTCGAAATGAAGGCAAGCCAGATGCGGCAATCGCCAAGATTACTGAAGGTCGAGTAACTGGATTCTTCAAAGATGTCACGCTCCTAGAGCAGGCATTTGCGAAAGATCAGAAGAAATCGGTCCAACAGGTTCTAGATGAGGCCGGAACTACTGTGTCTGCCTTCCATCGATTCCGCGTTGGTCAGTAACCTTTACCTAGGGATTTAACGGAACTGATTAAGCAATAGAAGTTAAGAAAGGAGCACTCAAGATGGTTAGCAATCGAAAAAGCTATCGTCGAGTGCTTCTTAAACTTTCTGGCGAAGTATTTGGTGGCGAAAAAGGAATCGGTGTTGATCCCGATGTTGTGCATGATGTTGCAGATCAAATCGCAGGTGTAGTTCGAAGCGGTGTTGAAGTAGCAATTGTGGTCGGCGGTGGAAACTATTTCCGTGGCGCTGAGCTACAAACGCGCGGCATGGATCGCGCTCGCGCTGACTATATGGGCATGCTCGGTACCGTTATGAATTGTTTAGCACTTCAAGATTTCTTGGAAAAAGAAGGTATTGATACTCGCGTACAGACAGCGATCGCAATGGGACAAGTCGCCGAGCCATATGTGCCACGGCGCGCAATTCGTCACTTAGAAAAAGGCCGAGTTGTAATTTTCGGTGCTGGCGCTGGAATGCCTTTCTTCACAACCGATACTGTCGCAGCGCAACGCGCACTCGAAATCGGCGTAGATGCGCTCTTGCTAGCAAAAAGTGGTGTTGATGGCGTTTATAGCGCAGACCCACGAAAAGATAAGAGCGCTACTAAATACGAAACCATCTCATATGATGAAGTTTTAAGTAGGTCACTTGCAGTTGCAGATGCCGCAGCATTCGCGCTCTGCCGCGAGAATAGTTTGCCGATAGTGGTCTTTGATTTAATGAGAAAAGGAAATATTGCGCGGGCAGTTGCTGGTGAAAATATCGGAACGATAGTTTCCTAGCGTTTTCCTAATAAGTAAGAAGGAGCAAAATGTCGAATCTAGCCGCAATAACAAGTGACACTACTGCCAAGATGGCTAAGGCAGTAGATGTGGCAAAGGAAGATTTCGCGAGCATCCGTACTGGCCGTGCGCACCCATCCATGTTCGGAAAAATTATGGTCGATTACTACGGAACTTCTACACCACTTTCACAATTAGCCTCAGTCCAAGTTCCAGAAGCACGGATGGCTTTAATTACCCCTTATGACAAAGGCGCAATGGCTTCAATCGAGAAAGCAATTCGCGAGTCAGATTTAGGTGTTAATCCAGGCAACGATGGTGGCGTAATTAGAATAAATTTCCCACAATTAACGGAAGAACGTCGGAAAGAGTTCATAAAAGTCGCAAAAAATAAAGGTGAAGATTCTAAAATTTCGCTGCGCAATATCCGCCGTAACGCAAAAGAAGCGATGGAAAAGTTAGAAAAAGATGGCGTAATCGGTAAAGATGATTTAACTAGAGCTGAAAAAGATTTAGAGAAAATTACCGCTGAGCATGTAGCAAAAATCGATGAATTGCTCAAGCACAAAGAGGTTGAGCTTCTCGAAGTCTAGAGAAGAACTCTTATGTCAGATCTGCATTCTTTAAACGAAGCTATTAATAAAAAGGCCGGGCGAAAACTGCTGCCCTCAATTGCGGTTTCGTTAAGTTTGCTTGCGCTTATTTTTGTCACGATGAAATATCTTCCGATTGCCTTTGCCGGAGTGGTTACCGCAGCCGTAGTGCTTAGCGTAAGTGAGTTGACTCGGGCATTCAAAACTGCTGATTTTAAAGTTTCGCAATTTCAACTTTCAGTAGCAACAACCGCTTTGATGGTTTCAACTTGGTTTGGTGGCGTGGCTGGACTTGCGGTTGCAACTGCGTTGCTATTACCAATCCTCTACTTCTTAATCTTACTAAAAGGAATCACTGGTTTTGTTAAGAACTCGACGGCTGCCACATTCACCCTGCTCTACCTTGGATTTTTCGGTGGATTCTTAATTCTCTTAGCGCGACCAAATGATGGTTTATTAAATATCGCAACGTTAGTAATTTTAGTTGGGTGCAATGACACCTTCGCATACATTTTTGGTGTGCTTCTAGGAAAGCATCCGTTAGCTGAAAAAATTAGCCCTAAGAAAACTTGGGAAGGTTTTGCTGGTGGGTTGGTATTTACTGCAATCGGCGGCGCGTTAGCTTTTCATTACATGCTCGAGTACAACCCGCTAATTGGCGGCGTGGTCGGTGTTTTATGTGTGATTACCGCAACCGTTGGCGATTTAATTGAAAGTGCGCTTAAGCGAGATTTATCAATAAAAGATATGGGGTCTTTACTCCCGGGCCATGGCGGCATGTTGGATCGATTAGATTCTGCGCTACTTACAGCGCCTTCACTTTGGTGTGTACTTGAATTAATTAAGCGCTTCTCATGAGTGAAATTAAATTAGTTTTTGAAGAACCAAAACAACGTAAAAAAGCGCCACAACATTTATCGGATCTAGCTCCAGAAGAGCGTCGCGCTAAAGCGATTGAATTAGGGTTACCAGCTTTTCGAGCAAATCAAATCGCGACCCATTACTTCACGCACTTTAGCGATGATCCAGAGACTTGGACCGATATCCCAGCAACAATGCGGCCGCTAGTCGCAGAACATTTTATGCCGAAGTTAATTACCCTAGTTAAATCGGTCGCTTGCGATAACGGCAAAACTCGGAAAGATTTATGGAGATTGCATGACGGCGTATTGGTGGAATCGGTAATCATGCGTTACAAAGATCGCACCACAGTATGCATTTCATCGCAAGCTGGATGTGGCATGAACTGTCCTTTCTGCGCGACTGGCCAAGCTGGGTTAACTCGGAACTTAACCGCTGGTGAAATTACTGCACAAATTGTTGCCGCCGCTAAAGCATGTAACGATGGTGAAATCGGCGATGGGCCAACGCGGCTTTCAAATGTGGTTTTCATGGGAATGGGCGAACCGCTCGCTAATTATAATCCAGTTATTCGCACCGTTAGAAATATTATTTCGCCAAACCCAGATGGACTTGGTATTGGTGCGCGGTCAGTAACGGTTTCAACAGTTGGTTTAGTTCCGGGAATTGAAAAGTTAATGAAAGAAGATATTCAAGTAACGCTCGCCATCTCACTGCACACACCTGATGATGAACTTCGCGACACTTTGGTGCCGATTAACTCTCGCTGGAAAATTAAAGAAGTTCTTATGGCTGCAGATGCATATTCGGATAACACTGGTCGTCGCTATTCCATCGAGTACGCGATGATTAGAGATATTAACGATCAAGCTTGGCGGGCGGATTTACTTGGTCGGCTATTGAAAAACCGCGATGCTCACGTCAACTTGATTCCACTAAATCCGACGCCTGGTTCTAAATGGACTGCATCTCGCAAGAAAGATGAGATGGAATTTGTCAAGATTCTGGAAGATTATGGAGTTACGGTAACGGTTCGTGATACTCGTGGCCGTGAAATTGATGGTGCGTGCGGGCAACTGGCCGCCGCTGAAAAAGTTTAATTAAGGGGTTTTATCTTTTAGGTTAAACGGGTAAATTCGGAACCATAACTAGGAAAAGGAATCGGAATGAAAACTCTAAACAATTTCATCAACGGCAAGAGCGTTCCTGCGACAAGTGGAAAAACCTCAGATCTAATTAATCCAGCCACTGGTCAAGTATTTGCAAAGGCACCGATTTCCAGCGCGACAGATGTAGATAGCGCTATGAACGCCGCCGCAAAAGCGTTTGAAGACTTTCGGGATTCCACACCAAGCGAACGACAAAAAGCGTTATTAAAAATCGCAGATGCGATTGAATCTCGTGCCGACGAGCTAGTTGCTCTTGAAAGTGAGAACACTGGAAAGCCGCTAGCGGTTACAACTTCGGAAGAGATTCCACCGATGTTAGACCAGATTCGTTTTTTTGCCGGCGCTGCCCGGAACCTAGAAGGTCGTTCCGCTGGTGAATATATGCGCGGCATGACTTCCTTTATTCGTCGCGAACCAATCGGAGTTTGCGCGCAAGTTACACCGTGGAATTATCCAATGATGATGGCAGTTTGGAAATGGGCCCCAGCCATCGCTGCCGGAAATACTGTTGTATTAAAACCAAGTGATACCACACCAGCATCAACTATATGGATGGCTGAATTAATGTCAGAATTTTTACCTGCTGGTGTTTTTAACGTTATCTGTGGTGATCGTGATAGCGGTCGCGCACTTATCGATCATGCAATCCCGCAGATGGTTTCCATTACTGGTTCAGTAAGAGCAGGTATGGAAGTTGCCGGATCTGCAGCGAAGAATTTAAAGAAAGTTCACCTTGAACTTGGTGGCAAAGCACCAGTAGTTGTCTTCGATGATGCAGATTTAGAAGCTGCAGCCGAGGCGATTGCAATTGCTGGATATTTCAATGCTGGCCAAGATTGCACCGCTGCGACTCGAGTTTTAGTTGAAGCGAGCGCATACGACGATATGGTCGCGCTTTTAACTGACCAAGCCAAGAATAAGATTGCAATTGGTATGCCAGATCAAGATGTTCTAGTTGGCCCAGTAAATAATGCCAATCAATTAGCTCGAGTCAGCGACTTCTTTAACCGCACGCCATCCCATGCCACGGTGCAGACCGGCGGAGTTGCGCTTAAGCAACCAGGATATTTCTTCCCACCTACTGTTGTTTCGGGCCTTCGTCAGGATGATGAGATGATCCAGAATGAAATTTTTGGACCAGTAATTACGATTCAGAAGTTCACCGACGAAGCCGAAGCAATTAGAAATGCAAATGGCGTTAAGTACGGTTTAGCTTCCAGCATCTGGACCAAAGATCACGGTCGAGCCATGCGGCTTGCTCGGGCATTCGATTTTGGTTGCGTTTGGATCAATACCCACATTCCAGTCGTGGCCGAGATGCCACACGGTGGCTTCAAGCACTCGGGCTACGGCAAAGACCTCTCCCAATATGGGTTCGAGGATTACACCCGAATTAAGCATGTCATGACCAACCTCAATGCCTGATTTTGGTTGTAAAGTCCGCACAGGAATTTAAATCGCCACTTCGAGCCAGAAAGTAGAGCCATGTCCGCCAATCAGAATGAAAAGTTAAACCCAGTAACGAAGTCAATTATCAATGCACAGCTCTCACGTCGTGGCGTACTCGCTGGCGTTGGTGCAATCGGTGCGAGCGTAGCGCTCGCTTCATGCGGAACTGGTTCTGGTGATACCGCCACAAAAACTGTTGAAGATGTTAGCGACACCGAAAAAATTGTACGGTGGGCTAGCTGGCCGTATTACTTAGATTTCGATGAAGATTCTAAGAAATACCCAACTCTTGAAGCCTTTGCCGCAAAGACTGGAATTACTCCAACATATAAAGAAGATATCGATGACAACAATACTTTCTACGGCAAAGTACAAGGACAATTAAAAATTGGTTCGGATATTGGTTATGACGTAGTAACTCCAACCGACTGGATGGTTGATCGTTGGATTCAACTTGGATATGCCGCAAAATTCGATGAAGCAAACATTCCAAATAAGACAAATATCCGTGCAATTTTAAACGATGTTGGCTATGACCAAGGCCGCCAATATTCGCTAACTTGGCAATCAGGTTTTGCTGGTTTTGGCTGGAACACCGAAAAGATTAAAAAAGGCGTTCACACGATTGATGATCTTTTTGCAAAAGAAAATAAGGGTCGGATTATGGTGCTCTCTGAGCTACGCGACACCATGGGAATTATTATGCAATATCAAGGTGTAGATCCTTCAGGTGCGTTCACCGAAGATCAGTACATGAACGCAATTGATTTCCTTAAAGGAAAAATTGCAGATGGCTTTATCCGACAAGTAAAAGGAAATGCTTACACTGAAAGTTTGGTTAGCGGAGATGCAGTTGCGGTTATCGGATGGTCTGGCGATCTCTTTGTATTAAAGAGTGAAAATGCTGGCAAATTTGACTTCGCAATTCCAGATTCCGGCGGCACGCTTTGGAGCGATAACGTACTAATTCCTTCAACTTCAGCCCATAAAAAGAATGCGGAAGCGCTGATTAACTACTACTACGAACCTGCAGTTGCAGCGCAAGTTGCGGCATACGTGAACTACATCTGCCCAGTAGAAGCTGCTCAAGCTGAACTTGAAAAAATTGATCCAGCTCTTGCAGCCAGCCCATACATTTTCCCAGATGCCGCAACGCTTGCAAAAGTTAAAGTCTTCCGTGGTCTCACAACAGATGAGAGCACTAAGTTCCAAACTGCTTTTGATGAAGCAACTGGCAACTAAGTACTAATGTCCAACCCGAAAGTTTCGGATAGCAAGGGCGATTTACATCTCAATCGGTTAACAAAGCGGTTTGCTGATTTCATTGCTGTTGACGATCTTTCGCTAACGGTGCCGCGCGGTTCATTCTTTGCACTCCTCGGACCATCAGGTTGCGGAAAAACTACAACGCTACGAATGATTGCCGGACTCGAGGAACCTACCCAAGGCATGATTTCAATTGGCGATACCGATATTACAACTGCAAAGCCATATCGACGTCCAGTAAACACCGTCTTCCAAAACTACGCACTTTTTCCACACCTAACTATCTTTGAAAACATCGCATTTGGCTTACGTCGTCGCGGCGTTAAAGATGTAAAGAAAGATGTAGATAACGTTTTGGAGCTGGTTGAGCTCGGACACCTTGCCGAACGCAAACCAAATCAACTCTCCGGTGGCCAGCAGCAACGTATTGCGGTCGCTCGGGCGATTGTAAATAAGCCAGAAGTTCTACTTTTAGATGAACCGCTTGGCGCACTTGATTTGAAGCTTCGTCGCCAAATGCAGATTGAATTAAAGCGGATTCAAATGGAAGTTGGCATCACCTTTATTCACGTTACGCACGACCAAGAAGAAGCCATGACGATGGCGGACACAATCGCCGTTATGAACCAAGGAAAAATTGAACAGATGGGTTCACCGGCTGAACTCTATGAATCACCAAAAACAGCTTTCGTTGCTAACTTCCTTGGTCAATCAAATTTAATTAAAGGCAAAGTTAACTCAAGATCTGGCGCAAACGCCTCAGTAAATATTCACGGCATCGATATCGAAGTTCCAATTACGCGGATGGCTTCACACGGAGATTCAGTATTAATTGGTGTACGCCCAGAGAAATTAAATATCAATGCGAAGAGCAAGAATTCAATTGGAAATGGCACCGTTACCGATGCCTCCTTTGTAGGCGTATCTACCCAATATTTAGTTAAAACATCGTGGGATGAAGAGTTAGTTGTTTTTGAACAAAACGATGCTGGCGCTCCTGATATTAAAGTGGGGGATACCGTCTCACTATCTTGGGAACCAGCTCACACATTCGCACTTGATGGCGATCAGGATCTCGCTGCCGGTGCAGACGTAGATCACGAAGCTGATTAAGAAAAGCTAATGGCATTTTTACATGCGACTGCGCACGCAAGTGCGCCAACTATCGATAATGCAGCAAAGAAGCGATCACTAACACCTTACCTATTACTGCTCCCAGGCATGGTCTGGTTGATAGGTTTTTTTGTTCTTCCAATTGCAACTCTGGCAAGTACCTCCACTATGACTCGCCCAGAAGGCGCAGCTGTTGGGACATACGTTCAATCACTTCGCTTTCAAAATTATTTTGATGCCTTCAACGCAAATAAAGATCAGTTTTTCCGTTCTTTTCTCTATGCCGGAATCGCAACGCTTCTCGCTTTAGCAATCTCATACCCACTGGCATACATGATTGCTTTTAAAGCTGGAAAAATGCGCAGCTTCTTATTAGTTCTTGTGGTGGCACCATTTTTCACCTCGTTCTTGCTCCGTACCGTTGCTTGGACTCAAATTTTGGGGGATGAGGGACCGGTAGTTTCATTTTTAAAAGTGCTTCCGTTTTTCAGTAATGACATTCGCTTAACCTCAACACCATTTGCAGTTGTATCTGGTTTAACTTATAACTTTCTTCCATTCATGACCCTGCCACTTTATGCGAGCTTAGAACGTATTGACCCACGAACACTCGAAGCAGCTGGTGATCTCTACGCCAATGGTTTAACCACTTTTCGTCGAGTAACTGTGCCGCTATCTATGCCGGGCGTTGTTGCCGGGACCCTACTAACTTTTATTCCAGCTGCTGGTGATTATGTAAATGCTTACTTATTAGGAAATCCAAATACTCGAATGATTGGTAACGTTATTGATTCGCGCTTCTTTGCGATTGTCGATTACCCAACCGCTGCTGCACTCTCCTTTACTTTAATGGCCGCAATCTTGATTTTAGTCACGCTCTACATTCGTAAATCTGGAACGGATGAATTGGTATGAAAACCACCACTCTTGCGCCAGCGCCAATGCCAACGCTTTCACACCGGGCTTCACGTTGGTTTGCGCGTAACTTAATCAGGATTTACGCCGCACTAGCATTTATTTATCTATTTATCCCAGTTGCTTACACCTTTGCATTCTCATTTAATGACGCCGGTAAAAGTAATTTAATTTGGAAAGGATTCACACTCGATAATTGGAAGAATCCTTGTGGAGCGCCAGAAGTTTGCTCGGCGCTGGGTAACTCGCTAAAAATCGGATTAATCTCCACAATTCTTGCAACCATCCTTGGCACCATGATTGCTTTCGCGCTTAGTCGTTATCGCTTTAAAGGGCGTTCTGCGATAAACCTTCTAATTTTCTTACCTATGGCAACTCCAGAAGTAGTTCTTGGTGCATCACTTCTTGCGATGTTCTTGAATTTCCGAACTAACCCAGGTATGACCACAATCATTATTGCGCACGTAATGTTCTGCATCTCATTCGTAGTAGTAACTGTTAAAGCACGTATCGCCAGCCTTGATCCTCGGTTAGAACAAGCAGCGATGGATCTCTATGCAAACGAACGCGAAACTTTTCGATATGTAACTTTGCCCCTAGTGATGCCTGGTATTGCTGGCGCGGCACTGCTTGCTTTCAGTCTTTCGTTTGACGATTTCATCATTACTAATTTTAATTCCGGAACTGTCGCTACATTTCCGAAGTTTGTTTATGTATCTGCTGCCCGAGGTATTCCAGCACAAGCAAACGTAATCGGCAGTTCTATGTTCTTTATTGCGCTTCTTATTGTTGTGGCTGGACAAATAATCAGCCGCCGCAGAAAAGCCAGATAGTCTTTAACCATGACCAACATTGGAAATATGTATGGACCTAACTTCACTTTTCTTGGAGTGCCGGCATGCGATCTAGAAAATCCTGGAAGTTACAAAGGCGCAGATGTAATTATTGTTGGCGCACCGATTGATTCTGGAACTTCACACAGATCAGGTGCAAAATTTGGTCCGCAAGCGATCAGAGGAACCGATTATTTGCCGCACGATGGCGAACGTCCGCACCTAGCTTTGCGCGTTGATGGCTTAAAAGATTTAAAAGTATTTGATGCCGGCGATCTATTAATGCCACCTGGGGATTTAGTTGATTCGCTTAAGGTCTTAGAAGCTGCAACTGAGAAAATTTCCAGGGCTGGTGCGATTGCGGTAGTTCTTGGTGGTGACCATTCAATAGCTTCTGCAGATGTAACTGGAATCGCTAATCACCGCGGTTTTGGAAAAATTTCGATGATTCATTTCGATGCGCATGCTGATACTGGTGACAATCAATTTGGCGCACTTGTTGGACATGGAACTCCAATGCGACGGTTAATTGATTCTGGCGCGGTGCGTGGCGATCGATTCTTGCAATTGGGGCTGCGTGGATATTGGCCAGATAACAGAACCCTTGATTGGATGCGCGATCAAGGAATGCGTTCGTATGAAATGACTGAGATTCATCACCGCGGTATGAAAGCAGTACTAGATGAATCTTTTATAACACTTACCGATGGTTGTGAAGGTGTATTTCTTTCAGTTGATATTGATGTGGTTGATCCTGGGATGGCTCCGGGAACCGGCACACCAGAACCAGGTGGCATGACCAGCAGAGAGTTACTTGAAGCTGTGCGTCGAATTTGTTTGGAACTTCCGATTGTTGGCGTTGATATTGTTGAAGTTTCGCCACCATTTGATAGCGCAGATATCACCGCGATGTTGGCTAATCGCGTGGTACTAGAAGCGATAAGTGCAATTGCATTTAAACGTACTGGTGGCGTTTATTCGCCGACTAGGAATTTACTGGATCGTTAAATCGCTTGCGCGATAGCTTGATCAAGGATTTCTAACGCTTCAACCAATAAGTTTTCTGGCATTACAAGCGGAGGCAGTAATCGAATTACGTTTCCGTAAGTTCCAGCCGAAAGAATAAGTACGCCATTTACTTGGCAATATTTGACGATTGAGGCGAGCGCGGTTGGGTTCGGTTCAATTCCGCCCGGCAATACTAATTCGATAGCTTGCATGGCACCGCGACCACGAACATCACCGATAATTGCGTATTTCTTCTGCATAGCTAGTAGTGAATCCCGCATTATTTTTCCAAGGCGGAGCGCGCGATCACATAACTTTTCTTCTTCGATAGTTGCAATTGCACCAAGTGCTGCAGCGCAAGCGAT
>CANLJW010000034.1:0-11397 GCA_947491605.1 Actinomycetota bacterium | reverse complement strand
CCATGAAAAATCTCGGCAATCCGAGCAGGGTGCAGAGCCATATAACAGCGTATTGCTTATCTCCAGAATTGCTCCATAAAAAACCGAGGGCTTTCCCTTATACATGAGTAGTATTTGAAAATGGATTCAAATTCTTCGCTATCAAATACCGCACGAAGATACGCACGCGGCCTCGCTATCCTCGAAGCCATCATCCTTTTCGCAATCGCTGGCTCGCTGGTAATCGCAAGTTTTATCAAAGATCCAACCGAAGTTGTGGCACTGGTTGCGGAGATTGTCTTTGCAACGCTTGGTGGAATTGGGTTATTGGTCGCTGCTCGCGGTTTTAGGTTGAAGCGCAATTACGGCCGCGCTCCAACGGTGCTCGCCAATGGAATTGCGCTTGGCGTTTCTTATTACATGTTTGATGGCGGTCGACCACAACTTGGCGTACCGCTAGCGATGATTGCACTATTGACGCTAATTAGTGCGCTGCTTGCCGTACCTGCCGAAGAGAACTGAGTACTCTTAAATCATGGCTAAAGCGAGCGCGTCGAAGAAAGTAGCATCAAAAAGAGCGGTAACTAAGAACGTTGAAATAAATAATGTCAGAATCGGCATTGATTGGCGAAGTGTTTATCTATACGCCGTATCTCTTATAACTTTAATGGTCTGTCTATTTTCCTTAGTCAGCGCGGTGCGTAATGGAATTTTAATTGGTTATCCAGAAAGTGGTTTCGTCGATGTAAACGCAACAGCCGCTGCAAAGCTCAGCCAAATTGATTTGAACCGTCGAAACTCAATAATGAATTTAGTAAATGATTTAACAACACTAGTAATTGCTGGACCGATTTATCGATATCACTGGCGTAGGACCCAAAAAGCGTAAATGTGGGCAATATCGCTTACCCAACTACCGCTAACCGCCCGTCCGATTCGGAGCCATCGCCTCACCCCGATAGGCTTACTTTCTGAGAGCCAGATTTACACGGTAGATCAGGAGTAAATAGATGTCTTCGGAGTCCATGACACCAGAGAATCACTTTGGTGGATCATTCGGTCCAAACGAATGGTTAGTCGATGAGATGTACGAAAATTATTTACGCGATCCCAATTCAATTGAAGAATCTTGGCGCGAATTCTTTAGCAATTACAAACCTGGTGCTCCACTTCCAGGTAATGCCCCGGTCTCAACTTCGCTATCGATGCCGCCCGCACCAAAAAAAGGTGTGCCACCAGAACCAAAATCAGCGACAAGAGTCGCTCCTGCCGTAGCGAGCGTTACACCGCCCGCGCCAGTTGCGTCTGCCGCAACCGCAACCCAAGAAGTTGCCGCCACATTTACGCCACAAGAAACTATTAGACCTTCGATTCAAAATACGAACCTCACACCAGCAGATCCAATCGCTAAACCAGCTCCTGTTATTAATAACGGCGATGCTCGGGTTGAACCGATTCGAGGCGTAAGCGCGCGTGTTGTCCAGAGCATGGAAGCTTCACTTACAGTTCCAACTGCAACTAGTGTCCGCGCAGTTCCAGCAAAACTATTAATTGATAACCGAATCGTAATTAACAACCACATGAAACGCGCTCGTGGCGGAAAAATTTCCTTTACCCACTTGATTGGTTTCGCAATGATTAAAGCGCTACGTGCGATGCCAGAGATGAATAACTTTTACACCCAACTAGAGGGTAAACCCGCGCTCGCTCACCCAACCCATGTAAACCTTGGCATCGCAATTGATTTAGCGAAACCAGATGGATCGCGCCAATTACTCGTACCTTCCATAAAAGGTTGCGAAACGATGGATTTCCGGCAATTTTGGTTGGCTTACGAAGAAGTTGTTAAAAAAGCGCGCGGTGGCACGTTAACTGTTGAAGATTTCGCTGGAACTACCGTCTCGCTAACAAACCCAGGAACCATCGGAACAGTTCACTCCGTCCCACGATTGGTTGCAGGCCAAGGAATGATTCTTGGAGTTGGCGCAATGGATTACCCCGCTGAATTTCAAGGTGCAAGTGAAGCAACGCTTGCAAAGATCGCGATAAGCAAAGTTGTAACGCTTACAAGTACTTACGATCATCGCATCATCCAAGGCGCGCAATCTGGTGATTTCTTGCGACGTATCCATGAAATATTGCTAGGAGCCGAGAATTTCTATGACGAAGTTTTCGCTGCGCTGCGAATTCCTTATATTCCAATCCGTTGGCTCGTAGATATTCCAGAAAATAACGAAGAGGGCTTAAATAAAGCTGCGCGAATTCAAGAATTAATTCATGCTTATAGAACTAGTGGCCATATGTTGGCTGATACCGATCCTTTGGAATACCAACAGCGTTACCACCCTGATTTGGATGTAGTAAATCACGGCTTAACGCTCTGGGATTTAGATCGCAGTTTTGCAACTAGCGGTTTTGGCGGCGAGCCATACGCTCTCTTACGTCGAGTTCTTGGAAGGCTTCGCGATTCATATTGCCGTTACATCGGAATCGAATATATGTACATCGACAGCCCAGATGAGCGAGCTTGGATTCAAGAACGAGTCGAAGTTGGTGCACCACGAATTGCTCGTGAAGAACAGTTACGAATTTTGCGGAAGATCAATAGCGCTGAAGCTTTTGAAGCATTCTTGCACACTAAATTTGTGGGGCAGAAACGATTCTCACTTGAAGGTGGCGAATCGGTAATTCCAATTCTCGATGCCATCCTTACCGGAGCTGCTGAAGCTGGGTTAGATGAAGCTTGCATCGGAATGTCGCACCGCGGTCGATTAAATGTACTTGCAAATATTGCGGGCAAATCATATGGTCAAATCTTCCAAGAATTCGAAGGAAATTTCATTGAGAATTCAGTGCAAGGTTCGGGCGATGTTAAGTATCACCTAGGTGTTAAATCAGTTTTCAAAGCAGAGTCTGGCGCAACTACAAATGTTTATCTCGCCGCCAACCCATCGCACTTAGAAGCGGTTAACCCAGTTCTCGAAGGAATTGTGCGGGCCAAGCAAGATATATTAAATAAGAAAGAACTTTTCTCAGTACTTCCAATCTTGGTACATGGCGACGCTGCCTTTGCTGGCCAAGGAGTTGTTGCAGAAACGCTAAACCTCTCACAACTTCGCGGATATCGAACTGGCGGAACCATTCACGTTGTAATCAATAACCAAGTTGGCTTCACTACTTCGCCACAAGCTGCGCGCTCAACTCGTTATGCCACCGATATCGCAAAAATGATTCAAGCTCCAGTATTTCATGTAAATGGTGATGATCCAGAATCATGCGTACGAGTTGCTCGATTAGCTTTTGAATACCGACAAAAATTTAATAAAGATGTTGTAATCGATATGGTTTGTTACCGTCGTCGCGGACATAACGAAGGTGACGAACCAAGTTTCACGCAACCGCTTATGTACAAGTTAATTGATGCCAAGCTAACCGTACGAAAGATTTATGCGGAAGCGCTGGTAGGTCGCGGTGACATTACTCCCGAAGAAGCCGATGAGATTGCAAAAGATTTCCATGCCCAACTTGAGGTAATCTTTAACGCCGTGCATAACAACGCACCTGAAGAAAATTCAAACTTTAAAGTTCCAGTCGTGCCAGCTCCAGAATCTGTAAACACTGCGCTACCTGAGGAGATTGTTAGAAAAATCGCAGCGACCCAAGTTGCAATCCCAGATGGCTTCACTGTTCATCCAAAATTGTTGCCGCAATTAGAACGTCGCGTATCAATGTTGCAAGATGGCACAATCGATTGGTCCGGCGGTGAGATGATTGCATTCGGTGCAATTTTGTTAGATGGACACCCAATTAGAATTGCGGGCCAAGACGCGCGCCGTGGCACATTCAGCAACCGGCACGCAGTAATTATTGATCGAGAAAATGGCAGCGAATGGACCCCGCTTCGAGGTTTAATCTCAGATGAAAACCAATTCTTTGTAATCGATTCCAACTTAACTGAATATGCCGCGATGGGCTTTGAATATGGGTATTCGGTAGAGCGTGAAAACGCGTTAGTTATGTGGGAGGGCCAATTCGGTGATTTTGCAAACGGCGCTCAAACTATTGTCGATGAATTTATCTCTTCTGCACTTCAAAAATGGGGTGAGCGTTCTTCATTAGTTTTACTACTTCCACATGGATATGAGGGCCAAGGCCCAGATCACTCATCGGGGAGAATTGAACGTTACTTAGCACTTTGCGCTGAAGAAAATATGACGGTTGCACAACCATCTAACCCAGCTTCGTATTTCCATTTACTTCGTTGGCATATGAAAAATCCGGCTCGCCGTCCGCTAATTGTTTTCACACCTAAATCAATGCTTCGATTAAAAGTTGCTTCTTCGGCAATCTCTGATTTCACAAGCGGAACTTTCCGCCCAATAATTCCTGATCCAATTGTTGAAAAAGCTAATCGAGTTATTTTCTGTTCTGGAAAAATTTATCACGACTTAGTTGCCGAACGCGAAAAATCTGGCGAACACGCCACCGCAATTGTTAGAGTCGAACAACTTTATCCATTCCCAACTGAAGCTATCGCAGCCGAGGTTGCAAAACATCCAGGTGCAACTTTGCTTTGGGTGCAAGATGAACCAGCAAACCAAGGTCCCTGGCCATTCATTGCGCTACAACTTCACGAAACCCAAAATGAAATATTACAAGGTACAAATTTCCGGAGAGTTTCACGACGTGCTACTGCAAGTCCAGCAACTGGTAGCCATTATGTTCATGAAGAAGAAGAGAAAGCGCTATTAATCGAAGCGTTTTCGCGCTAACCGAAAAATAACTCTTCCGCGAATCTCGCGCGGTGGAATCCAGCCCCAACTTCTTGAGTCAGTACTTCCAACCGAATCACCTTCAACCCAATAAGTAGCGCCATGTGCTTTTTGTAACCGCTTAATCAAGTAAATGCCGGGACGTTCGTCACGTTCAATAACTACAACAGCACCAAGTTTTATTGAGGTTGGCAGAACTTCGGATTGGGCATGCCACCGAACTACTAACCAATCGCCATCTTGATATATGGGAAGCATCGAGTTCCCAGCAACCTTGACCGTGCCAAAACCGAACATGCGCGGTAGTCTTTCACACACAGCAAGACCAAATTTTTCTTAACTGGAGAGGTTTCTATGTTCGCTCAACTTTTTAAGCCAAGGACCACGGTTTACGCACATTGCGATCTTCCATGTGGCGTATATGACCCAGCGCAAGCCAAAATAGAAGCGCTTTCAGTAAAAGCTTGCATGGAAAAATATGCAGCATCTACCGATACCGATTTCAAATCACGTGCAGTTGCAATCAAAGAAGAACGCTCAAATCAAGTTAAAGAACACCTATGGATTCTTTGGACTGATTACTTCAAGCCACCTCACTTTGAGAGCTACCCACAACTACATTCGTTATTTAACGAAGCCACAAAACTTGCTGGCGCAGCCGGTACCAAAGGTACAAATGATGTCGCAGTAGCAACTAAGTTAATCGAAAAAATTGATGAAATTGCGGAAATTTTCTGGGCAACTAAAAAATAATTAATTTGTTTGGGCTTGTTGCGAAATAATTGAAAGTGCAGCGGTCCGCGCTAGGAACGAAACTCGTTCTACCATTGTGCGTCGCATTATTGCGGCCGCAACTAAGCGTGGGCCGTCATGTATTTCGCAATCAAAAGTAAGTGTGTGATCTTTTAATTCCATACATCTTGCGGCGCTCTGGACTTCAACGCCAATTGGTACCGCACCATGAACTTTCAATTCAATCTCAGCCAAAATTGTAGTTTCGCCATTTTCTAAAAATTCAGCAATCGAAGTTATCGCCGCGCTCTCCATCAAAGTTACTAAAAATGATGATGAGAGAGTTGGGACATCACCGCTGCCGTGAGCAAGTGCGGTATCGCCCGGACGCACTTCCATCGATGAAATTCCGATTGCGCCAACGATTAATTCGCTCTGCATAATTATTCCGAGCTAAACTTTCGCTTCAAGTCTAATTAGTAAGTCGCCCTCTTGAATAACATCACCAGGTGCAACTGCAATTTCAACCACAGTTCCAGGGATTTCGCTAAGTACTGGAATTTCCATTTTCATAGATTCCAGAAGTAACAAAACATCGCCGGTTGCGATTACTTCGCCGACCGAGACTGAAATAGCTAAGACATTAGCCACCATCTCAGCGCGAATCTGGGTTGGGTGCGAATTCATGTTCGCTAACTTAGCCTAAAAATCCCGCCAAATTTCGTGAGATGTTTCAATTTCTATCTGTGTTTCGCCATCTATTGTGATTTCAGTACGGCTGTATTTAGTAATTATTTCAGTCTGACCCATGAAGCCAATTGTTTCGGCTTGCGCAAGTTCAGCCGCCAATGCGTTGACTTGGTTATGGATTCGCACGATCAGCTCTTGCGGAGCAGTTTCGCAACAAGAACGGGTGAGCAATGTTTGCACCATCTGTAACTGTCGACGCTCTAACTCCATTGCGCCTCGACAGAGATCACATTCTTGGAGGTGGAATGCAATTGCATTAAATTGCGCCGAGTCATCTATTTCATTATCTATAAAGAGCACAATCGAATTTAGAACTTGGTTACATTGCGCAGCAAATTCATTATTAGGGGTCATGACTTATCCCCCGTTCCAGTTCTATATCCAAGCTCTTTTGCATACTCCGTTAATTTCTCACGAAGTTGTTTTCGACCACGGTGCAATCTAGACATCACAGTTCCAGCGGGCGATCCAATAATTTCGGCAGCTTCTTTATAGGAGAAACCTTCGACATCTACTAAATAAACAGCAATTCTGAATTCTTCTGGTATTTCTTGGAGCGCGCGCTTGATATCGCTATCTGGCAAATTCTCTAGCGCTTCAACTTCTGCAGATTTACCTTGATCGCTGGTGTGAGAAGCTGAAGCAAATAAATCTTGATCAGTTAATTCGCCATCGGAAATTTTGGGTTGTCGTTGATTCTTTCGGTATTTATTGATGAAAGTGGTAGTGAGGATTCGATACATCCACGCACGTAAATTTGTGCCGGGTTCAAATTGATGAAATGAAGTAAATGCTTTTGCATAAGTATCTTGAACTAAATCTTGCGCATCATCTGGATTCTTTGTGTATCGAAGCGCAGCTGCATAAAGTTGGCTCGTATATTGCATTGCATCGCGTTCGAATCGAGCGGTCCGTTGTGCCACGCTCTCTTTCTCGCGGTCGACATGAACCAATTCCCCAGTGGCTATTGATCCGCCAGTGGCTTCGAGTTCGCGCGAGGTATCCATCGAGATAAAGGTTATCGCCAAAGTCTGAGGACCTCATTTCGAACGAGAGGTGTTGATTTATTAAGCGAAAGTTCAGCGGTATAACACCGGAGTTGCGGATGTTATTCCCTTAAAAAAGTGTTTCTGGCTCCCCAAGCTCAATCTCATTAATCAATTCCACGCCATTATTTCTAATTGAATTCACTGCATCCGATACCGGCCAGAACCGTAGCCCCACGGCAGGTTCAGCAACCTCCATCAGTGAACGTACTTTTGCAATCTCATTGTTCTTCTTATCAAGCCAACTATCCCAACGATCTCTTGGTAAGAAAACTGGCATCCGATGATGAACTTTCGCTAACCCAGCCACGGCTTCGCGTGTAATTATCGCAGCACTTTCTTTAATTTCACCGTTTGGTGAAATCCACTTCTCGTAAATTCCAGCAAAAGCTAACGATTTTCCAGATTCATTTGAAATAAATACTGGCTGCTTAGTTTTATATTTGCCAAGTTCAGTTGCCCATTCGTAATAACCAGTTGCCGGAATTAAACATCGTCGTGATTTAAATGCGTTTCTAAAAGTTGGCTTCTCATGAATCGATTCCGAACGGGCATTAATTGCTTGCGATTGACTACGTAACGCTTCAACATCACTTTTGCTCCATGGCGCGATGATTCCCCAAGAAGTAGTGGCAAGTTCTCGGTTATCTTCATTGTTGCGAATAACATAAATTTCTTCAGTCGGTTTAATATTCCAATTAGCTGGTAGCGGGTCAACGTTGGGCGAAATTCCAGTAATCGCAAATTCCTCGATTAGCTCTGATTCGTTTTGCGTCAACGCGTATCTGCCACACATGGCCTTGAGAATACCTATGAAAATGAAAAACGCCGCTTTGAATACAACGGGTAGGCTTCGCACATGCAGGCAAACTCCGAATCGAACGCGCTATGGCGCGCACCTTTTCGTGGAGTTAAACCAATTGATGCACGAGTAGAAATTCCTGGATCTAAATCAGTAACAAACCGCGCGTTGATTCTCGCCGCTTTAGCTGCCACGCCATCCACGCTTCGTAAACCGTTACATTCTCGCGACTCCGAATTAATGGTTGCTGGTTTACGCGCGCTCGGTGTTGAAATTACTGGCGAATCCGATTTAAAGATATCACCGCGAAAATTAATGGGGCCAGCTTCGATTGATGTTGGCAACGCCGGAACTGTGATGCGCTTTTTGCCAGCGGTTGCAGCATTAGCCAATGGCCTGGTTCATTTTGACGGTGACCCAAGATCGCACGAACGCCCGCTGGCTCCAGTAATAAAAGCCTTAGAAAGTTTGGGTGTAACGATTGAACACGGTAATCGTTATAGCTTGCCACTCACAATTAATGGCAGCGGTTCACTTCAAGGCGGCGTTGTTGAAATTGATGCAAGTGCATCTAGCCAATTCGTTTCAGCTCTCCTATTAATTGCACCGTCAACAAATGCGGGCATCACTTTAAAACACATTGGACCATCGCTGCCCTCGGCACCGCATATCGAGATGACTATTCAAATGCTCCGTGATTTTGGCGCAACCGTTCAGGTCAGTAAAAATGAATGGCGAGTTGAGCCTGGTTTACTGCGCGGCATAGATTTAACAATCGAACCTGATTTATCTAGCGCAGCGCCGTTCTTATCAATCGCAATGGTCTGTGGTGGCTCAATCACAATTGCGGATTGGCCAAAAAATACTACGCAACCTGGTAATCAACTGCGCGAGATTTTAAGTGCAATGGGAGCCAAAATTGAATTTGTAGTAAATGGTGCTAGCCAAGATTTAAAACTAACTGGAACTGGCGCAATTAACGGAATTGATATTGATTTGAATGATGTTGGCGAACTTACTCCCGCAATTGCTGCGCTGGCGGCGTTGGCGAATTCACCATCCTCGTTACGCGGGATTGGCCACTTGCGATTACATGAAACTGATCGATTAGCGGCGTTAAGTAATGAGATTAATCGGCTCGGCGGGAAAGTTACTGAAGCCTCTGATGCGTTACATATAACGCCGGCCCCACTTCATGGTGGGACTTTCCATACTTACGATGATCACCGATTAGCTACATCTGGTGCGGTAATTGGATTAGTTACTAAAGATGTCTTCGTTGAAAATATTGCAACAACTAGAAAAACGCTCCCAGATTTTTCTGGCCTTTGGAATAGTTTGGTTGGCTAATGGCGCGCAAATACGATGAATCTGATGCGAAAGTGCGGCCAGCCCGATCCACTCGTCCGCGCAGCAAAGATCGCCCATCGCATAAGGATGCAATCCGCGGGTTTGTAATCCAAGTAGATCGCGGCCGCACAAGTTGCGTTACTGAAGCCGGAGTATTGGTAAGCGCAATGAAAGCGCGCGAGCTCGGTAAAAACTCAGTTGTAGTTGGTGATCAGGTAGCGCTAGTGGGTGATACTTCCGGAAGCGAAGGTTCGTTATCTCGAATTGTTTCGGTATATGAACGTAAGAATTCTTTAACCAGAACCGTGGATGATGCTGGTGCATTAGAGCGAATGATTGTTGCGAATGTAGATCAGATGGTAATTGTTATTGCAGCCGCTAATCCAGAGCCTCGAAGTGGTTTAGTTGATCGTTGTCTGGTTGTGGCTTTCGACCAAGGAATTGAACCAATAATTCTCATCACAAAAGGCGACTTAGCCGACGCTAATGATTTCTTGAAACCATATTTAAATCTAGGTGTAAAAACGCTACAGACAAGCCGTGGGGGCGACTTAATTCCAATTAAAGAATTGCTTCGCAATAAAACATCGGTATTAATCGGCCACTCTGGCGTTGGAAAATCCACCTTAGTAAATGCGCTACTAGATACAGATGTGCGCGCGGTCGGAGATGTTAACGATGTAACTGGTCGCGGTCGACACACTTCATCAAGTGCAGTTGCATTGAAATTACCTGACCTCAAAAACCAAGTTAACTCAGGATGGATTATTGATACCCCTGGAGTGCGTTCTTTCGGGCTAAAGCATGTCGATCGCGACCGCGTAATTGGATCGTTTTCGGATTTTGCTGATGTGATAAACAAATGCGCCAAAAACTGCTCGCATGATGAAGCGGGCTGCGAGCTCGACCTTTGGGCTGGCAGTGATACGGCTCGCAAAGAGCGCGTAAAAAGTCTTCGTGGCCTGCTTAACTCTGACGAGTAAAGTAAGCGCCATAATGGTTAATCAAAGTAATTCTTATGTAGCTGATCTTGCGCTTGCTCATAAGTTAGCCGATGCTGCCGATATAATTACTTTAGATAGATTCAATGCCCTCGATTTAGTTATTACTACTAAACCAGATAACACCCCAGTAACTGATGCGGATAAAGCTACTGAAGAAAAAATCAGAAATTTAATTAAATTAGCGCATCCAAACGATCACGTAATTGGTGAAGAATTTGGCGGTAGCGATGCCAAACCAGATCGTTACTGGGTAATTGATCCAATTGATGGAACTAAAAATTTCATGCGCGGCATTCCTACTTGGGCGACTTTGATAGGTTTAGTTGAAGCGGGTGAAGTTGTGGTGGGCGTAGTTAGCGCCCCCGCGCTTTTCCGAAGATGGCATGGTTCGAAAAATAGTGGCGCATTTTTATCAGTAAATAACGGCACCCCTGCTAAAATTGAGGTTTCCAAAGTTGCAAAGCTAGATGATGCATCGATCTCCTTTTCGGATTTAACTGGCTGGAGCCAATATCGTGAAAAGTTTCTTGCACTACTAGATAAAATTTGGCGAATGCGGGCATATGGAGATTTTTGGTCTCATATGTTAGTTGCGGAAGGCGCAGTAGATATTGCAGTCGAACCTAAATTAGCGCTCTGGGATATGGCAGCCCTTGAAGTAATTGTCCGCGAAGCCGGCGGCGCATTCACTTCATTCGACGGCACTCCTGGTGTATTCGGAACGAACGCCATCTCTTCAAATAGTTTATTGCACCAACAATTTTTAGATTCAATTAAATGAGCACTTCACAAATTGTTAGCACCAGCGAACAGATTGATTTAAAGCTTGAGGGCATGACTTGCTCGGCATGTGTTGCCGCGATTGAACGATCATTAAATGGATTGGAAGGAATTTCAGCCACAGTTAATTTCGCAACTGAATCCGCCCATATTTTGGCTCCGAAAGGGTACAAAGCGAGCGT
>CANLJW010000033.1:0-11751 GCA_947491605.1 Actinomycetota bacterium | reverse complement strand
ACTTGGTTACGTGGTTTGGATTGGGTTGCGGTACCAACAACGTTGGCTGGGATGGTGGATGCAGCCATTGGCGGTAAAACTGGTATCAACTCAGAGCACGGCAAGAATTTGGTTGGAGCGCTCCATTCCCCGGTTGAAGTAATTGTGGATTTGGAATTTTTGCAATCATTATCTAAACGCGATCAGAGCGCTGGGTTAGCTGAAGTTATTAAATGCGGATTCATCGCAGACCCTTCGATTTTGCAGGATTTAAATGAACCCGAAATTGATTATCGAAAGTTGATTATGAAATCGGTAGCGGTTAAAGCCGCCGTAGTCTCGAGCGATTTTAAAGAAACTTTCGCTCGCGAAATTCTCAATTACGGTCATACCGTTGGCCATGCAATTGAGATGCATTCGGATTATAAATTGAGACATGGCGAAGCAGTTGCGATTGGAATGGTATTTGCCGCGGAATTAAGTCACGCACATGACACGCTAACCGCTAAGGATGTTGCACTGCATCGGGAATTAGCTAGTAAATTTAACCTTCCGATCCAATATCCGCGCACAGCATGGAGCGCGGTTTATTCGAATTTAACCCGAGATAAAAAGAATCGTGGCGGGAAGATAAGGTTTGTGACACTTAAAGCTCCTGGCGTCACCGATCGGTTAGAAGTAGTTTCGGAAAACTTACTGCGCGAGATATATGAGAGAATTGCCGAATGAAAATCCTGGTATTGAACGGCCCGAACTTGGCACGATTGGATTTACGTGAAAAATCAATATATGGAAATTTCTCGTATGCAGAATTGGAAGAAGCAGTTACTGGATTTGCAAAGGATGCTGGCGTTACTGTTGAAATTATGCAAAGCGATAGCGAAACCGAGTTAATCCAAATTTTACATAGAGCAGCAGATAGTAAAACGTCAGTTATTTTCAACCCAGCAGCTTTCACGCATTATTCTTATGCGATTCGGGACGCCGTTGTAATGTTAAAAGCGCCAATTATTGAGATTCATATTTCTAATCCACTTTCCCGTGAAGAATTCCGGCATACTTCGGTAATTTCTGGTGTAGTAAACGGAACCATCGCTGGATTTGGCTTAGATTCTTATCGGCTTGCGATTTTGGCGTTGATAAAACTAGTTAAATAACAGGGTATCCTTGGTCCTTAATCGTAATTGAGTTTAAATGCGCAAAAAGAGATGATGGGATAGCGAACGTGGCATCGACCAATGATTTGAAAAACGGCATGACGTTAACAATTGATGGCCAACTATGGACAGTTGTTGATTTCCAGCACGTTAAGCCGGGCAAGGGCCCAGCATTCGTTCGTACCAAATTGCGCTCGGTTCTCTCTGGAAAAGTTGTGGATCGAACTTTCAACGCTGGCATCAAAATCGATGTAGCTATTCTGGAAAAACGCGATATGCAATTCCTATATAAAGACGGCGAAGATTTTGTGTTCATGGATAGCGCTACTTTTGATCAAATGACTATCCAAGCCGTTACGGTTGGCGATGCAGCTAATTACATGTTGGAAAATACCGACGCAGTCGTAGCGATCCATGAAGGCAATCCGCTTTATATCGAGCTACCCGCTTCGGTTGTGCTGACTATTACTTACACCGAGCCCGGCATGCAAGGTGATCGTTCTTCCGCTGGTTCAAAACCTGCAACTGTAGAAACTGGAATTGAAGTCGCGGTGCCGTTATTTATCAAACAAGATGAAAAGATTTTGGTAGATACTCGTAATGGTGCTTACTTGGGTCGAGCATAAGTGAGCGCACGTTCTAAATCCCGAAAAGGTGCGTTAGATCTGCTTTACGAAGCTGATATTCGTAACCAATCTGCAATAGTTATTCATGATGCGCGCAAGACTGAAACTGACGTATTAATTAGAGAATACACCTCACTTCTTTTGCAAGGGATATCGGATAATCGGCGAAAAATTGATGAATTGATTTCCACATATGCTGAAGGTTGGGATATGGATCGAATGCCCGCGGTAGATCGAAATATTTTGCGGATTGGTATCTATGAATTGTTATGGTCCACCGAGGTGCCAGATTCGGTAGCGATCAACGAAGCCTTAGAATTAGCTAAAACACTCTCAACTGATGAATCGGCTGGATATGTAAATGGAATTTTGGGCAGAATCGCGTCTATTAAAGAAGATATTGTTATTTCTTAGCTTCTTTGTAAATTAAATTTGCGTTATCTAACATCGTAAGTACTTCGCTCTCAGCCAGGTTCAAGGTGAGGGCTAACGGCAATAAGTCACTGTGACGAATGCTGAGTATTTCGCCATTCCAATCTTGTCTCGACCCGGTAATCCAAGCAGCAAAAAGTTTGATCTGTGAAGTATTTGAACCTTGCGCAACCTTGCGCAAATCCAAGCGAATCCGAGTTGGATCATTGGTTTTAATATTTTGAGTTATGCCGAGAAGGTGGCCGAGCGGGACTTGATAAAAATCTGCCAGCACGATCGCTTTCTTTATAGTTAACGCCCGATTACCCCGTTCATAGGAACCGATGACCACTGCTTTCCATTTACCTTTTGATTTCTCTTCGACATCTTTTAGGGTGAAGCCCTTAAGGAGCCGGATTTTTCGAAGGTTCGCTCCAATCTCTGGCCAAGTTATCGCCACATTCGTACTTTCATTTTGGTTCATAGCGCCACGGTAGTACGCAAAATTGCGGGCTATTTTGTCCATCCACAGCTAAGTGGTAACCTCGGGCAACCTTTAACGATCCGTCCTGTGAGGCGGCGAAGGAGCAAAAAATGACTAACGTCATGAACGAAGGCGATATCACGCGCGCTTTACGACGCATCGCCCATGAAATTATTGAACGTAATCGCGGTAGTGAAAATCTAGTAGTTCTTGGTATCCCAACTAGGGGTGCGTTTCTATCCGCCCGAGTTGCAGATCTAATATCGCAAATCGAAGGAAAACCAATCCCACGTGGCACTTTAGATATCACCATGTTTCGGGATGATCTGAGAATGCGTGCACCTAAGCCGTTATTGCCCACGGAAATCCCTGCGGGTGGAATTGAAAATACCGATGTGATTTTAGTTGATGATGTCTTTTTCTCCGGTCGTACCATCCGAGCTGCGTTAGATGCTCTGGGAGAACTGGGTCGACCAAATAGCGTCCAACTCGCGGTGTTAATTGATCGCGGACATCGAGAACTCCCGATTCGCGCAGATTTCGTGGGTAAAAACATTCCAACTTCCAGAGAAGAGATTGTAAAAGTTCATCTTGCTGAAATTGATGGTCTGGATGAAGTGCTGATTGAAGGTAACGCATGAAGCGCCATCTTCTAAGTATTAACGATCTTACCTATGATGACGCGGTTTTAATTCTAGATACCGCAGCTGAATTAGCGAAAATTTCCGATGCGCCCGTCAAAAAATTGCCAACTTTACGCGGTCGCACTGTGGTGAATTTATTTTTTGAAGATTCAACTAGAACGCGGATTTCGTTCGAAGCGGCGGCGAAACGGTTGTCCGCTGATGTAATTAACTTTTCTGCTAAAGGATCTAGCCTTAGTAAAGGCGAAAGTTTGAAAGACACCGCTTTAACTTTGCAAGCTATGGGGGCGGATGCGGTAATTATTAGACATAATGCATCTGGCGCTCCGGCGCGATTAGCTGATCAGCAATGGATGACAGGATCGGTAATCAACGCAGGCGATGGTACACATGAACATCCCACACAGGCGCTCTTAGATGCATTTACGATACGAAAACATTTACGGCCAGAGAACAAGGATCTAACGGGTGTAAAAGTTGCTATCGTGGGTGACGTTTTACATTCTCGAGTTGCGCGCAGCAACGTGTTGCTCCTAACTAAACTAGGCGCAGAAATAACTTTAGTTGCACCACCAACTTTACTTCCGGTCGGTGTCGAAAATTGGCCAGTAAAGGTTGCCTTTGGATTGGACGCAGTTGTTGCGCATTCAGATGTAGTGATGATGCTGCGAATCCAACGAGAACGCATGGCAGAGCTTTTCTTTCCGAGTGAACGCGAATATTCACGACAATTTGGATTGAACAGTGATCGGTTAAAGAAATTAAGACCAACCGCACTTGTGATGCATCCCGGTCCAATGAATCGTGGTTTGGAAATTTCAGCTGATAGCGCCGATAGTCTGCAATCTGTGATCGTTGAACAAGTTACAAACGGCGTAAGCGTAAGAATGGCGGTGCTATATCTACTTTTGGGTGGCGCGCCATTAGCCGCGGTGGCAAATATTGAGAGCAACGAGAAAGTAGGAATGTAAATGTCAGAGATTTCGTTAGTGGGTGGCAGAAACGCCGCTGGTGAAAAAATAAATTTAACGATAACTGATCAAAAAATTTCTGATATCTCTAGCAAAGTTCCGGGACCTGGCGCTAGCGTTATTGATATCTCTGGCTCGATAGTAATTCCGGGATTAGTAGATCTGCACACACACCTTCGTGAACCTGGCAAAGAAGATGCCGAGACCGTTGCAAGTGGGGCCCGCGCTGCGGTTGCTGGAGGTTTCACTGCGATCTCGGCGATGCCAAATACGGATCCCGTTGCAGATACTGCTGGGGTGGTTGAACAAGTATTTAGTTTGGGGAAAGCTACTGGCCTATGTGATGTTTTCCCAATTGGAGCGGTAACTCAAGGTCAAGCCGGAAAACAATTGGCTGAAATTTTAGCGATGCACGAATCGGCGGCGAAAGTACGAATGTTTAGCGATGATGGCCATTGCGTTTTTGATCCGTTAGTTATGCGGCGCGCTCTTGAATATGTAAAAATGTTCAACGGTGTAATCGCACAACATGCACAAGAACCACGTCTTACTATTGACGCTCAAATGAATGAAGGCGAAATTTCAGCCAAACTTGGGTTGAAAGGTTGGCCCGCAGTCGCAGAGGAAGCGATCATCGCTCGCGACATTTTACTGACGGATCATGTTCAATCAAGGCTGCACGTTTGCCACGTTACAACTGCCGGCGGTGTGGAATTAATTAGATGGGCTAAGGTTCGTGGAATTAATGTGACCGCAGAAGTGACACCACATCACCTATTGTTAACTGATGAATTGGCGCAAAGTTACGATCCAGTCTATAAAGTGAATCCACCATTAAGAACTGCCCGCGATGTGGAAGCGCTCCGCGAAGGTTTAGCAGATGGCACTATCGATATTGTTGCAACCGACCATGCACCGCATCCAACCGAGAGTAAAGAGTGCGAATGGCCCGCGGCATCATTCGGAATGCTTGGGTTGGAAACTGCACTTTCGATTGTGGTCCAGACCATGATCTCAAGTAAATTGATGAGTTGGAGTGATCTAGTAGATAGATTCTCAATAGCCCCCGCAAAAATAGCTGGTTACCCCGATCATGGGAACGCGTTAGCAATCGGAAATCCCGCAAACATCACAGTGTTTAACCCGAATAAAAACTGGACCGTGAATAAAGATTTAACTATGTCCAAGAGCCGCAATACCCCGTTTCATGGGATGGAACTTCCCGGAGTTGTGACTGATGTTTTTTACAACGGAAAACAAGTTTTGCGTGATACTAAAATAGTAAGTGTTTCTTGATGTCAGCTTTTCTCGTTCTTGATGATGGTCGAATTTTCGAAGGGGATTCTTGGGCGGCGACTGGTGAAACTTTCGGAGAAGCAGTTTTCACTACTGGCATGACGGGTTACCAAGAAACTCTTACGGACCCGTCGTATCATAAGCAAGTTGTGATTATGACCGCACCGCATATTGGTAACACCGGAATGAACAAAATCGACGAAGAATCTAACCAAATTTGGGTTTCTGGTTTTGTGGTGCGGAATCCTTCGCCAGTTACATCAAATTGGCGTGCAACCTCGGATTTAGAAAGCGATCTAATAAAAGCTAACGTTGTTGGAATTAGCGGGATAGATACCAGAGCGTTAACTCGACATATCCGAGATCGTGGCGCAATGCGCGTGGGAATTTTTTCAAAAATGGAACTAACCCGTGAAGAGATGGTGATTCGCGTTCGACAAGCGCCAGCGATGAGCGGAGCTTTTTTATCGGAAGATGTTTCAACTGCGAAACCATATGTAATTTCGCCACCTGAGGGTGTTGCCATTGAATTTAAAGTTGCTGCGATTGATCTTGGAATTAAAGCTGCTACGCCAAGAAATATGGCTGCCCGCGGCATGGAAGTTCATGTACTACCAATTACAACTACCATCGCAGATATCGAAACGCTTAACCCAGATGGCGTTTTTTTATCAAATGGGCCGGGAGATCCAGCCACAATGCACGGTGTAATTGAGCTAGTGCGCGAAATTTTAGAACGTAAACTTCCTATTTTTGGAATTTGTTTTGGCCAACAAATTTTGGGTCGTGCGTTAGGTTTTGAAACGTATAAATTGCAATTTGGTCATCGCGGAATAAATCAACCAGTTTTAAATAAAACGACCGGTCGGGTTGAGATCACCGCTCATAATCATGGTTTTGCGGTCGAAGCCCCGACCGAAGCGCGGTTCACAACTGTTTACGGAGCCGGTGAAGTTACTCATATCTCTCTCAACGATGGCGTTGTAGAAGGCCTGCGCTTAATTGATCGGCCAGCATTTAGCGTGCAATACCACCCAGAAGCGGCAGCTGGTCCACATGATGCTAACTACCTTTTTGATGATTTTGCAGATTTGATGCGGAGCGCACGTGCCTAAGGATCCATCGATTAAAAGTGTTTTAGTAATTGGTAGCGGTCCGATCGTTATCGGACAAGCATGCGAATTTGATTATTCCGGAACCCAAGCTTGCCGAGTATTGCGTGCCGAAGGAATCCGCGTAATTTTAGTGAACTCGAATCCCGCGACCATCATGACTGATCCAGAATTTGCTGATGCGACTTATATAGAACCGATAACTACCCAGTTTCTTGAAGAAATTATCGCTAAAGAACGTCCGGATGCGATTTTGGCTACCTTAGGTGGACAAACCGCGCTTAACGCCGCGATTGGTTTACATAGCGCTGGATTGTTAGAAAAATATGGCACCAAATTAATTGGAGCTGATGTTGATGCGATTGAACGTGGTGAGAATCGCGAAATTTTCCGAAGCATTGTGGCGAAAATTGGTGGCGAATCCGCTAAATCTGTGGTCTGTCATACGATCTCTGATTGTTATAAGGCAGCAACAGAATTAAATTATCCGGTAGTTGTTCGGCCCTCTTTCACTATGGGGGGACTAGGTTCTGGAATTGCTTTTAATCGCGAAGATTTAGAGTTGATTGCTGGAGCTGGATTACGCCATAGTCCTACTTCTGAAGTATTGCTAGAAGAATCTATTTTAGGTTGGAAAGAGTTTGAATTAGAGGTAATGCGAGATCATAACGACAATGTGGTAATTGTTTGTAGTATTGAAAATATTGATCCGATGGGCGTTCATACGGGGGATTCAATAACGGTAGCGCCTGCTTTAACTTTGACAGATGTTGAGTTCCAAAACCTCCGCAATTTATCAATAAAGATCATCCGTGAAGTTGGCGTGGCAACTGGAGGTTGTAATATCCAATTTGCAATCAACCCTCTTGATGGCCGCATTGTTGTGATCGAAATGAATCCCAGAGTTTCCCGTTCCAGCGCTTTAGCATCAAAAGCTACTGGTTTTCCAATCGCAAAAATTGCTACTAAGTTAGCGATCGGCTATTCGTTAGATGAAATTAGAAACGACATTACGAAAATGACTCCGGCGTCTTTTGAACCAACCCTGGATTACATCGTGGTAAAAGTGCCGAGATTTGCTTTTGAGAAATTCCCTGAAGCTGATCCTCGGTTAACCACAACCATGAAGAGCGTAGGTGAAGCAATGGCGATTGGCAGAAGTTTTCCAGAAGCTTTGCAAAAGGCGCTCCGCTCTTTAGAAAAAAAGGGAAGCAGTTTCTCGTGGGAGACCCCAAGTCAAGATGTGGCAACGCTCTTAGATTTGATGAGAACCCCCACCGAATTTCGATTGCGCCAAGTCCAACAAGCCCTTGCCTTTGGTGCGTCAGTAGCGGAAGTACACAGCGCAACTAAAATTGATATCTGGTTCTTAACCCAGATTGATCTAATCAACGAGTTGGCGAAGAATATTTCTGCTGCCTCAGATTTAGACCGCCCATTATTATTACAAGCAAAACGGATGGGCTTTTCGGATCAGCAAATTTCAACACTGCGAGCGATATCAGAAGATGAAGTACGTAGGTTGCGTCATCGGCTCGAGCTGCGACCGGTTTATAAAACTGTAGATACTTGCGCTGCGGAATTTGAAGCTTTCACGCCTTATCACTATTCAAGTTATGAGGAAGAGAGCGAAGTTAAACCACGGACCAAACCAGCAGTAATAATTTTAGGTTCAGGACCGAATCGAATCGGCCAAGGAATAGAATTTGATTACTCTTGCGTGCATGCTTCTTTCACATTAAGCGAAGCTGGCTATGAAACTATTATGGTGAATTGCAATCCAGAAACGGTTTCGACCGATTATGACACTTCGGATCGCCTCTATTTTGAACCGCTAACTTTAGAAGATGTTCTAGAAATTATTAACGCTGAAACTTTAGCTGGACCAGTTTTAGGAGTAATCGCACAATTAGGTGGTCAAACCCCGCTGGGATTAGCTCAAGGTTTACTGGATGCCGGCGTAACAATTCTCGGAACTAGCCCGGCCGCGATTAACCTCGCTGAGGATCGGGGCGAATTCGGACGAATTCTAAATGAAGCTGGATTAAGAGCGCCGGAGTACGGGATGGCGTTCTCGTTTGAAGAAGCCGTTGCCGTGGCAACCCGAATTAATTATCCAGTTTTAGTTAGGCCTTCGTTTGTACTCGGCGGCCGAGGCATGGAAATTGTTTACGATGATGAATCGTTGAAATCTTTTATTGTCAAAGCCACCGAGATAACGCCAAATCATCCAGTATTAATTGACCGTTTCTTGGATGACGCGATTGAGATTGATGTGGACGCGCTCTTCGATGGTGAATCGTTATATCTAGCGGGGGTTATGGAACACATCGAAGAAGCCGGTATCCATTCCGGAGATTCCGCCTGTGTGTTACCGAGCATGTCGTTAACGCCATCTCAATTGCTTGAAATTAGAGATGCCACCGAAAAAATTGCGCGCGGAGTTGGAGTTCGCGGGCTAATTAACATTCAATATGCCGTAGCTGCAAACCAACTATATGTATTGGAAGCCAATCCGCGTGCATCTAGGACTGTGCCTTATGTATCGAAAGCAACCGGCGTCCAACTCGCAAAAGCAGCGGCACGGATTTGTGTCGGTGCAACGCTTGCGCAACTACGAGAACTTGAAATGCTGCCAAATCTTGAAGTTGGTAAAGCACATGGGATTTCAGTCAAAGAGGCGGTACTCCCGTGGAATAGATTCCGCAGAACTGATGGGAAAGGCGTGGATTCAGTGCTTGGTCCAGAAATGCGCTCTACTGGTGAAGTAATGGGGATAGCCGATAATTTTGGCGCTGCTTATGCAAAAAGTCAGATTGCATCCTTTGGACCATTACCGCAAACTGGTTCGGTGTTCTTATCGCTCTCGGAAAAGGATAAATCCGCTGCGCTCTCCTCGGCAAAAAAATTATTTGCGATGGGTTTCAAAATTTATGCCACATCAGGTACACATACATATTTAGCTGCAAACGGAGTTGTGTCTACCTCTGTTCGCAAACATTCCGAGGATGAACGGAACGCAAATGATGAGTCAGCGGTCGAAATAATTACTTCTGGGAAAGTTGATTTGATTATCAACACCCCATTAGGTCGTGGCACAAGACAAGATGGCTGGTTAATTAGAACAGCCGCGATCCAACGCTCACTACCTTGCATCACAACTATCCCTGGATTTAAAGCTGCGGTTGCTGGAATTCAATCTCTCCGAAATGACCAACTCGCGGTTCGCTCATTACAAAGTTGGTTGTCATGAAAATTAATCGTCGAGCCCAACAACGTACTGTCGAAATAGTAAGCAATAAGAAAGTTGGCGCTTACCACCATATGATTTTTGCGGTAGGGGATATGGCGCTACATGCTTTGCCGGGCAATTTCGTTGCGATTAGCGTTGGTGGTCCCGGAAGCGCGATGGTGCTACGGAGGGCTTTTGCAATTTATCGAACACATGATCGCGGTAATTACGGCGGTACCTTAGAACTCGTGGTTGCGCCACACGGTCAAGGAAGTAAGTGGTTAACTGCGTTACCAATGCATGCAACCGTGGACATGGTCGGACCGCTCGGTACTAATTTTGGTATCCCAACAGAACCAGTAAATGCGTTGTTAGTAGGTGGGGGTTACGGTTCTGCACCGTTATTTGGTCTCGCTGAATTATTAAAAGATGGTGGTTCGCGGGTAGATATGGTGCTTGGCGCCTCTTCAGCCGGAAAGATTTATGCTCCGCTTGAGGGAAAGCGCGCAGTCAACTCGATGACAATCACTACTGATGATGGCAGCGCTGGTACTAAAGGGCAAGTGGTTTCGGTTTTACCTGGACTGATCGAGCGTCATAACGTAGATATTATTTACTCTTGCGGTCCGATGGCGATGTTGGCGGCTATCCAAGATATCGCTACCCAAACTGGGATTATGCATCAATGTGCAGTTGAAGAATCTATGGCATGCGGCATTGGCGTTTGCATGACCTGCGTAGTGCCGTTGCGTGATGAAGCCGGGGTAATAAAAATGTCGCGTAGTTGTATAGATGGACCAGTGATGGATGGCGCGAATGTAATTTGGAATTCTGGCGGAAAAATCCCTGCAGGAACATACGGTGCGCCAAATGTCTAATTTTAATTACAGCACTAATTTTCAAAACGCCCTTTTTCCTAATCCGATATTCACTGCAAGTGGTTGTGCTGGATCGGGTAAAGAACTCGCCCAATTTTTTCCGTTGGGGGAGATTGGTGCGGTAGTTACTAAGTCCATAATGGTAAGAGCCCGATCTGGCAGGCCCACCCCCCGAATGGCGGAAACTCCATCAGGGATGCTTAATTCGATCGGATTACAAGGGCCTGGAATTGATCAATTTATTGGAGAAGATATTCCATTTTTACAAAAATCTGGCGCTCGGATAATAATTTCGATTGCGGGAGAGAGCGTTGATGATTATGGTTCGTTGGCACGACGGCTTCGCGGTGTTCCTGGACTTTCTGCGCTGGAAGTTAATATTTCCTGCCCCAATGTAGAAAATCGTGGCCAAGTTTTTGCCTGTGATCCAATCGCATCGCGCTCTGTTGTCGAAGTAGTTCGTCGAGTTTTAGGTGGTGAATTACCAATCATCGTTAAATTATCGCCTGACGTTACCGATATCGTTGCGATTGCTAACGAAGTTATTTCGGCAGGTGCGGATGGTTTAGCTTTAATCAATACCTTGCTAGGAATGGTAATTGATGTCGATACGATGCGGCCAAAATTGGGTGGAAAAACTGGGGGACTATCAGGCCCAGCGATTCGACCAGTAGCCGTACGCGCCATTTATCAAGTTCATCAAGCATTTCCTAAGATTCCTATTCTGGGAATGGGCGGGGTTGCAAGTGGCGTTGATGCACTGGAAATGGTTTTGGCCGGCGCTAGCGGGATTTCAGTTGGCACTGCAACTTTTGGAAATCCAAACGCAGTGATAAAAATTAAAGATGAGTTAGCTAATCTATTAATAGAACGTGGTTTTACTACATTCAAGGAAGCGGTTGGATTTGCACATCGGAATGAAAATGCCGAATAAATCTCCCATTATATTGGCCGTGGATAC
>CANLJW010000032.1:0-11886 GCA_947491605.1 Actinomycetota bacterium | reverse complement strand
CTGGATAAGTCAGCTCCTGGTGAATGGACGCCACGACAAGTTATTCATCATCTTGCAGATAGTGAAACCCAGTCGTATGTACGCATCCGCAGATTAATTGCAGAACCAGCGGGATCAACAATTCAAGGATACGACGAAGGAATGTGGGCGGAGAACGCGGTTCTGGGTTATACGACACTTCCGGTTGAGAATTCGATAGCAGTATTTAAATCTGTGCGCGCAGCATCCTTGGACATTCTTAAGCGATTAAGTCTTGATGACCTTGAGAGATCTGGTGTGCATACCGAGAGTGGCAATTACACGATCGCTACATGGATTAAGACCTATACCAACCATCCCCGTAGCCATGGAGAGCAAATCGAGAAAGCTATTGCTAGCGCGGAATAGTATGAAGAAATTGCTTTTGACTGAAGTAGAACAAGCGATGCTTGCGGGTGAACACGGTCCTGCCATTGCAATGTGCATGCGGTTAATTGTTGGGGTTGCCAAAGCAAATCAAGCAACGCGATTAATTGAAATTGAATCGGCACATGCAGATGGCTGTCTCTATCATGGAATTGCTGGTCTTGAATATACTGAAAAACTCGTGGAACTTGGTGGCAAGGTAAAAGTTAGAACTACTACAAATGTTAGTTCATTAGATTTATTACATCCAGACTTGGTTCATGCTGATGCAACGTTAGCTACCAATGGCCGACGATTAATGGATGCGCATCTCGCTCTTGGTTGCGAAGCGACATGGACATGTGCGCCGTATCAGACCGGACATCGACCATCATTTGGAACGCAAATTGCTTGGGCTGAATCGAATGCTATTGTTTTTGCAAATTCAGTATTAGGTGCGCGGACCGATCGGTATGGTGATTTTTTAGATATCTCTGCTGCAATTGTTGGTCGAGTTCCATTTGCAGGGCTACATACCGATGAAGGTAGAAAAGCTGCATTAGTTCTTGATTTTTCTGGGATATCACGTGAGTTGTTAGAAGAAGAAAGTGCATGGCCAGCAATTGGTGCGCTCTTAGGCGATATCGCTGAAAGTAAAGTGGCTGCGATGATCGGATTGCCTGGTGATCTTTCAGATGGTGGGTTAACTGAGGATCGACTCAAGGGACTTGGCGCAACTGCGGCATCAGCTGGTGGCGTCGGTTTATTTCATATTGTTGGGGTGACTCCAGAAGCTCCAACTTTAGCGGCAGTAGTAAATGCCAAAGTCGAGACGATTAAAATATCTACCGCGCAATTGCGAGCATCACGTGATCGACTTACTACCGCAGTCGGAGATGATCTTGATGCAGTTAGTTTAGGTACACCTCATTTTTCACTCGCTGAGTTTGAAAATCTTGCAAAAGAATTAGAAGGCGGCGATAAGTTTTCCCCGTCAATAGATTTTTATGTTTCCACGAGCCGGGGTGTATTAGAGCGAGCTGAAGCTTTAGGTTATGCCCAAATACTTAAAAATGCGGGTGGTCGGATTGTTACCGATACTTGTACATATGTAACACCGATACTTAATCCAAAAATTAAAACTGTAATGACTAATTCTGGAAAATGGGCGTGGTATGCCCCTGGTAATTTGGGAATTGAGACGATCTTAGGGTCGGTTAAAGAATGTATTGCTTCGGCAAGAGCTGGAAAGTTGGTGCGCAACGATGCTCTCTGGTTCTAAAACCCTAACCGGGCGAGCGCTACATCCCGGAAGTAGTAGTGGCGAATTGTTAATTCTTGATCAACCAATTTCATTTTGGGGTGGCGTTGATCATCATGGTGTAATCATTGATGTGCACCATCCGCAATGTGGAGTAAGCGTTGCCGGGAAAGTGCTTGTTATGACCTCCGGTCGGGGTTCAAGTTCAGCCACCGCGGTTCTTGCAGAATTAATTAGAGTAAAAAAAGCGCCAGCAGCGATGATCTTCACCGAGTGCGACACAATTTTAGTAATTGGAGCGCTTGTATCTGCCGAGCTGTACCAAATCCAGATGCCGATGGTTGAGTTGAGCGCAGATTCATATGCAAAAATCCCAAAATCGGGTTCAGTCTTAGTTGAGGTCGACAGCGAAAATATGATTGGGCTTATCAAATTGCTGGAGTAGAAATACACCTAATCCTCATCTGAAATTAGCCGTCAATCTGTAACTAGGTAACCGAGCCGATCCATTATCTGCTCATGGACTTCTCACATTTAACGTCGTTTATAAATGATCGATACCGTCATCACGAAAAATACGAAAAACTAGAGTTTGACCAACAAGCACGAACAAGTCAGATTCGTCGCGAAAACCAGAAATTTGATGAAGAGCTTTTTCGTAAACGTCGTAAATTTGGACGAAATATATAATCAAATTTGAATGGATTTCTAAAGAAAATTCATTTTTTGATGAATAATCCTCACTGTGATTGTAGATATAGCTCTCTATCAAGATGGTGAGCGCGTAACCGCACCATCGGATATTTCAGAACAAGTAGATCTTGCCCGTAATAATGGTGGGTTTGTCTGGATTGGACTAGCGGAACCAACAGAAGAAGAATTTGATCATGTTGTTGGTGAATTGAATTTCCATCCACTAGCTATTGAAGATGCAATCTCGGCAAAGCAACGTCCTAAGATTGAAGATTACGCAGGGTTAACGTTTTTCGTTATAAAGACAGTTTTCTATGACGAGCTTAAATCAGAGATTACTACCGGGGAATTGATGTGCTTTGTTGATAAACATTTCATTGTGACAGTGCGTCATGGTGAAGGTTCGCCACTAACCACGGTGCGCCATGATTTAGAGCAAAAGCCGGAGCAATTGAGAATGGGTCCATTTGCAGTACTGCACGCGGTTGTTGATCGTGTTATCGATGGCTACACCAGCATTGCAAATGAGTTGGAAAATGATGTGATAAATATTGAAAGTAAGGTTTTTGGTGGAAATCGAAAAACCTATAGCCAGGAAATATATTTCTTAAAACGCGAAGTAATTGAATACCACCATGCCATCGAGCCGCTGATTTTGCCATTGCAGAAAATAACTTCAGATGCATTTACTTCAGCACCGTTGGAAATTAAGCCATTCTTTCGCGACACTATCGATCACTTGCAACATGCTAATGAACATGCGGCTGGTATGGATTCGTTGTTAACTACAGTTTTGCAAGCCGATTTGGCACACGTGCAAGTTAGACAGAATGAGGACGTACGCCGGATTTCGGCTTGGGTTGCGCTAGCAGCGGGACCGACCATGGTTGCTGGAATATATGGAATGAATTTTAAATATATGCCGGAGTTGGAATGGAAATTTGGATATCCGATAATTTTGAGCGTAATCGGAGTACTTAGTGGATTCCTATTTTATAAATTTAGAAAATCTAATTGGCTTTAGTCTGTCTTGGCCGGTCTGACAATTATCATATTAGTGTTTTTCTTAGGTTTTTTTGAATTTCGATTCAATAAATTCACGAGTAATTGCGTAACTTTTATGCCCATCACGGCCTTCCATATCTTGGTTCACAACTAGCGCATTCACAACGGCTTCTTCTACGGCCTGGACTGTTGCGGTCAAAAAGCTATCCATCTCGCCCCAAGGAATCGATCTAGAAATATCGTAATCTGATTTATTAGAATTGCTACTTGGAAAATTGCTTTGAAAGGAACCTTTGTTAGCGGTAGAAAAAGCTAAAAAGATGTCGCCAGAGAAATGACTGCCTGCTGTACCCGTGCGAGCAAGTCCGAGTGGAACTCGCTTAGCGAGAGCTTTACATTGATTTGGAAGCAATGGTGCATCCGTTGCAATTATTACGATTACCGAGCCAGCGCCTTGCGGTGGAGTAATCATTTCATTATCTACTTCAAGCCAAGTACGGTCAGATAATGGGTTTGGAATTTTTGAATCTGCCATCGAAACACCAGTAATGGTTAATTCCGCTCTACTTCCAAAATTTGCTTGGACGAAAGCTCCGACTGTGTAATCTTTTTCTGCATACTTAACTATTCGCGACGAAGTTCCATTGCCACCTTTGTATTGATAACAATTCATGCCAGTTCCGCCACCAACCGATCCCTCTTCGACTGGACCAGGCTTCGCATTATCAATTGCGGCTTTCGCATCTTCCTCGGTGACCGCTAAAAGATTGATCTCATTTAAATAGCCATCCCAAGTCTCAGCTACAACTGGCAAAAGCCATTTAGCAGCAACGATCGGTAAATGCTCCGCAACCCATGCAACAACTCCACTATGAACTCTGCCAACGGCGTGAGTATTTGTAATCATGATTGGCATTGAGAGCGTGCCCGACTCTTCAATCCAAATGGTGCCGGTCATTTCGCCATTGCCATTTAATGAATAGAAGGCAGCGGCACAAGGCATCCCGATTTCGGCTTTTCCCCTTGGCAAGATGGCTGTTACTCCGGTCCGAATATTTTGACCTGCTATTTTCGTGACATAACCAACTTCGACTCCAGGTACATCAGTAATTGCATTATTTGCCCCGACTAAACCCGAAAAAGTAATGCCAAGCTCGCGTGCGCGCGGTTTCTCGGCTGACATTTTTTTAATCAATTTAAGTACGCAGTCGGTATGGCATTACCAATTGGAGCAGTAGATTCCAATCCCATTGCAATGTTAAGCACTTTTAACTCTTGTAATGGCGCACCAATAATTTCAATTCCAACAGGTATGCCGTCAACTAAACCACATGGCATAGAGAGGGACGGAAGACCAAGAAGATTGCCTGGACCTACGTTATGCATGCAGGTTTCGATCGTGTCTACCGACTTTCCGTTGATGATGCTGGTGAGTTCACCTTGGGAAGGTGTTTTGCTTGGCAATGTAGGTGCGATCAAGACATCAACGCTTTGAAAAACTTCAGTAACTTCCTTTTGGATTATTCTTCTTAATTGCAGTGCTTGCAAATAATCCACGGCTGAAGGTAAATATCCACATTCAATTAAAAAACGCACATCTGCACCATAGCTATTAGCGTGATTTTTCATTAAGGGTTGGTGAACGGTGGTTGTTTCCGACGTATCAATAATTGTAAGGGCCCAGAACGCATCTTTAAGTGATGGGATTTTAACGGGCTTGATTTTTGCGCCAAGCTTCTTTAATTTTGCGATGCTTGCCCGAACCTGTTTTTCAACATCCGTATCTGTAAATTTGAAGAAGAAGTCTTCCTCGATACCTATTGTTAGATTTTTAATATTTCCATCTATTTTTTTTGATAATTTAGTTCCTGCTAAATCTAAACAAGTTGGATCATTGCGGTCTCTCCCACTAATAGCATCAAAAATTATTGCTGAATCTTTAACTGTGCGAGTAATTGGCCCAATGTGATCAAGAGTCCAAGCTTCCGGAAAACACCCATACTTACTTACGCGACCATATGTTGCTTTCAAACCTACTAATCCACATGCTGCCGCTGGAACTCGAATTGATCCCGAAGTGTCAGTACCTAGAGCGCCATATGCCAAAAAGGCCGACACCGCAGCGGCTGAACCACCACTTGAACCACCTGGGATTTTTCCTAAGTGCCACGGATTTCGACATGTCCCAAAATGGGGATTGTCGGTTGTGGCACCAAGGGCGTACTCATGCATATTCGTTTTTCCAAGAAATATTGCGCCGCTTTCGCGAAGTTTCACTACTGAAGTAGCGTCAAAATCGGATACAAAATTACCATGAATTTTTGATCCCATTGTTGTAACTTTATTCTTAAAATAGATATTGTCTTTTATTGCAATCGGAACTCCATGTAATTTCCCTTTGTATTCGTTGCGAGCAATCTGACGCTCCGCAATTTTTGCTTGCTGCATCGCTTCTTCTGCATAAACCGCGATAAATGCGTTTAGTTTTGGATTGTATTTTTCAATTCTATCGAGACATATTTTGGTTAACTCGATTGGAGAAATCTGTTTTTTCTTAAGTAATTTACTTACCTGGGAAATGGAGAGTTGATGTAATTCAAGACTCATTCTTCCAGCTCCATTGGAGAGGTGAATATGTTGGAAATGTCGCTACTTATTAACTTTTCCTCATCTATTTGAGCTCGATAGGTTTGAAGATATTCCCAATATTGTTTTAGTTTTGGTAAGTTTCTTTTATCTATATCTGAAAAATTCTCAAGATCCATTTGGCTCCCTAAAATTAAATTATAAAAGGGCTAGCGCATCTCTGGCTAGCCCTTTTACCTATAAATGCCTTCTTATATTATTGCATTTTTGCAGGATTGTGAGGAACCCATCGATCATTTTTCGAACGATTGAGATATAAGTAATAGTAAGCAAGTGAAACCAAAACTATAATGAGAATTATCTTGAGGTCACCTGTCTTTTGTTTCGTTAGAGTCAAACTAACTCCAAGTATGGTAATAATTGGTGGAATTGGCCAAAACATCATTTTGAATGGCCGTTCAGCAGTTTTATTTTTAATTCTACTTACTAATGCCGCAATCGCTATCAAGGCATAAAGTAAAATGATAAGTACTGCTGTGAATGTGACAGTTGAAATTAGTGAAGACTTCATGCAAAAAATCGTTGCAATTAGACCAATTATGACTGTAGCTGCCCATGGTGAGCGGAATTTAGGATGCACTTGTCCGAGGAATTCATTCATTGCATGAGGCCAGGCTTTGTCCCGTCCACTTGCCCATAGAACTCGAGCAAACTGCAATGTAATCGCAAGTGTTGCATTTATGATCGCAAAGAGTGCGCCAACCAAAACAGCTTGGCCGGCATTTTTACCGAGCGCAGTAGTAACAGCGTCGGTAAATGGTGTGGCGCTAGAAAGATATGAATTTAAATCTCGAGTGCCAAATAATCCAAATGTGAATGCAGTTAATTCAAGTACTACGCCAACCAAGGCGGAATACATAACGGCACGGCCAATATTTCTAGCATTGCCCTTAACTTCTTCAGAGAAATTAATAGCGCTGTCATAACCATTGACTGAAAAGAGCGATGAGGCGATGGCGGCGACAATTGCAGCTCCTGCAACCGATCCTATTTTTCCATCAACTAGCATTACTGGATCTGTGAGGATTGAAAGTGGTTGGTTTAAATTGAAAAGTCCAACCCCAATAATTAAAGCTAAAACAATTCCTTCAATTGCTAAGCAAACCGTCACGATTACGGCGCTAATGTGAATTCTCAAAACCGCAAGCACTGTAATTATTACCATTGCGATTGCAGCAGATGCATTCACGGGAACGGAAGGAATCAGGGCATGGAGATAGGTACCCAGTCCTAGCGCGAGCGTTGCAGGAATGAATATTCCTTGGAGAACATAATCAACCATCGCAACAAAGCCAACTGGCCTTCCTAATACTTTGTGGATGATGTAAAAAAGTCCGCCTGCAGTTGGATACATGGAACCAAGTTCTGCCATGCTCATTGCAACTGTGATGGCAATCAAACATCCAAGAGCAAACGCCCAAACACTAGCTGTTCCAGATAAATAAAGAACTGCCCCGGCTGTAACCAAAAGTGAAGCCATTGGAGTGATGTCACTGATAGCCAATGACAACAGACCTTTAAATCCCAGTCCACGTTCCAGACTTTGTTTCTGTGAATCTTCCATAAACCATTCCCTTTCTAGATAAGTTGTTTAACAGTAAACAATTTAATGGGCAATAAATAGATTTAGGAGGTTAAATAATTAAAATACTTGTACTCACCGGTAACTCTCCCCGGAACAGGCGTGGCGGTTGGGAAATCTTTGAAGGTGGTTGAGAAGTAGCTTTTAGGAATGTGACCAATCATCTGGGTTATTCGAATCATTAGGTGAAAGACCAATAATGTCGCCTTCGGTTGAACAACCAAGACCAAGTACTGTGCGGTTTGCATAAGCAAAATAAGCAACAACTTGATTGATTTCTAGAATCTCACCATCGTTATATCCCGCGTTGCGAAGTTCAACAACCATAGATTCGGTTGCTTTCGGTGGTGTGGAAGTAAGTGCTTGGGCGTAGACCATTGCCAGCTTCTCTTTTTCAGAGAGTGGGGCTTTAGAAATATTGCGATCAGTGATTGCCGCTTTGATTGCAGCCGATTTTGCATCGTCGGCTACTAAACGTTTCATTCCAGCAAAGTGATGTTGGAAGCAATAGTCGCAATCATTAAGCGAGCTAACCCAAACACCAAGTGCTTCAAGAAACCATTTAGGAACTGTGTTACCGGAATGATGCAAAACATATTTATAGATGGCCATATGGCCCTCCATTGAATGTGGGCGTAACGAATGCATCATCATGATGTTGTCGACGTTGTTATCGGGACCTTTTACGCGATCGTAAAGTTCCTTCAAACGACCGGTGGCTTCTTTATATGGGACGGTATTAATCCAAGGCATGAGGGCTCCTAATTTTTAGCTTCTACGGAGAGTGTATTCAAGAAATTTGGTTTGCGATACAAATTTTCAATGAATCACGTACGCTTTAGCGCATGAAACAAATTGCGATGTTGTTATATCCGGGGTTCACTCCCCTTGATGCGATTGGTCCGTATCACGCGCTATCGCAATTTCCTGGGTATGAGTTTTTCTATGTTGCGCAAAGCGCGGGGCCGATAAGTGATGGTGGCGCAACGATTATTGAAGCGCAGAAAAGTATTAGCGAAGTTTCGGAAGTGGATATTTTGGTAGTGCCCGGCGGATTGCCGGCAATCACAATGGCGCGTGCGGGTGATCCGTTGATTGATTGGATCGCGAAAATACATCCGACAACAGAGTGGACTATTTCAGTATGTACCGGTGCGCTAATGCTTGGTGCGGCTGGTGTGCTTAACGGAATTCCAGCAACAACGCATTGGTATTCGCATTCTGAGTTAGCCGATTACGGTGCAATGGCAAAAGATGAACGAGTTGTGGAATCTGGAAAAGTAATGACAGCTGCCGGCGTATCTGCGGGAATTGATATGTCGTTGGTATTGGCGGAACGAATTTTTGGCAGAGCTTTTGCCGAGAAGATGCAATTAGATATGGAGTACGACCCAAAACCGCCCTTTAATGCGGGGCATCCAAGAAGCGCGCCGAGCAGCGTTGTTGCGGAATTGCGATCGCTATTTGATTCGGTGCTTAAGCGCGACTAACAGTTCCTTTTCTTTTCATTCAGTAATTCTTTACGCGAACCAACGGTTTTTCCTTTTGGAAGACTCTCTAGGTACTCCATAAATTGTTTGGTTGTAAGGGAGTTGTCTTCGTATAGATCGTAGTTGGGATCATCTTTCATTTTTGAATTTATTACTTCTATGATTGACATGAATTAATATTCTCACTTTCTACTGACAATGTAAATTGTTTAAAGGTATTTTGCTGTTCTTAGAATAAAAAACCCATCATTTGGGTCACGACTTTCTACATAAGCTGAAATTAGATTACCGTGTGTGTCACTTCCAATAACATGATACTTCTCTCCGTAACCTGTATTTTCTACTCTATAAACCGTTAGATTCTTAACATTTTCGATTGCATCTCTGACTAACTCACCAGTTAAATTATGCTTGCGACGTAACTTTGCCTCAATCACGGTATCAATTTGTAAATATGAAATCCAAATGTGCATCTAGGTTTTCTTCCCTTACTCGGTGTCAAGAGAGTAGTTACATCGACCAGGGTGCTCTCTGAATTGTTGCTATATAAGTGGATTACTTCATCCTGTGAACTAACGCAAAAGCGCCTACCTTCCAGTCAAAATAACTAGAAAATAGGCGCTTTTGTTTTAATTATCTACTTATGAGGATTTCTTTCCGGGTTGTGCAATTGCGTAGACAATGCCACCTAGTGCGGCAATAACTAGCATTACAACAAGTGTTACCCAGTCCAGATTGAATAGCGCACCGCGCGGTGACGCGAGGCCGGTAGGAATAACCAGATTGATGAACATAACCACTAAATAAACTAATGCGATGATGTTAACAATCATTCCTTTGCTGCCAAGTGTGAAGTGTCCATCTGCTTTCCAGCCACGAGTACGGGCGATTAACGCGCCAAGCACTGTAAGCATGAATGCAAGATAGATACCACTAACACCGAATGAAACCAATGAAAGCAGCGCAGATACATTTGCTGGATAAGTGAAGAATCCGATCTTTATATCTTTTGATGGCGTGATGTTTACCAAAAGAGTAAAGACGAATGGCACGAGTGCGCCAAGTAGAAGAGCATTGACTGGTGTGTGGAACTTAGGTGAAACTTTTGACACCATCTTTGCTGCAGGTACTGCACCGTCTCGAGCGTATGAGAAGAGCATGCGTGAGCTTGCGCCTAGAATTGTTGATCCGCATGAGAAGAATGCGAAGACAACAGCAAGAAGCAAGATATCGCGCAAGAATGATGAGCTGATTGCAGTGCTCAAAATGTAAGGAATACCACCAGCAAATGAGGTTGCGGTTGCATAGCCTTTTGGATCACTTGGAGTCGCAAGCAATAGAGCAGCAACTAGAACAAATGATGTGAATGCACCAACAAGCAGCGCTTGACGCATTGCTTTAGGAACTTGTTTAGAAGCATCCTTAGTTTCTTCAGCAACGTCACCGGCAGATTCAAAGCCGTAGAAGATAAATGCGTGAGCAAGTACTGCAACTAGAGCAGCACCAGTCCACCAATTGCCACCAAAGCTAACTCCGAGCGTATTGGTGCCAACAGTTTCAGCACCTTCGGAGCTAAATAAGAATCCGAATCCGTGGTTGAAGCCGGCTGCAGCAAGGATGATTGCAATACCAAATGTGCCAAAGATTTCAACATAGGAACCGAAACTTGCAATACGTCCCATAACTTTCGCACCCGTGATGTTCAAGAGAGTTTGAACAGCGAGAAGTGCAAGTGTAATAACCATAATTGTTGAATGTTTGGATGGATCGATACTCATGCCAAACCAGCTGTTGAGAATTGCAGATAGGTAAGGAACAACGCCGGTATCAACTGCGGCAACAGTTACAAGGAGGGCCATTAAGTAGAACCAACCCACCCACCAACCATATTTTTTACCTACCGTGAACTTTGAATATTGGTAGAGCGCACCTGAAACTGGATAGTGGCTACCAAGTTCTCCGAAGATCAGCGCAACAAAATACATACCTATTACTGGGATTAACATCAACCAGATATAGCGAGGTCCACCAGCGCCTACGCCGAGAACAAATAGCGAGTAAATACCAACCATTGGTGATAGATAAGTGAAAGCAACTGAGAAGCTGTCGAACTTACTTAGTACTCGGGAAAGTTCTTGCTTGTAACCAAGCGCGCCGAGACGACTCTCTTCGGCAGCATTTGATTGATTTTTATCAGACACTTGTAACTTCCTTTCAACATTGAACGGAAACGGACGAACGAGAAACATGGTAAACCTGTTTTAATGAAAAATCTGAGATAGCGCTAAATCGTTATGAAATATATTTATTTGCTATAAATGGTGAGCGTGCGATTAAGTTAATACTTATGATTGCCTCATGAACCAAGCTATCGAGGTTGTAAGCATCCATGCTGAGGGTGAAGTTGGCGATGTAATCGTTGGCGGAGTTGGGCCTATTCCCGGCGCGACGATTTGGGAGCAATCGAGATTTATTGCAAAAGATGAAAGCTTGCGCAAATTTGTTTTACTCGAACCTCGGGGCGGCGTATTTCGTCATGTGAACTTATTGGTGCCACCAGTAAATCCGAAAGCAGATGTGGCTTTTATCATCATGGAACCTGAAGATAATCCGCCGATGTCGGGCTCGAATTCAATATGCGTGGCAACGGTTGTATTAGAAACTGGAATTGTAAAAATGGTCGAACCGGTTACTACTCTAGTTATGGAAGCTCCTGGTGGTCTGGTTTATGTGACTGCGCAATGTTCTAATGGAAAAGTTACTCAGGTACGGGTAAAAAATGTGCCGTCATTTGTTGGTGAATTGAATTTGAACCTTGAGGTTGC
>CANLJW010000031.1:0-11974 GCA_947491605.1 Actinomycetota bacterium | reverse complement strand
TGACTTGCTCGGCATGTGTTGCCGCGATTGAACGATCATTAAATGGATTGGAAGGAATTTCAGCCACAGTTAATTTCGCAACTGAATCCGCCCATATTTTGGCTCCGAAAGGGTACAAAGCGAGCGTGCTAATTGAAGTTGTGAAGAAAACTGGTTATGGCGCAACGTTATTGGCCGATGAAACCGAGAGTTTTTCCCGTTCTCGTCGAATGGGGTGGCGAGTTTTCTTCGCTGCAATTTTGGCAATTCCAGTAATTGTTATTTCAATGTCGATGTCGGTACATCATTACCTAGAACCAAAAATTATTAACGCACTAGATTATTTTGGGATCGTGCATCCGCTTTACTCCGCAACTGGATGGCTTTCGATCGCAATTACGACCCCAATAATTTTCATTATTGCTTACCCGATTCATAGAACCGCACTCCGAAATATCGCGCATCCAACTATGGATACTTTAATTTCGCTTGGTTCACTCTCCGCTTTTTCGTGGTCGATTTACGCTAATGCGACCGGTGCTGGCGATATTTATACAGAAGTTGCCGCGGCTGTTATTTTATTTATTGTTTTAGGAAGATATTTAGAGAGCAAAGCAAAACGACGAGCGGGATCGGCCCTTGCTAATTTATTAGCAATCAATACCAAGGAAGTAACGATCTTGCGCGGTAATAAAGAAGTTGTAGCACCAATTCAATCTCTAGAAGTTGGCGATCATTGCATTGTTAAACCAGGCGACCGAATTCCAACTGATGGCATAGTTATTTCCGGTGAGAGTAGCGTTGATAATTCGCTAATCTCTGGTGAATCACTACCAATCGATGTAAAGTCTGGATCGCTTGTGGTTGGTGGTGCGATTAATTTAAACGGCAGATTGGTAATTCAAGCCCAACGAGTTGGTCGAGATACCGAACTCTCTCGAATTACTACGATGGTACTTACGGCACAGACCGAGAAGGCTCCGATTCAAAAAACCGTTGACCGAATTAGCGCAATTTTTGTCCCGATAGTTTTACTAATTGCGATTGGAACTTTTGCGGCTTGGTATTTCACTGACCATTCATTGCAGATTTCAATAGCTGCCGCAGTGGCAGTATTAGTTATCGCTTGTCCATGCGCGCTTGGATTAGCTACGCCGGTCGCGCTTTTAGTGGCAACTGGGCGGGGCGCTCAGAATGGCATTGTGCTCCGTAAAACAAGCTCACTTGAAGTTGCGCGAACTATCAATACGGTTGTCTTTGACAAAACTGGCACATTAACTCTTGGTGAAATGCAAGTGCTCGACTTAACTTTCGCCGCTAATCCAGCGCTAAAGATCTCGTTATCTGACCTGCTCATCGCAACCCATACTGTTGAAGCGGATAACACCCATCCGATGGCGCGCGCCATCACGCAATATTTAATTGGCCAAGGCGTTGCAAAAAGTTCTCTAACTGATTATTCGCAAACTTCAGGTCAAGGTGTAGCTGCAAGAGTAAATATCTTGGGATCAGAGTTGCCAGTCTTGATTGGCACGCCAGCTTCAATTCTAAAAGCAACATTTTCGTTTCCTAAACCGTTACAAGAAGCGATTTCTAGGGCCGAAGTAAATGGCCACTCTATTTCGGTTGTTGCCATTGATGGCGTTGCATTAGCAGCGATTGAAGTTGGCGACACTATAAAGCCAGATGCTTCGCGATCTATCGCCGCGCTAAACGATGCATCGATGGAGTTATGGTTAATTACCGGAGATCATCGAAGTGCTGCGCTTGAAATTGCAAATCAAGTTGGAATCTCACCTGATTGCGTAATTTCAGAAGCATCTCCGGCAGATAAAGTGTTATTAATAAAGAAGTTGCGCGGTGAGGGCAAGAAAGTATTGATGCTTGGCGATGGAATTAATGATGCGGCCGCGCTTGTAGAATCTGATTTAAGTATGGCAATGGGTACTGGAACTGATACTGCAATTTCGAGCGCCGATATCACGCTACTCCGCCCAACACTTTTTGCTGCACTTGATGCAATTAATCTTTCGAAGCGAACTTTGGGAACTATTCGAGGAAACTTACTTTGGGCATTTGCATATAACGTAGTTGGAATTCCAATTGCGGCTCTAGGTTTACTTGATCCGATGTATGCCGGTGCTGCTATGGCTGGTTCGAGTTTATTTGTGGTGCTTAATTCGCTTCGAATTAAGGTTCGGCAAACCCAGTAAAAACCAATAAATAAAGCCAGTAAAAATTGGTAGCGGGGGCAGGATTTGAACCTACGACCTCTGGGTTATGAGCCCAGCGAGCTACCGAGCTGCTCCACCCCGCGTCGGTTCGCCAATCTTATTGGGCTGATGAGCTATTGGGAAATTCGCTCAATTTGTCAGCAAAATTAACCGCGTTGTGCGGAAATCGCTGCTGCAATTGCTGCTTTCAAACGATCTTGCGCTTTTCCATAAGCAGCAAAGTCGCCGTTCTTCAGCGCTATTTGCGAATCTGCGAGAGCAGCTTGTGCACTTGCTAGCGCAGATGCGAGTGCTTTATTTGATGAAGATGAATTCGATGTTGTGCCCGAACCATTAGCAGTAGGTACGCTGCCAATTTTTGTTCCGGAGTTACCGGCGAATACTTGATCGAGCGCTCCTTGCAACGAACTATCAAATCCGATTTGATCTCCAAAAGAAACTAATATCTTTTGTAGCAACGGATATGCAGAAGAGTTTGCAGTTGCGCGAACATAGACTGGTTGCACATATAGCAAACCACTCCCGACTGGCAATGTTATCAAGTTTCCAAGTACTACATCGGAACCGCCTTGGCGTAACAACGATAACGCAGTTGCAACTTCAGGTTTTGCTTCAAAGTTAGATGCAACTTGTGAAGGTCCGGCGATATTTGTAGAACGCGGTAATTGCAGAACTGTAATTTTTCCGTAATCTGGACCTGGATCTGAATTCACAACTGCGAATGCAGATAAGTTTTCACGACCACCTCGCGGTACAAATGGCGTAGTTAATGAAAATGCAGGCTTCTTAGCACCTGGCATTTCAAGGGTGTAGTAATAAGGTGGTTGGGCACTTGCATTAGATCCAAAAGTTGATGGGTCGCGCGGTACCCGCCAGAAATCTTGACCGCCATAAAAAGCATTTGCAGTTTGTACATGGTACGAACTCAAAATATCGCGTTGGACTCGGAAAATATCTTCTGGGTAACGGATATGGCTCATCAAGCCTTCCGATATCGCGCTCTTTGGCTTTATAACGCCAGGAAATGCTTTACTCCAAGTAGATAGAACTGGGTCTTTTTCATCCCATCGATAGAGCGAGACTGTGCCATCGTAAGCGTCAACCGTTGCTTTTACCGAGTTACGAATGTAATTAACTGAAGTATTTAGTTGTGCCGTAATCGAAGTTGAATTCGCAGTTAACGCATCCGCAGTAGCGCCAGATAGTGATGTTTTCTTGGCATATGGATAGCCCGCACTAGTTGTGTAACCATCAATAATCCAAATAACTTTTCCATCAATTACTGCAGGATATGGATCGCCATCGAGAGTCAACCATGGTGCAACTTTTGCAACGCGGTCGCGCGGGTTTCGCTCAAAGAGAATCTTCGAGCTCGAGTTAATTAAACTAGAGAGAACAATTCGCTGTTCTTGATATTTAATCGCAAATAACAACCGAGAGAAGAGTGACCCCATCGGGACGCCACCTTTACCGGTATATGTGTAGTTAGTTTGGCCGTTCGCAGATTTATCATCTGGATAGTCAAATTCAACTTTTGTGCCACCGGTAGCGCCACCGATGATTGAATAATCTGGAACATTTTCACCAAAATAAATTCTTGGTTCAAAATCACCTAACGCTTTTGTAGGTGGGATATCACCAATTATGAAATTAGGTTTTCCATCGGCATCAACCGAGTTTCCGTACGCGCCAACAAAACCAAATCCATGGGTATAAACCAAGTGATCGTTAATCCAATTTCGTTGCGGGTTGCCTGCAATGTTTAATTCACGAACTGCGACCACCACATCGCGAGTTACGCCATTAATTTTATATCGGTCAATATCTAGCGATTCACCAAATGTGTAATAAGGCTTGATCTGTTGTAGTTGACGGAATGTGGCCGAAAGAACGTTTGGATCCATCAAGCGAATATTTGAAATAGTTGCCGCATCATTTGCGAGCTGGCCAGCAGTGGTTGAAATTGTTGCTTGATAATCTTGCATATCAATATCAGTTAAACCATAGGCAGCTCTAGTCGCATCAATATTGCGTTGTATATATGGCTCTTCTTTTGAAGATTCACTTGGCTTTACTTGAAATTGTTGGATGATGCCTGGATAGATTCCACTAATAAGAAGCGAAGAAATACCCAACAGCGCTACGCCAGCGGCTGGCAGTACCCAAGAGCGACGAATGATGTTGGCAAAGAAGAGCAACGAACAGATAATTGCAATTCCAGTCAAGATCGCTTTAGCGGGTAACACCGCATTCACGTCGGTATAAGAAAGTCCAGTAATTAACTTTCCATCTTTAAGCGCAAGCGCATATCGATCAAACCAATACGCAACAGCTTTTACTAAAACTAATACACCAAGCAGCACCGAGAGTTGGACCCTGGCGGCAACCGTGGTTCGGTCTTCGCGAACTTGCGGGCGAATTCCACTATATAAATAATGAACAATCGTGGTGGCAATTAACGATAAAACTAAAGTGGAGGACGCCCAGCCAATTATCGCTTGCCAAAATGGTAGCTTGAAGGCAAAGAATGAAATATCCATATTGAATTGCGGATCTTTTACTCCAAATGAAGTTGAATTTTTAAAGAGCATCCAGATTTCCCAGAGCCGAGTGCCTGCTGATCCAGCAAAATAAAATAGCGCTACTGCAATTCCGATAATGCTCAACTTACGGATTGGTTCAATCTGGGCGCGATAGCGTTCTAAATTATCAGCTTCGACTGTAAGTGGCACATAAATTGGGCGCTTTTTATATGCAATAAAAATATTGCTAGTTATCACTAGCGAAGTTGCTAACCCAAAAACAATAAAGAGCTCAATCTTGGTTACTAGAATTGTGCTCCAGACTTTTGTGAAATTTACCGAACGGAACCAAAGTAGGTCAGCATAAAAACCACTTAAGCTAACGAGAACAACCGATACCACGGCAAGCGCGATGAATGAGATGGTCAGCGGACCAACTTTGCGGTTTTTTGGACGTAAGTTACGGAACGGATTATTTGCGAATTCACCAAAGGTCATAGCCCTACCTTAGCCATTTCTTTTAACTACTTGCACCCCGAGAATGTGGCTGGGCTCTCACTTTGCAAGGCAGAAACCGCAGCTTTTAGGGTCTTTACCGGGATCACAATCAAACCTTTAGGTATATCAGTCAAATCAACGCAATTCGCTTCTGGCGCCAGAAAAATCGTAGCGCCAGCCTTAGCTGCGCCAATTAACTTTTCATTTATGCCGCCAATGGGTCCAACATTTCCAGCGGCATCAATTGTGCCGGTGCCGGCAACTTTACGACCGCGGAGCAAATCTTCCGGCGCTAACTTTTCGATAATTCCCAGGGAGAAAATCAGTCCCCCGCTGGGCCCGCCAGTTCGTTCCAAATTGAATTTCACCGAGATTGGAAAATCATAGGAATTACTCACGAAGATTCCAACTACTGGTGCGCCTTCGCTATTAGCCATCAGCTTTACCAAGAAAGTTAAGTTATCCCGAGCAACTGTAATTGCAACTAAATCCCCGACTTTCTTTGCTTTTAAAGCATCTCGAATATCGGAAGCTTTGCTAATTCGAGTTCCAGCAACTGAAACTATGCGATCTGATTTTCGCAACTTATTGAACGCATCCGATTCAGTTTTAACATCGGTAATTTCCACTGCGCTTTTTAAATTGTAGCCGAGGTAATTCAACGATGCAGCGGTGGCATCAAACTGAGAATTTTTCATATCAGCGGTATTTTCCGCAGTAACTTCGGCTTCACTCTTCTCTGGTGGGAAAACTGAGCTATGTGGCAAAACTGCCGTATCCCCGCTGATCCAATTTAAAAGTATCTCGCCACCGCTAATATAAGAATTTGGATTTGTCACCAATACTGAAGTTATAAAGAGTCGGCTTTTAATGGTTTTATCTTTGGCGCGATCTTGAAAAGTTGGTACGCCATCAATCGAAATCAATTTACCTAAAACATCATCGGGAGTACTAGGCGCGATTAATACATATGGGAGTGGGGCTAGCAAAGCAGCCGCAAAAAGCCCTAAAAGTATTACTTTTGAAGGGGTGTGAATTTTATTAACTAGCGGCGTTACCGGCACTCTTATCCTCATTTGGAGTAACGGTCGGCTTTGGCGCTTGCTGCACCGCTAATGAATCTTGAAACTTGCGAAAGTTATTGACGGAGCGGTTGGTTTCATTCTCAAATTTAGATTGATACTTAGAGAGCCAGAGAACGTAACCTAGCGCTCCGATTAGCCCGAAGAGCGGGATAAACCACCAGATAAGTGCAGATACTGGTGCGCTAGGTGTTGCAGCTGCGGCAGCCGAGAAGCTTTCTGGGTTCATGGCCGTAGCCTAGAACAGTTGGGAAGAAAGCGAGTACTTTTACGGTTGTAGCGGTAACTGAAATGAGGCAGCGATTAAATGAGTGGGAATTTTGGATTTGTACCGCCGAGCGATGATGGCTCCAATAATTCCGAAAATGAAGATGGTAATCCGGAAGATAATCCGCACTTTGCTGAAATATTTAAGCAGTTTTCCGGAATGGGTTTAGATATAAAGTCCTTGATCGCCTCGCTATCTGGTTCTGGTACCGCTGCAAATCTATCGCGTGATGTCATCCGAGATATCTCGCGAAAAACATTAAGTGCTCATGGCGAATTGCCCGTAGGTTTAACTGATTTAAATCAAATTCATGAGGCTTTTACAATTGCAGATTTATGGGTCGATGGCGCAACTACATTTCCTTCGCTCGGGATCCCAGAAAATTGTGCCATGGGAAGACGTGAATGGATCGACGCTTCCTTAACTGGTTGGCATGAATTAGCAAAGCCGCTAATAGATGGCCTAAGTGAGGGCATGGCTAACGCGATTGCAACTGAAACCAACGCAGCCGAGATGCCGATTCCAGGTATTGGAAATATTGCGGGCGTGATGTCAACCTTTATGAGTTCAATGATCGCAACCCAACTTGGTCAGACCATCGGAAACCTCGCAACTACGTTGACTGGAGCTAACGATGTAGCGCTGCCGCTCTTAAAACCAGCGCGGACATTTTTAATTCCACAAAATGTTGCAAAGTGGAGTGAAGGACTTGAAATTCCGGAAGCTGAAGTGCGGATTTTTCTAGCGCTCCGTGAAATTTCCGCGGCTCGATTATTTGCAAATACCCCATGGCTAACTCAATATTTAGAAAGCACAATCACTGCTTATGGCAAAGGAATTCAGATTGATTTCTCGGCAATCCAAGAGCAAGCGCAAGAAGCGCTCGCTTCGGGTGAATTAGATCCAGCAAATCCAGAATCTATTTCGCACGCACTAACTAGCGGAATGTTTACGCCAGAAGAAACCCAAGAACAAAGTAACGCGCTAGCAAAACTTGAAATGGTACTTGCGTTAATTGAAGGTTGGATTGACCAAGTAGTAGTAGATGCAGCTGGCGATAGATTGCCATCGTTATTAAAACTTCGTGAAACCCAAACTCGGCGACGCGCTACCCAATCGCCAACCCAACAACTATTTGCTTCACTAGTTGGTTTAGAAGTTTCACCTAGAACTGCCCGTGAATGTGCAACTTTTTGGCGTGAAATTGGTGAGATGAAAGCTGAAAATCGGGATCGGCTTTGGGAAGACGCGGTATTGCTGCCACATCAAAACGATTTAGCTGATCCGATTAAATTTTTAAAGAGCACAATCGTGCCCGATGATCTTTCTGGCTTGATTTAAGTTGCAAATTAAAAAGCGAAGCCCCCGGGCGCACGATTCGTTATCTGCCTTCCCCTTGCAGATAAAGAACGGTTATCCGAGGACTTCGTAACCGCAAAGTACGACACTCACAGGTAATTATCAACCTACATCGAGTGCTTATTATCAATTAAATTTAATTTTGTTAAATATTACGCTCCCAAAAAATAAAATTATTTTCATCCGTTTTGTAACTATACAAATACTTTATAACTCTCAAGGAAGCCTTAAGATTTCAAATAAAAAGTGGCTGTTGATAAGGTGTTGATAACTCGAACTTTTAAGTGGATAACTCATACTTAGCGGTGGAGCGAGCCTGGTCGTTAAATCGGATTCAAGTTAGGAGCGAGAACGGTGGATAAGAAAGCACCTACCTTTTCTCTGGATAACTTCATTCAAGATGCGATATTTCCAGCTAACTTCGCCGATATGCCAATCACCCAATTAGATAAGAAGCAGCAAGCGCCAAAACGGTTACGGAGCGGGAAATCTGCCATTCCAATCGCCCCAGAAGTCCGAATCCCAGCTTCACCATCGACTGGTGGCGCTGAGATTCGAGTAATTCGTAATACCCGCCGGAGTCGGTCAATCAGCGCCTATCGCGAACAAGGGGCAATCGTGATTCAAATTCCGGCGCGATTACCGCGGGGCCAAGTTGCAGATTTAATCCCAGAGATGGTGCAACGAGTTTTAACTCGAGAAGCTCGGGAGCGAATTAGCGATAGCGATTTGATCGAGCGGGCGATTGAATTGATGTCGATCTACCTTCCGGAATTTAGCGAGCGCCCGGCGAGCGTTACCTGGCGCGCCATGAACGAGCGTTGGGGATCGTGCACGACTGTTGATCGGACCATTCGGATTTCAGAGCGGTTAAACGGCGCCCCAAGCTATGTCACCGACTATGTCTTGCTTCATGAGTTGATTCATCTTCGGATTCCCGACCATAGCAAGGGCTTTACCGACCTCTTAGAACGATTTAGCGAGGGCGAAACGGCGAGCGCCTTCCTCGAAGGCTATGAATCTGGGGCGCGAGCGTAAATAAACCGCCCCACGCCTGCGTAATCGAGGATTTAAGCGTGGTACGGGGGTATCGTGAGCGCATTCGCATGGCGATAGCGGGAGGCTCTCGCATCGGCCTGCGGCGATAGGAGAAAAAAATGGCAGAGACATATAAAGGCGAGGCTTACTGCGTTAAGTGCAAAGCAAAGCGCGAGTTCGAAGGAAACGTAAAAGTCTCCGAGTCAGGTCGTCGCATGGCACAGGGTATTTGCCCAACATGTGGCACCAAGGTGAACCGCATTCTTGGCAAGGCGCAATAAAGCTTCTCCAAAAGATTTAAAGGTCGAGGGCGTCCCGTATAGGGCGTCCTCGATTTTTTTTATAACCGCAGTTACTACGGAACGGAACTACCAAAGAACGCTTTGGATGTTTACGCGAGCTACTCCACAAAATTAGGTTGGTGAGACCAAAGCGACCATCTCAAGCCGCCAAGGTTGGGCGATGAGCTATCAAATTACTGAAAAATCACAGCCCCGCTTAAAAGTAGGGATCAATGCTACATCCATAACAGCCAGAGCAAAAAACTCTGCCAGCGCAGGTGGGTTGGAAATCTATGTTGGCGATAAATCTCGCGGGGTAATTCTCGAAAGTACCTACTCGTCGACATTTTTATTAAAAGTACTCACATACTTAACTGGAAAGATTTCGCTCACTGAAATTTCTGAAAGATCTGGCGCACCAATTTCATTATTGAAATACATTTCCCAACAATTATTAAAATCTGGGCTGCTCGATCTCATACCACCCCGGCTAATTTTAAGTCATCGTTTTGAAGATAAGCGCGAAAACGCTGCGCTCGATGGTTCCATGATTGCCATAACGGAGCGGTTATTGCCAGAACTTGAAATTGCAACTTGGCGAACCGGTGCACTCGATAGTGGTATTTCCATAATGCAGAAACGAACGGAGTTTCCAATTTTAATTTTTGGAAAATCCAGGATTGCAATAAATTTAGGGGCAGCCTTAATGGCTAGCGGTTTTCAATCAATATATTTCTCAGATCACGAAAATAAAAATGATGGCGAAAGTAAATGTTGCGCGGTTGATCTTTCTGGAAATTATCTCCGAAATAGCGATATCGGTCTCGAAAAATCAGTTGCGATCAAGGAAATGGCAACCCATTGTGCGCTTTTCCCAAAATCAAACACTGCGACCGCCAGCAAGCGTCGGGGCCGAATTTTCACGCCAAAACTCATTATTTCAATAGGTTTTCCGAAAGCTGATTACTTACAGAGATGGATGTCTGAGTCAGTGCCGTTTCTAATTATCGATGAACTATCTTGCGGAAAATTTTCGATCGGCCCAATGATCCGTTCTGGCAAAACCCCATGCTTAAGATGTATTGAATTAACTATTAGAGATCGGGACCAAAAGAGTTACGAAGTTTTACAATCTCGCAAATTGCTGCCGCAACGTGAAGTTCCGGCAGCAATTGCCACTTTCATTGCTGGCTTGGTCGCCCTCGATGTAGCGCAATTCGCAGATTGCGGTACCTCGGATTTTCTTGGGGCGATTGTGCAATTCCAAGTTGAGCGAATTTCACAACCAACCCATTCGCGCTGGGGGTTCCATAACGAATGTGGCTGTCATTGGTTTTAGCGATAACTAATTTTAATTAGCTCGCCACTGACTCCATCAACTCTGCAAAATCAACTTCAACTGAAGTTGACTCAACAATATTTTTTGGTCGACCTGGCATCCGCTTTGCCGCGATGACTTTGCCATCTTCAAAAAGCTCACCGCCCCATACGCCAATTGGTTCTTGGCGAGAAAGAGCGCCTTCCAAACATGCGCGTCGCATTGGGCAATCGCCGCAGAGCGCTTTCGCGTATGAAATCTCGGCCGGCTTATCTGAGAAGAAAGTTTCTGGGTCAGTGTTATGACATGGCAACGAGGTTGCAGCGCTTTCGCCATATGTGGATCCGTAGTTGCCGGTAACTGCGTCTAAACCAATCTTTGCGTTTTCGCCTTCGGCCCAACCTGGGATTAATAGTTCACTGAAGAGAACTGTCATGTCCTCACCTTGCCTCTCGATAAGTACTGCTGGTTTATTTCTTTCGGGTATTTCTGGTGGAATGAAAAAAGGGCCCGAATCCTTTTTGGATTCGTGGCCCTGGGGTTCTTTTCGGTTTTTAATTAACCGATAGCGCTCCAGGTGCCTTGGTAGGCCTTAGCCGAATAGTTCTTGGTTGCGAAATAGCTCGTAAAACTATTTGCGACAAGAACGCGAGAATATGAACGGTTATCTCGGCGGAGAGCAGGCGCGCGCCAGCCCGCAACAGCGGTGCCTTTGCTTGCGATAAGCGTTGCGCTCATCTTCTGCCTCCAGATATTCGTGTTTTACGCTTGGTAAAACGTTGAACGGTAAGAGTAAACCATGGGTAGAGAGTGATGCAAATCAATTAATTACGGGCTAACTAAGCCAGCCTCAGCTAGGAATCGGCTCGGCGTTTGATGATAGGTAAGCGTCAATGAGCGCTTCGCCCGCGTCAGCCCAACATAGAAAAGCCGGCGCTCTTCTTCGATTGGTTCGCTCCAAGGCAGTACCCCTTCGCTTACGCCCACTAAATAAACCCGCTCCCACTCCAAACCTTTTGCAGCATGCAAAGTGGCTAGTGCAACGCCCGGCAGGGTCGGCGGATTATTTTGCTCAGCGCGATCTTCTAGCTCTCGCAAATAACCGCGTAATGAATTGACACCTTCTTGGGAAAGTTCGCGACCTAATTGCAAAAAGGCTCGGACATATTCACCATCACCGAATGGCTTAATTGCTGAAATTAAATCATTTAACCAATCGCCATTTACCTCCGATAAAACTGAAGCGTTCCGAATAACTTTCATTAAATCTCGGACTTCGGTGCGATTAAAGAATCGTTCCGAATTTTTAACTTGATGTTCAATTCCGGCGGCAATAAAAGCTTTTTCTAAAAGATCTAATTGCGAATTAGTTCGGGCAAGAATTGCAATATCTTG